>NZ_JBVKBI010000031.1:0-79267 GCF_055639035.1 Streptomyces sp. NPDC107654
TGAGTTCTCAAGGAACGGTCGCTTCCTTTGTACTCACCCTCTCGGGCTTTCCTCCGGGCGCTTCCCTTCGGTCTTGCGTTTCCGACTCTATCAGAACCTTTCGGCGTCCGATTCCCGGTCGGCGGGATTTGCCTGTGGGCTTTTGGCTTTCGCCTCCGGCCTTTCGACGTTCACCACTTTAGCCGCTTCCCTCGACGACTCATAATCGAGTCTCGCGCGTTCGCATTCGGGCGCGCGGGCGCGCCGGAAACGACCCCGGCTGAGGGGGTGTGGCTAGGTGGTGGGTTGGCCGCTCCGGCTGCAGGCGATCGCCGTACCCGGTTCAGCGGCTCGGGCTACATTACGCATCCTGCCGAGCCGAGTCAACCTCGGCGGCGCCTTGGGACGTGGGCACGGTAGGGGCTGACGGTCGGATCGTCGGCGACCCAGAAACGCCACGGGTGCAGGTCGCCGTTCCCGCCCTCGCCGGCGACACCGGTACGGGGGCCGCTGCGCACCTGGTCGGAGGGGACCGGGGTCCCGGTCAGCATCCTCAGGGGGGTCTCGCCGGAGGTGCACGCGTCCGTGCCGTCCAGGGCCCGGTCCACCTCCAGGGCGGTGGCCAGCCGGGCCGGGCCCTTGGCCAGTTCCTTGTCGTTCCGCGCCGAAACACGCCGCTTGCGGGCCAGTTCGGCGCCCTCGACGACCTCCCCCGCGCGGAGCAGCACCGCACTGGCCCGGCCCTCGGGTCCGCAGACGAGGTTCATGCAGTGCCACATGCCGTAGGTGAAGTAGACGTACACGTGTCCGGGCCGGCCGAACATCACCGCGTTGCGCGCGGTGCGGCCGCGGTAGGCGTGGGAGCCGGGGTCGTTCTGGCCGTCGTAGGCCTCCACCTCGGTGAGGCGGAGGGCGATGGGGCCGTCGGGTGTCGTCCGGACCAGGATGCGGCCGAGGAGGTCGGGCGCGACCTCCAGGACCGGGCGGTCGAAGAAGCTTCGGGGCAGTGGCGTACGGTCCGGGGGCGCGATCATGCTCTCCGAGGGTAGCCCAGACGGGGCACCGCTCCGGCGGAACCGGGCGAGGGCCGATCGCGTTTGTACGGGTCGAGGGTCCATTCGTAAAGGGAGAGTCATGGCGTTCAAGAAGCTGCTCGCGAGCCTGGGGGCCGGCGGGGCGTCGGTCGAGACGGTGCTCACCGAGGTCAACGTCGTACCGGGTGGTGTCGTCCAGGGTGAGGTGCGGATCCAGGGCGGGTCCGTGAACCAGGCCATCGAGGGACTGTCCGTCGGCCTGCAGGCCAAGGTCGAGGTGGAGAGCGGCGACCAGGAGTACAAGCAGGACATCGAGTTCACGAAGGTGCGGCTCGGCGGGGCCTTCGAACTGCAGGCGGGGGCCGTGCACGCGGTGCCGTTCGGGCTGGAGATCCCCTGGGAGACGCCGGTCACCATGATCGACGGTCAGGCGCTGCGGGGGATGAACATCGGTGTGACCACCGAGCTGGCGATCGCGCGGGCCGTGGACTCCGGCGACCTCGACCCGATCAACGTGCACCCGCTGCCGGCGCAGAAGGCGATCCTGGACGCGTTCATCCAGCTGGGCTTCCGCTTCAAGAGCGCGGACATGGAACGCGGCCACATCCGGGGTACGCGGCAGAAGCTGCCGTTCTACCAGGAGATCGAGTTCTTCCCACCGTCGCAGTACCGGGGTCTGAACCAGGTCGAGCTGAGCTTCGTCGCCGACGAGCACGCGATGGACGTCGTGCTGGAGATGGACAAGAAGCCAGGCCTGTTCAGCGAGGGGAGCGACACCTACCGGTCCTTCCAGGTGGGCCTGAACGACTGGCAGGGGACCGACTGGGCGGCTTACCTCAACCAGTGGCTGTCCGAGGTCGGCAGCAAGCGCAACTGGTTCTAGGCTCGGAGCTGCTGGTTCCAGATCATCGATCAGGAGGTACCGAGGTGACCGAGCTCAAGCGGCGGCCGCTCCCCCACGATTTCCACCCGCCCGTGCCGTCGTTCACGGTGACGAGCGAGGACATCGAGGAGGGCGCGACGCTGAAGAGCGCCCAGGTCCAGGCGGAGGGCAACACCTCGCCGCAGTTGCGCTGGGAGGGTTTCCCGCCGGAGACCAAGAGCTTCGCCGTGACGTGCTACGACCCCGACGCGCCGACCGGCAGCGGGTTCTGGCACTGGGTGCTGTTCGACATCCCGGCCTCGGTGACGGAGCTGCCGGCGGGTGCGGGCGGCGGCAGGTTCGAGGGGCTGCCCGCGGGCGCCGTCCACGCGCGGAACGACTACGGGACGAAGGACTTCGGCGGTGCCGCTCCGCCGCCCGGGGACGGTCCGCACCGGTACGTGTTCACGGTGTACGCGGTGGACCAGGAGAAGCTGGGCCCGGACGCGGACGCGTCTCCGGCCGTCGTCGGCTTCAACCTGCGGTTCCACACGCTCGCGCGTGCCCAGCTCATCGGTGAGTACGAGAACCCCGCGCAGGGCTGACCCCGGCGCACGGATTCAGCCAAGGGTTCATTGAACGTTTGCCCGCCTCCGGTCTTGGAAGTGATCGGAGGCGGGCATTTTTTATTGCGTTGTCCATCCCGGCGCGCCCGTCCAGAGTTGATCCGAGCCCGCCGGGGGGTGGGCAGGTGCACACGGGAGGTGGGCTGGGTGCGTGACACGTTGGTTCTGAACGCGAGCTTCGAGCCGCTGTCGACGGTGACGTTGAACCGTGCGGTGGTGCTGGTGCTCCAGGACAAGGCCGTGGTCGAGCAGGCCCATCCCGAGCTGCGGATGCGGGGTGCCGACGTCGACATACCGGCGCCTCGGGTGATCAGGTTGTGCCGGTACGTGCGGGTGCCGTTCCGAAGACAAGCCCCGTGGTCGCGGCGGGGGGTGCTGGTACGGGACCGGCACCGGTGCGCGTACTGCGGGCGCCGGGCGACGACCGTGGACCATGTGCTGCCGCGGTCGCAGGGTGGGCAGGACACATGGCTGAATACCGTCGCCGCGTGTGCGGAGGACAACCACCGGAAGGCGAACCGGACTCCGGAGGAGGCGGGGATGGCGCTGTTGCGGGAGCCGTTCGAGCCGACGCCGGCCGACGCGATGCTCCTTGCCATGGGCACCGAGGACTTCGGGGCCCTTCCTGAGTGGCTCGCTCGGGATGCGGCCTAGGCATCTGCCGGGTTCTGCTGGTCGGCGGCCGCGGGTGGTCCGTCGCTTCTCGCGCGGTTGCCCGCGCCCCTGAGGGGGCGCGGGAGACATCCGGGATTCTCCAGTCCTCAGTCGATGCTCGGCTTCTCCCGGCGCTCGGCGCCGGACGCTCCGCCGTTGCCCGACGAGCCGTTGCCCGAACCTCCGCCCAGGGGGCCGAAGTTGCCCATCGCTCCGGAGAGGCCCTTGAGGGCGTCGCCGATTTCGCTGGGGACGATCCAGAGCTTGTTGGCGTCGCCCTCGGCGATCTTGGGGAGCATCTGGAGGTACTGGTAGGACAGGAGCTTCTGGTCGGGGTCGCCGGCGTGGATGGCCTCGAAGACCGTGCGGACGGCCTGGGCCTCGCCCTCGGCCCGCAGAGCTGCCGCCTTGGCCTCACCTTCGGCGCGCAGGATCTGGGACTGCTTCTCGCCCTCCGCGGTGAGGATGGCGGCCTGGCGGGTTCCTTCCGCGGTGAGGATCGCGGCGCGCTTGTCCCGGTCGGCGCGCATCTGCTTCTCCATCGAGTCCTGGATGGAGGTGGGCGGCTCGATGGCCTTGAGTTCGACGCGGTTGACGCGGATGCCCCACTTGCCGGTGGCCTCGTCGAGGACGCCGCGCAGGGCCGCGTTGATCTCCTCGCGGGAGGTAAGGGTCCGTTCGAGGTCCATGCCGCCGATGATGTTGCGCAGCGTGGTGACGGTGAGCTGCTCGATCGCCTGGATGTAGCTGGCGACCTCGTAGGTGGCGGCCCGGGCGTCGGTGACCTGGTAGTAGATGACCGTGTCGATGTTCACGACCAGGTTGTCCTGGGTGATCACCGGCTGCGGCGGGAACGGTACGACCTGTTCCCGCAGGTCGATGCGGTTGCGGATGGTGTCGATGAACGGGACCACGATGTTGAGGCCCGCGTTCAGCGTCCGCGTGTAGCGGCCGAAGCGCTCCACGATGGCGGCGCTGGCCTGTGGGATGACTTGGATGGTCTTGATCAGGGCGATGAAGACCAACACCACCAGGATGATCAAGACGATGATGACCGGTTCCATCGTCGTTCCCCGTACCCTTCTCCGCCTCGGCGCCTTCGGCCGATCTCATGACTGTTGAGGATCTTGCTGGTCGAGTCTGACAGACCGTCGTGCAACGTGTGCGTCGTTCTCGGTGAGTTGTCCTCAGATGACGATCGCGGTGGCTCCTTCGATGTCCACGACGTCCACCTCCTGGCCCGCTTCGTAGGCGCGGCCGGTGTCGAGGGCGCGGGCCGACCAGACCTCCCCGGCGAGTTTGATACGGCCGCCGGACGCGTCGACCCGTTCCAGTACGACCGCCTGTCTGCCCTTCAACGCCTCGACGCCGGTGGCGAGTTGGGGGCGCTGCCGGCTGTGCCGGGCCGCGATGGGCCGGACGACGGCGATGAGGGCGACGGAGACGACGACGAACGTGAGGACCTGGAGGACGGCGTCGAAGCCGAGGGCGGAGACGACCGCCGCCGCGACGGCTCCCACCGCGAGCATGCCGAACTCCGGCATCGCGGTGACCACGAGCGGGATTCCGAGCGCCGCCGCGCCGACGAGCCACCACACCCATGCGTCGATGTCGTTCACATGGTCATGGTAGGGCCGTGGCCGGGCGGCGGACAGGGCGCGAAGGGGGGAGCGGCGGGGTCAGGACAGGGGCAGGCCCTGGGCGGTCCAGCGGTCGCCGACCTGCTCCACGACGAGCGGGAGGCCGAAGCAGAGGGAGAGGTTGCGGGAGGTGAGTTCCAGCTCGATCGGGCCGGCGGCGAGGACCTTGCCCTGGCGGATCATGAGGACGTGGGTGAAGCCGGGGGCGATCTCCTCGACGTGGTGCGTGACCATGATCATGGAGGGGGCGATGGGGTCGCGGGCGAGGCGGCCGAGGCGGCGGACCAGGTCCTCGCGGCCGCCGAGGTCGAGACCGGCGGCGGGCTCGTCCAGCAGGAGCAGCTCGGGGTCGGTCATCAGGGCGCGGGCGATCAGGGTGCGCTTGCGCTCGCCCTCGGAGAGGGTGCCGAACTTGCGGTCCAGGTAGTCGCTCATGCCGAGGCGGTCGAGGAAGGCGCGGGCGCGCCGCTCGTCGACCTCGTCGTAGTCCTCGTGCCAGGTGGCGGTCATGCCGTAGGCGGCCGTGAGCACCGTCTCCAGGACGGTCTGTCGCTTGGGGAGCTTGTCGGCCATGGCGATGCCGGCCATGCCGATGCGGGGGCGCAGGTCGAAGACGTCGACCTTGCCGAGGGTGTCGCCGAGGATGGTGGCGGTGCCCTTGCTGGGGAAGAGGTAGCTGGAGGCGACGTTCAGGAGGGTGGTCTTGCCGGCGCCGTTGGGGCCGAGGATGACCCAGCGCTCGCCCTCCTTCACCGACCAGGAGACCTGGTCCACCAGAGCCCGGCCCTCGCGGACCACGGATACGTCCTGAAGCTCCAGAACATCGCTCATGAGCGCGTTGTCTCCCCTTGCAGTGTGGCCGGTCTCGGCTCGCGTACGCCTGTGGCTCGGGTCCGCCGCGCCGGTGGGCGCAGCCCTTATGAAATCTACGCCACGAGTGCCCCGCCCCATTCCATCGGTCCGGTCCTTAGGGTGGGGGCATGCTCTCGGAACCGCGTTCAGGACGCCTTGCCGCTTGGGGAAATGCCCTTTTGGCCGGACTTGTCTCTCCGGATGACGCCGTACTCGCCATCGTGGGCGGGGACGCGGTGCACCGGGTGGAGGGGCTGCCCGACGAGTCCGCGCCGGTCGGGCTGACGCTCGCGCTGGGGCGGCTGCGCGCGCTGGGGGTGACCGGGCTGCGGGTGGCGCTGCCGGCGCCGGGGCATCCGCTGGGGCTGAGCGGTCCGCCGGAGTTCAATGCGCGGGCGCTGGAGGCCGAGGAGGCGGTGGTCTGTCACGGCGCCGCGTTCGGGCTGGTGCCCGAGGTGGACGAGGCCGGGCCGCAGGGCGATGTGCACGTCGAGGTGGTCTGGCACGTGCTGCCGGTGCGCCCGGCGCCGCCCGCCGATGTCCCGTCGCTGGGTGAGGCCGAGCGGGAGCTGGCGGAGGCGCTCAGGGAGGCGACCGACGTGCTGTCGAAGCTGGACGTCGCCGGGTCGGGTCCGGTGGCGGAGGCGGCGATCGACGCGTACCGGGCGCGGGCCGAGCGGGGGTGCGAGGGGCTGGCGCCGGGATATCCGCCGCGTGCGGTCCGGGTGCTGGAGCTGGCCCAGCGGGTGGGGCTGCTGGTGTCGCTGGCGTACGGCAACGGGTACGGGGGTGCGGTCAGCTCGGCCGAGATGAGGGCGCGGGCGGAGGCGCTGAGGCCGGTCGAGCGGACGGCCCGGCGGGCGCAGGTGGCGGCGTACAACGCGTACGTGGAGGAGCGGGAGCGGGGCGCGCGGTAACCGCTGCCGGGGTGGGAACCCGACAGGCCTCCCGACGGGTCCGGGAGGCCTCGGTGCGCCGTCGGGCGGTCCTCAGTGGTTGAGGCCGAGGTTGCCGAAGGCCGGGTTCAGCACACCGATGACGTTCACGCTGTTGCCGACCGCGTTCACCGGGACGTGGACCGGGACCTGGGCGACGTTGCCCGAGCCGACGCCCGGGGAGCCGGCGGCCTCGCCGGCCGCGTGGGCACCGCCGTGGGCGGAGGCAAGGCCGGCACCGGCGGCCACCAGGCCACCGGCCACCATCGTCACGGCCGCCGCCTTCTTCAGGTTCTTCACTGTCTACCCCTCCTAGGCTGTCACCGCGGCGATCACCGCGGCACGCACTGGAGAACGGCGGAGCCCCGCGGAGGGTGCGCCATCCGGGTGACTTTCCCACGACGGTATGAATCTCAGCCTGGGCCGTGACCCTTCGTGTTGCCGCGGGTGAGGCTTTGGTGAGGGCGTCTCAGCCGGTCACGCCGTGGCGTACGGCCCACAGCGCGGCCTGGGTGCGGTCGGCGAGGTCGAGCTTCATCAGGATGTTGGAGACGTGCGTCTTGACGGTCTTCTCGGACAGGACGAGGGCGCGGGCTATCTCCCGGTTGGAGCGGCCGTCCGCGATCAGGCCGAGCACCTCGCGTTCCCGCTCGGTGAGCGAACCGCCTCTGCCCTGACCGGTGTTGGCCTCCTCCTGGGAGAGCAGGGCGTCGGCGACCTCCGGCTGGAGCAGGATGTGCCCCGCGTGCACGGAGCGGATGGCGGCGGCGAGGGCGTCGGGGTCCACGTCCTTGTAGACGTACCCGGCGGCGCCCGCGCGCATGGCCGGGACGACGGTGCGCTGCTCGGTGAAGCTGGTGACGATCAGCACGCGCGCGGGGTTGTCGAGTTCGCGCAGTCTGCGCAGGGCGTCGATGCCGTCCATGCCCGGCATCTTGACGTCCATGAGGACGATGTCGGGCCGCAGTTCCTCGGCTCGGGCGACTCCCTCCGTGCCGTCGGCGGCCTCGCCGACGACCTCGATGTCGTCCTGTACCTCCAGGAAGGTGCGCAGGCCCCGGCGGACGACCTGGTGGTCGTCGACCAGCAGCACCTTGATCGGTTCACCCACCGGGGACCTCCATCTCGATCGTGGTGCCCTTGCCGGGCGCCGAGTCCACGGTCAGCGTGCCGCCGGCCCCGCTCGCCCGGTCCCGCATCGAGACCAGGCCGAGGTGCCGTCCGGCGCGGCGGACGGCCGTGGGGTCGAAGCCGCTGCCGTCGTCGGTGACGCGCAGGACGGCTCCGCCGCCGCGCCGCTCCACGCTGACGTCGACCCGGTCGGCACCGGAGTGGCGCAGGGCGTTGTGGAGGGCCTCCTGGGCGACCCGGAGCAGGGCCTCCTCCTGGGCGGCGGGCAGGGCACGGAAGCCGTTGCTGGTGAAGGTCACGCGCGCGCTGTGGGCGCGGTCGAGGACCTTGGACTGGGTGCGCAGGGTGGCGATCAGGCCGTCCTCGTCCAGCTCTGCGGGCCGCAACTCCACGACGGCGGCGCGCAGTTCGTCGACGGCCTCGGCGGCGAGGCAGGCCACCTGGTGCAGTTCGCCCTTGGCGCGGGCGGGGTCGCGGTCCACGAGCGCCGCTGCCGCCTGGGCGGTCAGGCGCAGGGAGAACAGCTTCTGGCTGACCGCGTCGTGCAGTTCGTGGGCGAGGCGGGAGCGCTCCTCGGCGATGGTCAGTTCGCGGCTGCGCTCGTAGAGGCGCGCGTTGGTGAGGGCGATGGCGGCGTGCTGGGCGAGGATGGCGAGCAGTTCCTCGTCCTCCTGGGTGAAGCCGCAGCTGCCCTCCGGTTTGGCGCAGCGCTTGTTCGCGAGGAACAGGGCCCCGATGACCTCCTCGCCGTCCTTGATCGGCAGGCCCAGGAAGTCGACCAGGTCGGGGTGGGCGGCCGGCCAGCCCTCGAAGCGGGGGTCCTTGCGCACGTCGGCGAGGCGCTCGGCCTTCGCCTCGTGCAGCATCGCGGCGAGGATGCCGTGCTGGCGCGGGAGCGGGCCGATGGCGCGCCACTGGGCGTCGCTGACGCCGTCCACGACGAACTGGGCGAAGCCGCCGTGGTCGTCGGGGACGCCGAGGGCGGCGTACTGCGCGTCGAGCAGCTCGCGGGCGGAGGCGACGATCGTCTTGAGGACGTCGCGCACCTCCAGGTGCCTGCTCATGGCCAGCAGCGCGGAACTCACCGCGGCGAGGCCGGACCGGGGGCCTTGACTCATGTCCTCACGGTACCGGCGGGGTCCGACAGCGCGGATCCGTCCCGTGGCGGCGAACGCCGGTCCGCTCGGCCTAGGACGGGTGGCGTAGGTCCTCGGCCCCGGGCCTGGGGTGTAGGGCGCGTAGGACGTGAAGGGTGGGTCCGGTCCGGGACGGGTGGCGTCGGCCGCTTGGCGCGGAGGCCTTGGGGCCGGCCACGGGCCGAGGGCGGACGGGCCGAGGGCGGAGGAGCTCAGGCCACCACAGGCGCCGGGCGTAGGTGCGGGGCGCGGGAAGCGGACGTGGGGCGCGCGGCCCGGACGGAGAGGCGTAGGCCACCGGCGCGGGGCGTCGGGCGCTGGCCACGGGCCGGGGGCGGACGGACGCAGGTTGTCGGCGCCGAGCGTAGGTGCAGGCCACTGGCGACCGGGCGCAGTACGCCGCGTGACCCGGACGAAGCGGCGTAGGGCGCGTGACCCGGACGAAGCGGCGCAGGCCGCTGGCGCGGCGTAGGACGCAGGCCGTGGGCGCCCGGCGGGGGCGGGGGCGTAGGGCGTCGGCCGTGGGGCGTAGGGCGCAGGCTGTGGACGCCGCGGAGGGCGTAGGGCGTCGGCCGTGGGGCGGGGGCCCGGGCGTCCGGGGCGGGGCGTGGGGCCTACGCCGAAGGGCCCTGGCGTCTTGCGGCCCGCGTCCGAGGCGGTCACGGCGGTGCCGTTCCTACGGTGTGGCCACCGCCCGTCGGGGGCGGTGGGTGACGAGGGGACGGTAGTCATGCCGGTAGCGATCATCACGGGGGCCTCGAAGGGTCTGGGGCGGGCGCTCGCCGAGGCGCTGGCCGCGCGGGGCTGGGACCTGGTCCTCGACGCGCGGGGCGCCGACGGTCTGAGGGAGACCGCGCGGGCCGTCAGGGAGCTCGGTGCGCGGCACGGCGCGCGCGTGGTGGCGCTGCCGGGGGACGTCACCGGCAGCGGGCACCGGGCGGTGCTGGTGGCGGCCGCGCAGGGGCTCGGCGGTCTCGACGTGGTGGTGAACAACGCGGGGGTCCTGGGTGCCGAGCCGCTGGTGCCGCTGGGCGGCCAGCCGCTGGACGGCTTCCGGGCGGCGCTGGAGACGAACCTGGTGGCGCCGCTGGGGCTGCTCCAGGAGGCGCTGCCGCTGCTGCGGGAGGCGCCCGCCGGCGTCGTGGTCAACGTCAGCTCGGACGCGGCCGTGGAGGCCTACCGGACGTGGGGCGCGTACGGTGCGACGAAGGCGGCACTGGACCAGCTGTCCGCGGTGCTCGCGGTGGAGGAGCCGGGGCTGCGGGTCTGGTGGGTGGATCCGGGCGGGATGCGGACGGACATGTCGGCAGCGGCGGAGCCGGACGAGGACCTGTCGGGGACGCCGGCGCCGGAGGAGATCGCCCCGGCCTTCCTGCGGCTGCTGGACCGGCGCCCGGCGAGCGGCCGGTACACCGCGGCGGCACTGCTGGAGGCTCGGTGACGCCGGCGATGGGGGTGCCCCGGGGTGAGCCGGTCCGGGCGTGGGGGAAGGTGCCCGAGGAGTTGTCCGCGCGCGTGCCGGCCGAGCAGCGGGGGCCCGGGTTGGGGCGGGACGCCGTACGGCTGCTGGTGTCGCGCGGTACGGCGGTGGCGCATCACGTGTTCCGCGAGCTGCCGCGGCTGCTGCGGGCGGGGGACCTGCTGGTGGTGAACACCTCTCCGACGCTGGCCGCCGCGGTGAACGGGCGGGTCGGGCACGCGCGCGTGGTGGTGCACGTCTCCACGCGCGGGGACGACGGGCGGTGGGCGGTGGAGCTGCGGGAGCCGGACGGGCGCGGTAGCACGCGCGCGCGTACGGGCTTGCCCGCGGGGACAAGGGTGTCCTTGCCGGGCGGTGGCCGGCTGCTGTTGGAGGAGCCGCTGAGCGCGGACGGGGAGCGGTTGTGGTGGGCGCGGGCCGCCGGGGCGGACGTGGCGGAGGTGCTGCGGGAGCACGGGCGGCCCATTCGCTACTCCTATACGGAGCGGGACCAGCCGCTGTCCGCGTACCAGACGGTGTTCGCGCTCGCCTCGCCGGACGGGGCGGGCAGTGCGGAGATGCCGAGTGCGGCCCGGCCGTTCACCGGGCGACTCGTGGCGGAGCTGGTGAGCCGGGGCGTGCAGTTCGCGCCGGTGACCCTGCACACGGGGGTGTCGTCGGCGGAGGCGCACGAGCCGCCGTATCCGGAGCGGTTCGCGGTGCCGGAGGCGTCGGCGCGGGTGGTCAACGCCGTGCGGGCCGGTGGCGGCCGGGTGGTCGCGGTGGGGACGACGGCCGTCCGGGCCGTGGAGTCGGCCGCGGGGCCGGACGGGGTGGTGCGGGCCGCGCAGGGGTGGACGGACCTGGTGGTGACGCCCGGGCGGGGAGTGCGGGTGGTGGACGGGCTGCTGACCGGGCTGCACGAACCGGAGGCCTCCCACCTGCTGATGCTGGAGGCGATCGCCGGGCGGGCGGCGGTCGGCCGGGCCTACGAGGAGGCGCTGCGCGGGCGTTACCTGTGGCACGAGTTCGGCGACGTCCATCTCGTCCTTCCGGAGGAGAGCCCTTCACACAGCGCGTTGCGGTGGCAACGGATGGTGAGACGGCATGGCGCCCGGTGTGAGCCCGCACATAGGGCCTACATCACGTACGAAAGGGCATAGGAGATAAACCGCCCCCACATGAACGGGATAGACGGCCCTGTCTGTCCCGTTTTGCCCTTCCCTGATCCACTATCCCGGATCGTACGTCACACCTTTGCCTGGGCGTTTTGCGCCAGCTAAGAATTGCTTCCGTCGCTCAGCGCCGCAGGGTTCACCGCCCCGCGGCGTTCGTGCGGGAGGAGTCGATTCCCCCGGCGGACGCAGGAGCGACCTCCGCGCTACACGAAGAGGTCCATCAGCCATGCCCAAGAACATCCTCAACCGAGCTTATAGTCGCGCTCTGACCAAGCAGCACAAGGTCGCCGTTGCCGGTGTCGCTGCGCTGGGCACCGCCGCCCTGGCCCTCTCGGCCGCTCCGAGCAACGCCGAGACCGTCGCCACCGGCGCCCCGGCCACGACCGCCCAGGTCGCCGCCGGCCCCGTCCTGCAGAACGTCAAGGGCACGGTCACGGACCAGCTCGCCGCCGACAACCTCAAGCTCGACGCCTTCGCGGCGCAGAAGAAGGCCGCCGACGCGGCCGTGGCGAAGAAGGCCGCCGCCGCGAAGGCCGTGGAGGCCGCCGCCAAGAAGGCCGCCGCCGAGGCCGCCGTGAAGAAGGCCGCGCAGGTGCGCGCCGCCAAGGCCGCCGCCACCCGCTCCGTGGAGCGTCCGCAGATGCAGCCGGTCGCCGCGACGACGTACGCGAACAACCTCGACGGCTGGATCCGCCAGTCCCTGGACATCATGAAGTCCAAGGGCATCCCGGGCAGCTACAGCGGTCTGCACCGCAACATCATGCGGGAGTCCTCCGGCAACCCCATGGCCATCAACAACTGGGACATCAACGCCGTCAACGGCATCCCGTCCAAGGGCCTCCTGCAGGTCATCCCGCCGACCTTCCAGGCGTACCACGTCGCCGGCACCTCGTGGAACATCTACGACCCGGTCGCGAACATCACCGCCGCCGCCAACTACGCGGCGCACCGGTACGGCTCGATCGACAACGTCAACAGCGCGTACTGAGGCCTGGCGCGGGACCTCTGCGACGTAACGCCGAAGGGCGGCACCCCGATCACGGGGCGCCGCCCTTCGGCGTCGTACACGCGCGGGCCCGCTCGCGCGGGACCTCCTCGCGTATGGCCTTCTTGCGCAGGACCTACTCGCGCGCAGGACCTACTTGCGCATGACCTCCGGCTCGTGGCGGCGCAGGAAGCGGGCCACGAAGAAGCCGCAGATCACACCGAGCGCGATCAGGGCGATCATGTCCCCGGCCCAGGCGCCCACCGTGTGGTTCCACAGCGGGTCGTTGTCGCCGGCGGTCTCCGGCGGGCTGATCCGGTTGAAGTCGAGCGTGGTGCCGGCCGCGGCCACCGCCCAGCGGGACGGCATCAGGTACGAGAACTCGTCGACGCCGACCGTGCCGTGCAGGGCGAACAGGCAGCCCGTGAAGACGACCTGGATGATCGCGAACATGACCAGCAGCGGCATGGTCTTCTCGGCCGTCTTCACCAGCGAGGAGATGATCAGGCCGAACATCATCGCGGCGAAGCCCAGTCCCATGATCGGCAGGGACAGCTCCAGCAGGGTGGCGTGACCGAGGACGAGGCCCTCGTCCGGGAGCTCGCGCCGGCCGAAGCCGATGACACCGACCAGCAGGCCCTGGAACCCGGTGATCACGCCGAGCACGAACACCTTCGACATCAGGTACGCCGACCGGGACAGCCCGGTGGCCCGCTCCCGCTCGTAGATCACCCGTTCCTTGATCAGCTCGCGGACGGAGTTGGCGGCACCGGCGAAGCAGGCGCCGACCGCCAGGATCAGCAGCACGGTGGTGGCGGTGCCGTTGGGCACGATCTGGCCGGTCTGCGGGTTGGGGCCGCCCGGCAGCAGGCCGCGGTCGGGGTGGATCAGCAGGCTGACCGAGCCGATGACGGCCGGCAGGAGCACCATCAGCGCGAGGAAGCCGCGGTCGGAGGCGATGACCGACACGTAGCGCCGCACCAGGGTGACGAACTGCGAGAACCAGCCCTGCGGCTTGGGCGGCCTGATCGCCTGCATCGGCGGCATCTGGACCGCCTGCGGGGCGACCGCGTCGACGTCCGCCGCGTACATCTGGTAGTGCTGCGAGCCCTTCCAGCGGCCCGCCCAGTCGTAGTCGCGGTAGTTCTCGAAGGCGGAGAAGACGTCGGCCCAGCTGTCGTAGCCGAAGAAGTTCAGTGCCTCCTCCGGCGGGCCGAAGTAGGCGACCGCGCCGCCCGGCGCCATCACCAGCAGCTTGTCGCACAGGGCCAGCTCGGCCACCGAGTGGGTGACGACGAGGACGGTACGGCCGTCGTCGGCGAGGCCGCGCAGCAGCTGCATGACGTCGCGGTCCATGCCCGGGTCGAGACCGGAGGTCGGCTCGTCCAGGAAGATCAGCGACGGCTTGGTGAGCAGCTCCAGCGCCACCGACACCCGCTTGCGCTGGCCGCCGGAGAGCGAGGTGACCTTCTTGTCCTTGTGGATGTCGAGCTTCAGCTCGCGCAGCACCTCGTCGATGCGGGCGTCGCGCTCCTGCGCCGTGGTGTCGGCCGGGAAGCGCAGCTTGGCCGCGTACTTCAGGGCCTTCTTGACGGTCAGCTCCTTGTGCAGGATGTCGTCCTGCGGGACCAGACCGATGCGCTGACGCAGCTCGGCGAACTGCTTGTACAGGTTCCGGTTGTCGTAGAGGACCTCGCCCTGGTTGGCGGGCCGGTAGCCGGTGAGCGCCTTGAGCAGGGTCGACTTGCCTGAACCGGAGGGTCCGATCACCGCGACCAGCGACTTCTCGGGTACGCCGAAGGAGACGTCCTTCAGGATCTGCTTGCCACCGTCGACCGTGACGGTCAGGTGGCGGGCCGAGAAGGAGACCTCACCGGTGTCGACGAACTCCTCGAGGCGGTCGCCGACGATGCGGAACGTGGAGTGGCCGACGCCGACGATGTCGCTCGGGCCGAGCAGCGCCGAGCCGCCCTTCGCGATCGGCTGGCCGTTGACGTAGGTGCCGTTGTGCGAGCCGAGGTCGCGGATTTCGAAGCGGCCGTCGGGCGTGGCGTGGAACTCGGCGTGGTTCCGGGAGACCTGGAGGTCGGAGACGACCAGGTCGTTCTCCAGGGCACGGCCGATGCGCATCACGCGGCCGAGCGCGAACTGGTGGAACGTGGTCGGGCTGCGGTCGCCGTGGACCGGCGGCGCCCCCGCGCCACCACCGGGCGTCTTCTGTACGTACTGCTCGGCCGGGCCGCCGCCCTGCTGCTGCGGGAACGCGGACGGCTGCTGCCAGCCCGCCTGGGCCTGCTGCTGCTGCGGCGGTGCCTGGTGGGGCACGGCCTGCTGCGGGGCGGCCTGCTGGGCCCAGCCGGGTGCGCCGGCGCCCTGCGGCGCGTACGGGGCCGCCGCCTGCGGCTGCCGGGGCTGCTGCGCCGGGCCGCCGACCGGGGTCGTGGCCGCGGACAGGTTCAGCCGCGGGCCGTCGGTCGCGTTGCCGAGGTGCAGCGCCGAGCCCTGGCCGATCTCCATGTGCTGGACGCGCCGGCCCTGCACGAACGTGCCGTTGGTGCTGCCGTGGTCTTCGATGACCCAACTGCGGCCGTTGAAGCTGACCGTGGCGTGCCGCCAGGACACCCTGGCGTCGTCGAAGACGATGTCCCCCTGCGGATCGCGTCCGAGGATGTATGACCTGGATGGATCAAGTGTCCAGGTACGTCCGTTTGTTTCGAGTACGAGTTCCGGCACTCCATGCCCCACTGAGTTGTCCCCCGAGTTTCCCCCGTCGCAGGGAGTCTAGGGATGTCGAACATCGTGGGGAACTATTTCAGGCCCGGCCCCCTGACCGAAACCCGGGCCTTGCCAAGGGGGCGGGCGGGCGCTCCGACGCGCCCTGTCCGTTCTCTCCGCGGCTCTCTCCGCGGCTCTCTCCACGACGCTTCGTTCCGGCGGGAGTTGGGAGGTCACCGGCTGAACTCCTCGTGCACGGGGGCAAGGTGTGCCCGGGAGTGCGGGAGGAACGGGAACAGAACCGGTGGCCGGGGGTACGGCGGTGTGGGCCGGTGGTGCGGGTAAGGCGGGGTGGGTCCGCGGCGCGGGGCCGGGTCTACGGTCGGGGAAGTGCGCAGGGCACGGCCATCGCGGGGTCCCTCGGAGCTCCTCCCCCGCCGGTCCCGGAGGTATTCGGCGCCGACGGGCCGGCCGGACCCCGAGCCGGGTGGCCGTCGGCGGCGAAGCGGCAGGCCGGCGGGGACGCGTGGACGGTGTCAGGCCCGGCCTCCCCGCCCCGGCTCCTGCGACCAGCCGTTCCACCCCGGCCCCTCCGGCCGTCCGGCCCGATCCCCGGACCAGCCGTCGGCCCCGGCCCCTCGGACCTGCCGTTCGGAGCGGCTCGTGGGACCCTCGTTGTGGAGCCGGGACGGCACCGCGCCCGGCCCCGTGTCCCAGCCGTACCCCGTCCGCTCCCCCGTCGAGCCGCCTCCCACCCGGACCGCATCCGCACCCGGACCCACACCGCACCCGCCGCCGTCCCCCGCCCCGGCGCGGTGCCGTTCTCCGGTGGCAAGGTCGCCGTCACCGGCCCGACACCCGTTGTTCCGTGTCCGTCAGGCGGACCTCAGGGGCGGAAGGCACTGGGTGCCGGATACGGTGGTGACACCATGAGCGCTTCGCAGACCTCCGCCTCGGAGACCTCCGAGATCCCCACCCTCCTCGTCAAGATCTTCGGCAAGGACCGGCCGGGCATCACGGCCGGTCTGTTCGACACCCTTGCCGCCTACCTCGTCGACGTGGTCGACATCGAGCAGGTCGTCACCCGAGGCCGTCTGGTGCTGTGTGTGCTGGTGACCCAGCCCCCGGCCGGTCTGGAGGGCGACCTGCGGGCCACCGTGCACAGCTGGGCCGAGTCGATGAAGATGCAGGCGGAGATCATCTCGGGGCACGGCGACAACCGGCCGCGCGGTCTCGGCCGCTCCCTGGTGACCGTCCTCGGTCATCCGCTCACCGCCGAGTCGACGGCCGCCATCGCCGCCCGGATCGCGAAGGCCGGCGGCAACATCGACCGTATCTTCCGGCTCGCCAAGTACCCGGTGACGGCGGTGGAGTTCGCGGTGTCCGGTGTGGAGACCGAGCCGCTGCGCACGGCCCTGGCCTCCGACGCGGCGGCACTGGGTGTCGACATCGCGGTGGTCGCGGCGGGTCTGCACCGGCGTGCCCAGCGGCTGGTGGTCATGGACGTGGACTCGACCCTGATCCAGGACGAGGTCATCGAGCTGTTCGCCGCGCACGCCGGCTGCGAGGACCAGGTCGCCGAGGTGACGGCGGCGGCGATGCGCGGGGAACTGGACTTCGAGCAGTCGCTGCACGCGCGGGTGGCCCTGCTGAAGGGGCTGGACGCGTCGGTGGTGGAGAAGGTGCGCCAGGAGGTGCGGCTGACGCCGGGCGCGCGCACGCTGATCCGTACCCTGAAGCGCCTCGGCTACCAGGTGGGGGTCGTCTCCGGCGGCTTCACTCAGGTCACCGATGATCTGAAGGAACGGCTGGGCCTGGACTTCGCGCAGGCCAACACGCTGGAGATCGTCGACGGGAAGCTGACCGGCCGGGTCACCGGCGAGATCGTGGACCGGGCGGGCAAGGCCCGGCTGCTGCGCCGGTTCGCCGCGGAGGCCGGGGTGCCGCTGGCGCAGACGGTGGCGATCGGCGACGGCGCCAATGATCTGGACATGCTGAACGCGGCGGGCCTGGGTGTGGCCTTCAACGCCAAGCCGGTGGTGCGCGAGGCGGCGCACACGGCGGTGAACTTCCCCTTCCTCGACACGGTCCTCTATCTGCTCGGCATCACCCGGGAAGAGGTCGAGGCCGCGGACATGCACGACGACGAGGACTGAGCGGGTCCCCGCAGCCACCCGCCCCCGGAGGGCCCGGCACCCCGTGCGGTCCCGGGCCCTCCGGCGTCGGCGGCCTGCCTCGACCGTGGCGGCCGGCCCCGGGTCTGCGTCCTGCCTCGGTCCTGGCGGCCTGCCTCGGCGGCGGCCGGGCCCCGGCCGGCCGGGTCAGTCGGAGGGTGCCCAGTAGTCCCTGAGCGTGGCCACGGCGGGCTCCAGGCTCTTCCAGGGGCCGTCGAAGGAGAGCAGGGCGAAGGCGGCGGCGGGGAAGCCGCGGCGGTTCATCCGCGCGCGGGCGTCGTCCTCGGCCGCGCCGGCCAGGATGTCGGCCAGGCCGTGCACGCCTGGGTTGTGGCCGATCAGGATGACGTTGCGCGCCTCGTCCGGGACCTCGTTGAGCACGGCGATCAGCTCGCCGGGCGAGGCCTCGTACACCCGCTCCTCATAGATGGTCTTCGGCCGGTGCGACAGCTCGTGGACGGCGAGCTTCCACGTCTCGCGGGTGCGGGTCGCCGTGGAGCACAGGGCCAGGTCGAAGGTGAGGCCGGTGTCGGCCAGCTTGCGTCCGGCGACTGCGGCGTCCGTGCGGCCCCGCTCGGCGAGCGGGCGCTCGTGGTCGGGGACCTGGGGCCAGTCGGCTTTCGCATGCCGGAAGAGGACGATCCTGCGGGGTTCTGCGACGCTCATGGAACCCAGCTTCGCACGAAACAGGCCACCCGGCGCAGGGAGTTGACATGCGGATTCACCGCGCGAGGGAGCTTGCCGTCAGCGTGCGAGGAGTTGCTGGGCGCGCTCCAGGAGGTGTGCGATCGCCGGGTCGCCGCTCGCCGCGTGGGCGTCCGACGGGTTCAGTATCAGCATGAGCAGCACGAGGAACGCCAGGGCGGGCAGGGCCAGCGCCCACCAGGGCAGCCTGGTGTCGACGCCGCCCGTGGTCGCCGGGTGGGGCCGGGGGTGGGTGCGGGCCGGCATGGTCGCCTCCGTGGGTCTTCGAGCGGGTCCCTGACCGCCTGCCGCGGTCACCTCTCGAACCTACGGAATCCGGGCCCGCCAACCCATCCGGACTTCCACCCAGTTGACCCTGACCCTTACCCCCTAGGGGACGGGGGGCCATCCCCACCCCGGGCGGGGGGCTGCCGTCAGGGGGAGGCGATGGTCGCCACGATGGCGATGATCACGAAGATGGCGAGGAACGATCCGAAGACGAGCAGCATCTTCTTCTGGCCGTTCTTGGGGTTCGGGTCGAGCACAGGCTGCATGCGCCCAGTCTCGCACCCCGCCACGCGTCCGGCGGCGCCGGGGCGCCCGGGGCGGGTCAGCGCGTCGCCTCGTCCTCCACCGTGCGGTCGCGGCCCGCCAGGAAGCCCACCGCCATCTGCGGCACCATGAGGCCCGCCATGAGGGCGATCGGCAGCCCCCAGCCACCGCTCTGCTGGTAGAGCACGCCGACCAGCAGCGGGCCGGGGATGGAGATCAGGTAGCCGGTGCTCTGCGCGAACGCGGACAGCTGGGCCACGCCCGGACCGCTGCGGGCCCGCATGCCGACCATGGTCAGCGCGAGCGGGAAGGCGCAGTTGGACACGCCGAGCAGCAGCGCCCAGACCCAGGAGCCGCCGGCCGGGGCGAGGTAGAGACCGGCGTACCCGGCGAGTCCGCAGACGCCCAGGACCAGCACGATCGGGCCCTGGTGGGACAGACGGGTGGCGACTCGCGGGATGACGAAGGCCAGCGGGACGCCCATCACCATGGTGACGGCGAGCAGCACGCCCGCGGTGCCGGCCGGGACGCCGGCGTCCCGGAAGATCTGCGGCATCCAGCCCATGGTGATGTAGGCGGCGGTGGCCTGGAGGCCGAAGAAGACGGCGAGGGCCCAGGCGGTGCGGCTGCGGGTGATCCGCAGTGGAGCGTGCCGGTCCGCGGGCTCGCGCACCGGTCCCTCCGGCCGGGCGGCCCCGGCGCCGCCGTCGCGGACGCGGACCAGGGGCAGCCAGGGCAGCACCGCGGCGGCGGCGAGGGCCGCCCACACGGCGAGGCCGGGCTGCCAGCCGCCGCCCATGGCGTCGGTCAGCGGGACGGTCACCGCGGCGGCGAGGGAGGTGCCGAGGGCGAGGGCCATCGAGTACAGGCCGGTCATGGACCCGACCCGGTCGGGGAACCAGCTCTTGACGATGACCGGCATCAGGACGTTGCTGACGGCGATGCCCATCAGGGCGAGCGCGCTGGCGGCCACGAATCCGGCCGTGTTGCCGACGTACGGCCGTATGAGCAGGCCGGTGGTGATGGCGGCCATGCCGGCGCACACCACGGCGGCCGGTCCGAAGCGGCGGGCCAGGCGGGGCGCGGTGACACCGAAGACGGCGAAGCACAGCGGGGGCACGGAGGTGAGCAGGCCGGCGACGCTGCCGCTCATGCCGAGCCCGTCGCGGACCTCCTCCAGGAGGGCGCCGAGGCTCGTGATGGCGGGACGGAGGTTGAGTGCGGAGAGCACGATGCCGACGACGACCAGCCGGGTCGCCCACGCGCGCGTGCGGTGCGTCGCCCCGGGCGCCGCCTCCCGGGCGGCCCCGGCCGTGCCGCGTTCGGTCGATGACATCGCCGTACGGGTCTCCACTGTGCGGGTTTCCTCACTAGCCATGAGACCCATCATAGAATCATGGGATGATTGGTTGTCGATTCCGCCGGTCCTCCAGGTCCTCTCGGCCCCCTGGGTCCCGTCGGCTCTCCATGCCCTCCCGGCCCCCGCGGTCCACGCGCGCGGGCCTGTCGTGCGAAGGTGTGCCATGCCTTTGAGCCACCCGCGCCGGTCGGCGCTGTCCGAGCAGGTCATCGCCGCGTTGCGGCAGCAGATCACCTCCGGCGAGTGGCCGGTCGGCTCGCGCATCCCGACGGAGCCGGAACTGGTCGAGCAGCTCGGTGTCGCCCGCAACACCGTCCGCGAGGCCGTCCGCGCGCTCGCCCACAACGGTCTGCTGGACATCCGCCAGGGCTCGGGCACGTACGTGGTGGCCACGAGCGAGCTGGCCGGCGTGATGCACCGCCGCTTCGCCGGCGCCGACCCGCGGCACATCGCCGAGCTGCGGGCCACGCTGGAGTCGGCCGCGGCGAAGCTGGCCGCCGAACGGCGCACCGAGAAGGACCTCAAGCAGCTGGACACGCTGATGGCCCGGCGCGAGGAGGCCTGGGAGACCGGCGACGCGGAGGCGTTCGTGGCGGCCGACGCCACCTTCCACCTGGCCGTGGTGGCCGCCTCCCACAACGACGTGATGACCGCGATGTACGCCGACCTGGGCGAGGTGCTGCGGGACTGGCTGCGCGCGGACGTCGGGGCGGAGCTGACCCCGGAGACCCACATGGACCACACCCGCCTGCTGGACGCGATCCGCGCCGGGGACGCGGAGGCTGCGGCGACCGAGGCCGCGAGCTATCCGTTCCTGTGCGACCCGGGCCGGTTCACCGCGCCTTCTGGTGGCTGATCCAGACCGAGCGGACCTCCTTCCAGCACCGGCCGGTCAGCCGTACGGTCATGGCGGGCCCGGCGGCCACCGGGGCGCTGTCGGTGTCGATGTCCCACCAGCGGGCGCACTCGATGTGCAGTCGCACCCGGTCGGTGTCGACGTAGGGGTTGTGGCAGTAGGCCTCCACGTGGGAGCCCCGGACCGCCGTGCGGCAGGAGGCGCCGAACCGGCTCGGCGCGGGCGGCTTGGCGTCGTTCACGCGCGCGTGGGACAGCGCGTCGTACGGCAGGGACAGCACGAGGACCAGGGCCGCGGTCACCGGGGCCAGGCTGCGGGACAGGCGCACAAGGGGACCTCCTCGGCCGGGCTGCGGAGGGACGTGCGGGAAGGCGTAATCCAGGGTGCGCCGCCGGCGCGGCGGCGGCCCGGCCGGTGAGCCGAACGGGTGACGCCCCGCTCCCCGCGGGCGGCGGGAGACGGGGCGTCGGTGGGCTGCGGAGGTCAGGCGCCGATGGCGTGCAGGCCGCCGTCGACGTGGATGATCTCGCCCGTGGTCTTCGGGAACCAGTCGCTCAGCAGGGCGACGACACCGCGGCCGGCCGGCTCCGGGTCCTTCAGGTCCCACTCCAGCGGGGCACGGGTGTCCCACACGGAGGCCAGCTCGCTGAAGCCCGGGATGGACTTGGCGGCCATGGAGCCGATCGGGCCCGCCGAGATGAGGTTGCAGCGGATGTTCTGCTTGCCGAGGTCGCGCGCCATGTAGCGGCTGGTCGCCTCCAGCGCGGCCTTGGCCGGGCCCATCCAGTCGTACTGCGGCCAGGCGTACTGGGCGTCGAAGGTGAGGCCGACGACCGAGCCGCCGTTCTGCATCAGCGGCAGGCAGGCCATGGTCAGCGACTTCAGGGAGAACGCCGAGACGTGCATGGCGGTGGCCACCGACTCGAACGGCGTGTTCAGGAAGTTGCCGCCGAGCGCGTCCTGCGGCGCGAAGCCGATGGAGTGGACGATGCCGTCGAGGCCGCCCAGCTCCTCGCCGACCACGTCGGCCAGGCGCGCGAGGTGCTCGTCGTTGGTGACGTCGAGCTCGATGACCTTGGCGGGCTTCGGCAGCTTCTTGGCGATGCGCTCGGTCAGGGTGGGCCGCGGGAACGCGGTCAGGATGATCTCGGCGCCCTGCTCCTGGGCGAGCTTGGCGACGTGGAAGGCGATGGACGACTCCATCAGCACCCCGGTGACCAGGATGCGCTTGCCTTCGAGAATTCCGCTCATGGTGATCAGTGACCCATTCCCAGTCCGCCGTCAACCGGAATGACGGCTCCAGTGATGTACGAGGCGTCGTCCGAGGCGAGGAACCGCACCGTCGCGGCGATCTCCTCCGGCTGCGCGTAACGGCCGAGCGGCACCTGCGACACGATGTTGTCACGCTGCTCGTCGCTGAGCGCCTTGGTCATGTCGGTGTCGACGAAGCCGGGCGCGACGACGTTGAAGGTGATGTTGCGCGAGCCCAGCTCCCGGGCGAGGGAACGCGCGAAGCCGACCAGGGCGGCCTTGGAGGCGGCGTAGTTCGCCTGGCCCGCCGAGCCGAGCAGGCCGACCACGGACGAGATCAGGACGACCCGGCCCTTCTTGGCGCGCAGCATGCCGCGGTTGGCGCGCTTGACGACCCGGAAGGTGCCCGTGAGGTTCGTGTCGATGACCGAGGTGAAGTCCTCCTCGGACATGCGCATCAGCAGCTGGTCCTTGGTGACGCCGGCGTTGGCGATCAGGACCTCCACCGGACCGTGCTGGTCCTCGATCTCCTTGTAGGCCTGCTCCACCTGCTCCGGGTCGGTGATGTCGCACTTGACGGCGAGGAAGCCGGCCGGCGGCTCACCCGAGCGGTACGTGATCGCGACCTTGTCGCCGGCGTCGGCGAAAGCGCGGGCGATGGCGAGGCCGATGCCCCGGTTGCCTCCGGTGACGAGAACCGAGCGGCTCAACGGATCACCCTTTCGATAGCGGTCTGACACACCCGCCCGAACCCGTGGAGGCAGGCGGCTTCAGTCGAAAACCTATCGGTACCGCCGCGCGCGCGGGCAAGCGGGCACCGACAGTGGCGCGGGGGTGTCGCTGTCGGGACCCTACAGAACGGGCCGGTTCCGGGACCCGAAACATGTGGTCCGGCGGCCCGCTCCCACGACATGATCGGACCCGACAGGCCACGACAGCAGGGAGACCTCCGTGCCTCATTCCATCGACGAAGCCTTCACGGCGCTTCCCCTACGGGCCCTCGCCGACGCGGCACTCGCACGCGCGCGTGCGCTGGGGGCCGAGCACGCGGACTTCCGGTTCGAGCGGGTGCGCAGCGCCTCCTGGCGGCTGCGGGACGGCAGGCCCGCCGGATCCTCGGACACCACCGACCTCGGGTACGCGGTGCGGGTGGTGCACGGCGGTACGTGGGGCTTCGCCTCCGGGGTGGATCTGACCATGGACGCCGCCGCCCGGGTCGCCTCGCAGGCGGTGGCCATGGCGAAGCTGTCCGCGCAGGTGATCAGGGCCGCCGGGTCGGAGGAGCGGGTCGAGCTGGCCGGCGAGCCGGTGCACGCCGACAGGACGTGGGTCTCGTCGTACGAGATCGACCCGTTCTCGGTGCCGGACGAGGAGAAGTCGGCGCTGCTCGCGGAGTGGAGCGGCCGGCTGCTGCGCGCGAACGGCGTCGACCACGTGGACGCCTCGCTGCTCACCGTCCACGAGAACAAGTTCTACGCCGACACGGCCGGGACGGTGACCACCCAGCAGCGGGTGCGGCTGCATCCGCAGCTCACGGCGGTGTCGGTCGACGAGTCGAGCGGCGAGTTCGACTCGATGCGCACCCTCGCGCCGCCGGTGGGCCGCGGCTGGGAGTACCTGACCGGGACGGGCTGGGACTGGGACGGCGAGCTGGAGCGGATCCCGGAGCTGCTCGCCGAGAAGATGCGGGCGCCCAGCGTGGAGCCGGGCCTGTACGACCTGGTGATCGACCCGTCCAACCTGTGGCTGACCATCCACGAGTCCATCGGGCACGCCACGGAGCTGGACCGGGCGCTCGGCTACGAGGCCGCGTACGCCGGCACCTCCTTCGCCACCTTCGACCAGCTGGGCAAGCTGAGGTACGGCTCCGAGCTGATGAACGTCACCGGCGACCGCACCGCCGAGCACGGCCTCGCCACCATCGGCTACGACGACGAGGGCGTCGAGGCCCAGTCCTGGGACCTGGTGAAGGACGGCACGCTCGTCGGCTACCAGCTGGACCGGCGGATCGCCCGGCTGACCGGGTTCGAGCGGTCCAACGGGTGCGCGTACGCCGACTCCCCCGCGCACGTCCCGGTGCAGCGCATGGCCAACGTCTCGCTGCGGCCCGATCCCGCCGGGCTGTCCACGGAGGGCCTGATCGGGGGCGTCGACCGGGGCATCTACGTGGTCGGCGACCGGTCCTGGTCGATCGACATGCAGCGGTACAACTTCCAGTTCACCGGCCAGCGCTTCTTCAAGATCGAGAACGGGCGGATCACCGGGCAGCTGAAGGACGTCGCCTACCAGGCCACGACCACGGACTTCTGGGGCTCGATGGCCGCCGTGGGCGGACCGCAGACGTACGTCCTCGGCGGTGCCTTCAACTGCGGCAAGGCCCAGCCGGGCCAGGTGGCCGCCGTGTCCCACGGGTGCCCGTCCGCCCTCTTCAAGGGCGTCAACATTCTGAACACCACGCAGGAGGCCGGCCGATGAGCGCCCGCACCAACAAGCCGCACGAGGTCGTCGAGCAGGCGCTCGCGCTGTCCCGCGCCGACGGCTGCGTCGTCATCGCCGACGAGCACTCCACCGCCAACCTGCGCTGGGCGGGCAACGCGCTCACCACCAACGGCGTGACCCGGGGCCGTACGCTCACCGTGATCGCGACCGTGGACGGCAAGGAGGGCACCGCCTCGGGGGTGGTGTCACGGTCCGCGGTCACCGCGGAGGAGCTGGAGCCGCTGGTGCGGGCCGCCGAGGCCGCCGCGCGCGGTGCCGGGCCCGCCGAGGACGCGCAGCCGCTGGTCGACGGGGTACCGGAGTCCCCCGACTTCACGGACGCGCCCGCCGAGACCACCTCCTCGGTGTTCGCCGACTTCGCCCCGGCCCTCGGCGAGGCCTTCGCACGCGCGCGTGCCGGCGACCGGGAGCTGTACGGCTTCGCCAACCACGAGATGGTGTCGACGTACCTGGGCACGTCCACCGGGCTGCGCCTGAGGCACGACCAGCCCACCGGCACGCTGGAGCTGAACGCCAAGTCGCCGGACCGCACCCGCTCGGCGTGGGCCGGCCGGTCCACCCGGGACTTCAAGGACGTCGACCCGGGCGCGCTCGACGCCGAGCTGGCCGTACGGCTCGGCTGGGCGGAGCGTCGCGTGGACCTGCCCGCGGGCCGCTACGAGACGCTGCTGCCGCCCACCGCCGTGGCGGACCTGCTCATCTACCAGCTGTGGTCGGCGTCGGGCCGGGACGCGGCCGAGGGCCGGACGGTGTTCTCCAAGCCGGGCGGTGGCACCCGGGTCGGCGAGCGGCTGAGCGAGCTGCCGCTGACCCTGCGCAGCGACCCGAACGAGCCGGGCCTGGAGTGCCCGCCCTTCCTCATCGCCCACTCCTCCGGCGGCGACCAGTCGGTGTTCGACAACGGGCTGCCGGCCCACGCCACGGAGTGGGTGGACAGGGGCGTGCTGAAGCACCTGACGACGACCCGGCACAGCGCCTCCCTGACCGGGCTTCCGGTCGCGCCGGCGCTCGGGAACCTGATCCTGGACGGCGGCAACCGCTCCCTGGAGGAGATGGTCGCGGACACCGAGCGCGGGCTGCTGCTGACCTGCCTGTGGTACATCCGCGAGGTCGACCCGGCCACGCTGCTGCTGACGGGGCTGACCCGGGACGGCGTCTACCTCGTGGAGAACGGCGAGG
The DNA here is from genome assembly GCF_055639035.1 of Streptomyces sp. NPDC107654. Lineage (NCBI taxonomy): Bacteria > Bacillati > Actinomycetota > Actinomycetes > Kitasatosporales > Streptomycetaceae > Streptomyces > Streptomyces sp. NPDC107654. The sequence goes on from NZ_JBVKBI010000031.1 coordinate 25,742, forward strand.
TGACCGGGCAGGTGAACAACTTCCGGTTCAACGAGTCGCCGGTGGACCTGCTGGGCCGGGCCACGGAGGCGGGCCGGACGGAGAAGACGCTGCCGCGCGAGTGGAGCGACTGGTTCACCCGGGCCGCGATGCCCGCGCTGCGGATCCCCGATTTCAACATGAGCTCTGTCAGTCAGGGCGTATAACCTCGTAGACGTTCGTGGTCGGGTGTCACCCGACTGCCCGAAGATCATCAAGGAGACACGAGAACCGTGACGGACATCGTCGACGAGCTGAAGTGGCGGGGGCTCATCGCCCTCTCCACGGACGAGGACGCACTGCGCAAGGCGTTCGCGGACGGCCCCGTCACGTTCTATTGCGGCTTCGACCCGACCGCGCCGAGCCTGCACCTCGGCAACCTGGTGCAGATCCTGACGATGCGCCGCATCCAGGAGGCGGGCAACCGTCCGCTGGCGCTGGTCGGCGGTGCCACGGGCCTCATCGGCGACCCGAAGCCCACGGCCGAGCGCACGCTGAACGCGCCGGAGGTCGTGGCCGGCTGGGTGGAGCGGCTGCGCGCGCAGATCGAGCCGCTGCTCCACTTCGACGGGCCGAACGCCGCGGTGATGGTCAACAACCTGGACTGGACCCAGGGCCTGTCGGCCATCGAGTTCCTGCGGGACATCGGCAAGCACTTCCGGGTCAACAAGATGATCGCCAAGGAGGCCGTCTCCCGGCGGCTCAACTCCGACGCGGGCATCAGCTACACCGAGTTCAGCTACCAGATCCTGCAGGGCATGGACTTCCTGGAGCTGTACCGGCGGCACGGCTGCACGCTGCAGACCGGCGGCAGCGACCAGTGGGGCAACCTCACCTCGGGCACGGACCTGATCCACCGGGCCGAGCCGGACGCCGTGGTGCACGCGCTGGGCACCCCGCTGATCACCAAGGCGGACGGCACCAAGTTCGGCAAGACCGAGTCCGGGACGGTATGGCTCGACCCGGAGATGACCACGCCGTACGCGTTCTACCAGTTCTGGGTCAACGCGGACGACCGGGACGTCTCCAAGTTCCTGCGCATCTTCAGCTTCCGGTCCCGGGAGGAGATCGAGGAGCTGGAGCGGCAGACGCAGGAGCGTCCGCAGGCCCGGGCGGCCCAGCGGGCGCTCGCCGAGGAGCTGACGACGCTGGTGCACGGCGCCGACCAGACGGCCGCGGTGATCGCAGCGTCGCGGGCCCTGTTCGGGCAGGGCGAGCTGGCGGAGCTGGACGGGCGGACGCTGGCCGCGGCGCTGTCCGAGGTGCCGAACGTCCAGGTCACCGAGCTGACTCCGGTGGTGGACCTGCTCGCCGAGGTCGGCCTGGTCGCCAGCAAGTCCGCTGCGCGGCGGACCGTGAAGGAGGGCGGTGCCTACGTGAACAACGTGAAGGTCACCGCCGAGGACGCGGTGCCGTCGGCGGAGGACCTGATTCACGGGCGGTGGCTGGTGCTGCGGCGCGGGAAGAAGAACCTGGCCGCGGTGGAGGTCACGGGCGCCTGAGCGTCGTGGGGGCGCCGGCGGCTGCGGCTTTCGCCGTGGTTGCTCGCGCCTCCGCGACGGGTCGTGGTTGTTCGCGCCTGCGCGGCGGAGCCGTCTCCGCGTCCCTTCCCCGTTTCCGGGCTCAGGCCCGCTGGGTTCTCCGCTTGCCCAGCGTCGCCATGTAGAGGGCGTCGACGGCCGCGACGATGATGATGGCGGCCACCAGCTGGAAGATGTGCCGGCTCCAGTCGATGCCCCGGGTCGCCTCCACGCCGACCGCGCGGGCGACCGCGTTGCCCACGATGGCGCCCAGCATGCCGCAGATTGTGGTCAGCCACAGGGGGCTGTGCTGCTTGCCCGGGATGATCGCCTTGGCGATGAGGCCCAGCACGAATCCCACGATGATCGCCCACAACCAGCCCATGGCTGCCTCCTCGTACGGCTCGACGTGAGCATTACGGCCAGTGTGGTTCGCACCGCCGTACGGCGCATGTCGGGTTCGCCCGTACGCGGCGGGGGCCCGGGGCGTCGTCGCAGGCAGGGGCGACCCGGTCTCGTCGGCGGCGGGAGCGCGGCGTACCGTGGGACGTGTCCCGGCCCGGTTTCCCCGCCGGGTGGGGACTAGGGTGCGGGCCGGGGAGAGTCCGATGCGGGCGGATGGTGGAATGTGATGCGGAAACAGCACGGCGGCGGCGTCCAGGTGTTCCGGATCACCGGTGCCCGGACCGGGCTCGCCGAGGATGTCCGGGGCCGGCAGCGGCGGTACGTGATCTCGATGTCGATCCGTACGCTCTCGGTGATCCTGGCGGTCGCGCTGTGGAACGTCGAGCGGCATGTCGCCATCGCCGCGCTGGTGCTCGGTGCGGTCCTGCCCTACATCGCCGTGGTGATCGCCAACGCGGGCCGGGAGCGGCCGCCGTCCCTTCCGTCGACGTTCGTCGCCACGCCGGTGCGGCCGATGGTCGCGCCGGTTCAGGAGAAGCCCGAGGCCGAGGACGTGCCACCGAATCCGGCCGCCGGAGTGCGCGGTGAGCACCCCGGACCCGCCTGAGCAGGGCGAACGCGGCCGAAGCGGAATGCATTTATGCGCCAACCTCAAGAAAAGCTCAGATCAATCCTGCTGTTCCGGTGCCGGGTGGCAGGGTACCCGTGACATACTGCGTACGCGCTCCGCATCCCCCGTCGGAGCGATGGACCGACGCCGGGCAGCTCCCCCCGTGGCTGCCCGGCGTCGCCCTGTTTGCACCCCTTCGGACCGGCCCTTGGCCGGCCCCTTCTCGATCCCCTTCGTGAGACGAACCGCGAGACGAAACCGTGAGTGACGAGACCCCGATCTGCTCCGCCAAGGGCTGCCGCGCCGCCGCCGTGTGGGTGCTGGCGTGGAACAACCCGAAGGTCCACACCCCGGAGCGGCGCAAGACGTGGCTGGCCTGCGAGGAGCACCGCGAGCATCTGTCGCAGTTCCTCGGGGTCCGGGGGTTCCTGAAGGACGTGGTGGCGTTCGAGGAGTGGCGGGCGGCCGAGGAGGCCTGAGCCCCGTCGCCCGGCCCGGACATCCAGCCCGGACCCGGTCCGGTCAGTGGCCCCGTCAGCGGTCCCTAGCCTCCGATCGCGGACATCGGGCGGTCGGGCTGGACGAACGACGGGTCGTCCAGGCCCGCTCCGGCCTTCTTGCCCCACATCGCCTGGCGCCAGACGCGGGCGATCTCCTCGTCCGGGGCGCCCGAGCGCAGGGCCGCTCGGAGGTCGGTCTCCTCGGTGGCGAACAGGCAGGTGCGAACCTGGCCGTCGGCGGTGAGGCGGGTGCGGTCGCAGGCGGCGCAGAACGGCCGGGTGACCGAGGCGATCACACCGACCCGGTGCGGGCCGCCGTCGACCACCCAGCGCTCCGCGGGTGCCGAGCCGCGCTCCTTGGCGCCCTCGGGGCTGAGGTCGAAGCGGGTGCGCAGGGAGGCGAGGATGTCCCCGGCGGTGACCATGCCCTCGCGCTTCCAGCCGTGCTGGGCGTCCAGGGGCATCTGCTCGATGAAGCGCAGCTCGTACTCGTGCTCCATCGCCCAGGCGAGGAGGTCCGGGGCCTCGTCGTCGTTCAGCCCCGGCATCAGGACGGTGTTGACCTTGACGGGGGTCAGGCCGGCCTCGCGGGCGGCTTCGAGGCCGTCCAGCACGTCCTTGTGGCGGTCGCGGCGGGTGAGGGTCTTGAAGACGTCCGGGCGCAGGGTGTCCAGGGAGACGTTGACCCGGTCCAGGCCCGCCGCCTTCAGGGCGTTCGCGGTGCGGCGGAGGCCGATGCCGTTGGTGGTGAGGGACATCTGCGGGCGCGGGTCGAGGGCCGCGACGCGCTCGACGATGCCGACCAGGCCCGGGCGCAGCAGCGGTTCGCCGCCGGTGAAGCGGACCTCCTCGATGCCGAGGACGCGGACCGCGATGTCGATGAGGCGGACGATCTCGTCGTCCGTGAGCAGGTCGGGCTTGGCCAGCCACTGCAGGCCCTCCTCGGGCATGCAGTAGGTGCAGCGCAGGTTGCAGCGGTCGGTCAGCGAGACCCTCAGGTCGGTGGCCACTCGGCCGTAGGTGTCGATGAGCACGTGGGCCCCCTCCCTCTCCCGATCACTCATTTTCGGTCGTACGTACGTCCTCCGTCACCTGCGAGCCTACGTGACCTCACCGACATCGACAGCGACCCGATCCCACGAGGTACGACGCGACCGCGTCGTAGGACCGTACAGTCCCGTACGACGCGGCCGTCCGTACGAACCCTCAGTGCGCTCCGGTGCCGGTCAGGGACCGCACCTCCAGTTCCGCGTACTTGCCCTCGTCCGGGGCCTCCTTCGACAGCAGGGTGCCCACGACGCCGAGGAGGAAGCCGACCGGGATGGAGATGATGCCGGGGTTCTCCAGCGGGAACCACTGGAAGTCGGCCTCCGGGAACATCGAGGTCGGCTTGCCGGAGACGACCGGGGAGAACAGCACCAGGCCGACCGCGGTGACCAGTCCTCCGTAGATGGACCACAGCGCGCCCGTGGTGGTGAACCGCTTCCAGAACAGGCTGTAGAGGATGGTCGGCAGGTTGGCGGAGGCGGCGACCGCGAAGGCGAGGGCGACGAGGCCGGCCACGTTCAGGTCGCGGGCCAGGGCGCCGAGCACGATCGAGACCGCGCCGATGCCGACGGTGGCCCATCGGGCGGCGCTCACCTCCTGCTTCTCGGTGGCCTGGCCCTTCCTGATGACGTTGGCGTAGATGTCGTGCGCGAACGAGGAGGAGGAGGCCAGGGTCAGGCCGGCGACGACCGCGAGGATCGTGGCGAAGGCGACCGCGGAGATGGTGGCGAGCAGGACGGCTCCCCAGGTGGAGTCGACGCCGCCCAGGTGCAGGGCGAGCAGGGGGGCCGCCGTGTTGCCCGCCTTGTTGGAGGTGATGATCTCGTCCGGTTCGATGAGCGCGGCGGCGCCGAAGCCGAGGGCGAGGGTCATCAGGTAGAAGGCGCCGATCAGGCCGATCGCCCAGATCACGGACTTCCGGGCCGCCTTGGCGGTGGGAACCGTGTAGAAGCGGATCAGGATGTGCGGCAGGCCGGCGGTGCCGAGGACGAGGGCGATGCCGAGCGAGAGGAAGTCCAGCTTGGTGGTGCCGGTGCCGCCGTACTTCAGGCCGGGCTCCAGGAACGCGCTTCCCTTGCCGCTGTTGTCGGCGGCCTTGCCGAGCAGCTCCGAGACGTTGAAGTCGAACTTGAGCAGCACCAGGAAGGTCAGCAGCAGGGCGCCGATGATCAGCAGGACCGCCTTGACCATCTGGACCCAGGTGGTGCCCTTCATGCCGCCGATGGTGACGTACACGATCATCAGCAGGCCGACCAGGGCGACGATGCCGATCTTGCCGCCGTCGCTGGTGATGCCGAGGAGCAGGGAGACGAGGACGCCGGCGCCGGCCATCTGGGCGAGCAGGTAGAAGATCGACACGACGATCGTGGAGGTGCCGGCGGCGGTGCGGACGGGGCGCTGGCGCATCCGGTAGGCGAGGACGTCGCCCATGGTGTAGCGGCCGGAGTTGCGCAGCGGTTCGGCGACCAGGAGCAGGGCGACGAGCCAGGCGACGAGGAAGCCGATGGAGTACAGGAAGCCGTCGTAGCCGAAGAGGGCGATGGCGCCGGCGATGCCGAGGAAGGACGCGGCGGACATGTAGTCGCCGGAGACGGCGAGGCCGTTCTGGAAGCCGGTGAACTGCCGGCCGCCGGCGTAGAAGTCGGCGGCGTCCTTGGTCTGCCGGCCGGCCCAGACGGTGATGACGAGGGTCGCGGCGACGAACACCGCGAACAGGGTGATGATCAGCGTCCGGTGTTCGCTCGCCTCGCCGGCGGCGAGCAGGGTGTGCGACGCCCGGCCGGCGGCCGTCAGGGTGTGCTGCGCGGGACTCATGCTCCGCCCTCCATCCGGGACTTGATGGCCTCGGCCTTCGGGTCGAGCTTGGCGGCGGCGTGCCGCGCGTACCACCAGGCGATGAGGAACGTGGTGAGGAACTGGGCCAGGCCCAGGACGAGGGCCACGTTGATGTTGCCGGCGACCTTGGTGCCCATGAAGTCGCCCGCGTAGCTGGAGAGCAGGACGTACAGCAGGTACCAGGCGATGAAGGCGATGGTCAGCGGGAAGGCGAAGGAGCGATGGGCGCGGCGCAGTTCACCGAACTCCGCGCTCTGCTGCACCTCGGTGAACTCCTCGGTGGAGGGAAGGGAAGCTGGGGGTTTCGCGGGTGGCGGTGTCTCGGTAGCCACGGGCTCTCCTCGCGTCACGGACATGCGCTGTCTGGCCTCTCAGGACCGGGGTCACGTTACCGTGAGTCGTGTGACGACTCCCGTGCGTGATTCCGGCGGGGCCGACTCGACGGGCCCCGTCCACGGTCACGGCGCCCCGCGCGGACCGGTTCACGTCCGACGGACCCTTTCGGAGATCGTGCGCGGCAGATAGCTTCGGCCTGCACCACTCGTCATGTACCTGCCCGAGCATCACCTGTGTCTCGGGCGGTTCCGTATCCGGATGATGTGGAGATCCCATGGCTCATCTGCGTTCTAGACGCCGCCTCGCGCTCGCCGTGCCGGTCGTGCTGTCGCTGACCGCCTCGCTCGGCTTCCTGCCGTCGGTGGCCTCGGCGGCGCCCGTCGCCGGTACGGTGGCACGGGCGGCGGACGGTCCGAACCTCGCCTACGTGGTCAACACCCGCGCCGACCACCGCACGATCGAGTCCGTGCGGCACGAGATAGCGCGCAACGGCGGGACGGTCGTGGCGAGTTACGACCGGATCGGCGTCATCGTCGTCCACTCCGCGAACCCGGACTTCGGCGCGCGGATGCGTGCGGTGCGCGGGGTCGACTCGGCGGGCGCGACCCGTACGGCACCGCTCAGCGCGGCGGGGACCACCGACGAGGGCGCGGCACAGGCCCTGTCCCGGTCGGAGCAGGCACGGCTCGCGGCGAGCGCGGCGGCGGGCGAGGAGCCACTGGAGGCCGATCAGTGGGACCTGCGGGCGATCGGCGCCGACAAGGCCGCGCGGATCAACCCCGGCAGCCGGAACGTGACGGTCGGTGTCATCGACACGGGCGTCGACGACACCCACCCGGACATCGCCCCGAACTTCTCCGCGTCCCAGTCGGCGAGCTGCGTGAGCGGCAAGGCGGACACCACGTACGGCGCGTGGCGGCCGGCGGACGCCGACCACTACCACGGCACCCATGTGGCCGGCGAGATCGCCGCGGCCCGCAACGGCATCGGTGTGGCGGGGGTGGCGCCCGGGGTGAAGGTCGCGAGCATCACCGTGGCCCAGCCGGACGCGACCTCGCTGTTCTACCCGGAGAGCGTGGTCTGCGCGTTCGTGTTCGCCGCGGACCACGGCATAGAGATCACCAACAACAGTTACTACGTTGATCCATGGCTGTACAACTGCATGGACGACCCCGATCAACGTGCCATCGTTGACGCGGTCAACAGGGCCCAGCTGTACGCACAGCGCAAGGGCACGCTCAACGTCGCCTCGGCGGGCAACTCCAACGACGACCTGGACGCCGACGCGATCGTGGACGACTCCAGCCCCGACGACTCGACGGCCCACACCCGCACGGTCGACCCCCACGAGTGCTTCGACGTGCCGACCCAGCTGCCCGGTGTGGTGACGGTGAGCGCGGTGGGCGTGAAGGGCACCAAGTCGTACTACTCCAGCTACGGCCGGGGCGTGGTCGACGTCGCCGGCCCGGGCGGCGACAAGTACCAGATCCCGGACACGCCGTCGAAGAACGGCCGCATCCTGTCCACCATGCCGAACAACCAGTACGGGTACCTGCAGGGCACCTCGATGGCCTCGCCGCACGTCGCCGCGGTGGCCGCGCTGCTCAAGTCGGCCCACCCGCACGCCACTCCGGCCCGGCTGCAGGCGCTGCTGAAGGCGGAGGCGGACAACCCGGGCTGCCCGACGGAGCCGTACGACGGCGACGGCGACGGCGTCGTGGACGCGACGTGCGCCGGGGGCAAGCGGGTGAACGGCTTCTACGGCTTCGGAATCGTCAACGCGTTGCGGGCCGTCAGGCAGCGGTAGTTCACGTCAGGGGCGTCCACCTCGCTATGCATGCTTGATCACTCTCCGGTTCATATTGATTGAATCAATAATGCATAGTGAAGTAATGATTGAAATCAAGGATGCCTGGGAGGCGCTGGGCGGGCGGCCCGGTCCGGTGTCGCGGGTCTCGGCCGTCGTGCGCCGGGACGTGCTCGATGCGAGGCTGCCCGTCCGGGAACTGGCACGCGCGTGTGTGGGGGCGTGTGCGCTGGCCGCCGCGGAGCTGGGGGCGCGGCGCGCCGGGCTCGCGGAGGTGCCGACGGTCACCGTGGACGACGGCGCGGTGGCCGCGGCCTTCCACAGCGAGCGGCTGATCGAGGTCGACGGCCGGGCACCGGTCGTGTTCGCGCCTCTGTCGCGGTTCTGGCGGACCGCCGACGGCTGGGTGCGCACCCACGCCAACTACCCGCACCACCGGGACCGGCTGCTCGCCGCGCTGGGCCTGCCCGCGGACGCCTCGGCGGAGCAGGTCGCCGGCAGGCTCGCCGAGCGCTCCGCCCTGGAGACCGAGGAGGCCGTCTTCGACGCCGGCGGCCTCGCCGTTGCCCTGCGCACCCCGCGGGGGTGGCGGGCGCACCCGCAGGCCGCCGAGGTGGCCGCACGGCCGCTGGTCGAGCGGACGGTGCTGGACACGGCACCCGCGCGCGTACTGCCGCCCGTGGACCGGTCCGCCGCTCCCCTGCTGCCCGCGGCCGGGCTGCGCGTGCTGGACCTGACCCGGGTGCTGGCGGGTCCGGTCGCCACCCGCACCCTGGCCCTGCTGGGCGCGGACGTGCTGCGCGTCGACGCCCCGTGGTCGCCGGAACTCCCGGACCTGCACGCCGACACGGGCTTCGGCAAACGGTCCGCCACGCTGGACCTGGCCGCCGGCCGGGACACCGTGGAGGAGCTGCTGAGCACGGCCGACGTCGTGGTGACCGGGTACCGGCCGGGCGCCCTCGACCGGTTCGGGCTCGCCCCGCGCGCGCTGGCCGAGCGGCACCCCGGTCTGGTGGTGGCCCAGGTGTCGGCGTGGGGCGGGTACGGGCCGTGGGCCGGGCGGCGCGGCTTCGACAGCCTGGTGCAGGTCGCGACCGGCATCGCGGTCACCGAGGGCACGGCGGACCGGCCCGGCGCGCTGCCCGCGCAGGCGCTGGACCACGGCACCGGCTACCTGCTGGCGGCGGCAGTGCTGCGGGCGCTGACCGAGCAGTCGTACGACGGCGGGAGCCGGCTGGTCCGGCTGGCACTGGCCCGGACCGCCCACTGGCTGACGACCGGCATCCACCCGGAGTCCCCGGACCAGGTCGCTTCCTACCCGGGCCCGGGCCCCTGGCTGACGGAGACCGACAGCCCCCTCGGCCGACTGCGGCACGCCCGCCCGGCCGTGTCCTTCACCGACGCCCCGACCGACTGGGCCCGGCCTGCCACACCCTGGGGGGCGGAGTCGGCCGTGTGGCGGTGAGACGTCCGCGCCTGGCCGGGCCCACCGGACGCGGCTGGTCGTACCGGGCCCGGCTGGACGGCCGCCGTTGACACGGCCCGCGGTCACGCGTCGTACCGGACCCGGCCGGGCGTGCCGGGCCTCGGCGGTCAGTTGCCGTTGGTGACGAGCACCTTCAGGGCCGTGCGCTCGTCCATGGCCTTGTAGCCGGACGGGACGCCCTCGATGTCGACGGTCATGTCGAACACCGGGGAGGGGTCGATCGTGCCGTCGAGCACGTCGGGCAGCAGGTCGGGGATGTAGGCGCGGACCGGGGCGACGCCGCCGCGCAGGGCGATGTTGCGGTCGAACATCACACCGAGGTCCAGACCGGTGCCGCTGCCGTGGGGCACGCCCACGAAGCCGATGGCGCCGCCGTCGCGGGTGATGTTGACGGCCGTCCGCATGGACTGCTCGGTGCCGACCGCCTCCACGACGGCGTGGGCGCCCTGCCCGCGGGTCAGCTCGCGGACGGCCTCGACGGCCGCGTCCCCCCGCTCCGCGACGACGTCGGTGGCGCCGAACCGGCGCGCGAGGGAGGTCCGCGTCTCGTGCCGGCCGAGCGCGATGATCCGCTCGGCACCGAGCCGCTTGGCGGCCAGGACGGCGCACAGGCCCACCGCGCCGTCACCGACGACGGCGACCGTGGCGCCGGGCCGGGCACCCGCGCCGAGGGCGGCGTGGTGGCCGGTGCCGAGGACGTCGGAGAGGGTCAGCAGGGCGGACAGCAGGTGGTCGTCGGAGGCCGCTTCCTTGGGCAGCCGGACGAGGGTGCCGTCCGCGAAGGGCACGCGTACGGCCTCGCCCTGGCCGCCGTCGTAGCCGACGGAGCCCCAGAAGCCGCCGTGCTCGCAGGACGTGGTCAGGCCCTCGCGGCAGTAGTCGCAGACGCCGTCGGACCACATGAAGGGCGCGACCACCAGGTCACCGCGCCTGACGGTGTTCACGCCGGAGCCGGTCTCCTCGACGATCCCGAGGAACTCGTGCCCGATCCGCTGCCCCGGCTGCCGGGCCGCCTCACCGCGGTAGGCCCACAGGTCGCTGCCGCAGATGCACGCCCGCAGCACCCGCACGACGGCGTCGGTGGGCAGCTGCACCAAGGGCTCGGGCACGTCTTCCACGCGCATGTCGTACGGGGCGTGGATGGTGGTGGCGCGCATGACGGGGATCCTTCTCGTGCGGGGTGGTGCGAGATCGCGGGGGGGGCGCTCGGGGTGGCCGTGCGCCCTTCACCGTACGACGCCTCCCGCGCGGGACGCGCGTCGAGGTGCGGTCAGGCCCCCACCGCCCCCAGCAGGGTCCCCGCCCCGTACGTCACCCCCATGGCCAGCGCCCCGCCGGCCACGTTGCGCAGCACCGCCCGCTTCGGGCCGGCGGCGCCCAGGCGGGCGCTGGTCCAGCCGGTGAGGACGAGGGCGGCCAGGACCGAGACGACGGTGACGGTCAGGCGCCGGCCCGGCGGGGGCAGGACGATGGCCAGCAGGGGCAGCAGCGCGCCCACGGTGAACGACAGGAAGCTCGCCCAGGCCGCGCTCCAGGGGTTGGTCAGTTCGTCGGGGTCGATTCCCAGCTCCACGCGCGCGTGGGCCTTCAACGCGTCCCGCGCGGTGAGCTGTTCGGCGGCCTCGCGGGCCACCTCGTGGGACAGACCGCGCCCCTCCAGCAGTGCGGTCAGCTCCCGCAGTTCGGCCTCGGGCTGCTCGCGCAGCTCCCGCTTCTCCGCGGCCAGCGCGGCCATCTCGGAATCGCGCTGGGTGGACACGGAGACGTACTCGCCGGCCGCCATGGACATGGAGCCGGCGAGCAGGCCGGCCAGTCCGGCGGTGAGCAGGGCGTTCCGGTTCTCGGTCGCGCCGGCCACGCCGACGACCAGTCCCGCGGTGGAGACGATGCCGTCGTTCGCACCGAGCACGGCCGCGCGCAGCCAGTTCAGCCGGGAGCCCAGGGCGCCGTCGTGGCCCTCGTCGTGGGTGGGTTCCGTCACAGCTGGGAGGATCCCACCCCCGGGGTCACGGCCACCGCACCGACGCCCCGCGCACCGGCTGCTCCCCGTCCCCGGGAACCGGCCGGGCGAGCTGCCCCAGCCGCGCGAACTCCGGTTCGGCTCGGCAGAGTTGACCGGACGCATCGCGGCGGGGCCTGCGGGCACCGGCCGTTGGGGCACCGGGGGGGGGCGCGGCCGCGGACGCGTGCCGACGACGGCCGGGGCCTCGGGAGGGCGCCGGGGTGAGCGTCGTACGAGCGCCGAACTCGCCGGGGCCGGGGCGTGTGTGCGGTGACCGAGCGGGAGGGCGAGCCGGGGCGGGCGGTGGGGACCTGAGGGACCGCGTTGTCAGTCGTGGCCCGTATCCTCAGTGACCATGCTCGAAGACCGTGCGACCGCAGTGTCCTCCCCCACCCAGTGGCCGGCCGTGTATCCGCAGGGATACGCGGTCGTTGACGTGGAGACCACCGGCCTGGCCCGGGACGACCGCATCATCTCGGCGGCCGTCTACCGGCTGGACGCGCGCGGGGAGGTCGAGGACCACTGGTACACGCTGGTCAACCCGGAGCGGGACCCCGGGCCGGTGTGGATACACGGTCTGACGAGCGAGGTGCTCGACGGCGCGCCGCTGTTCGGGGACATCGCCGAGGAGTTCGCCGCCCGGCTGGACGGCCGGGTGCTCGTCGCGCACAACGCGGTCTTCGACTGGCAGATGATCGCGCGGGAGTACGCGCGCGTGCGGCGCGAGGCGCCGGTGCGCCAGCGGCTGTGCACCATCGCGCTGTCGAAGGAGCTGGGGCTGCCGCTGCCGAACCACAAGCTGGAGTCGCTGGCGGCGCACTTCGGGGTCGTGCAGCAGCGGGCGCACCACGCGCTGGACGACGCGCGGGTGCTGGCGGAGGCGTTCCGGCCCAGTCTGCGGGCCGCGGCGGCGGGCGGCGTACGGCTGCCGCTGCTGGAGTGCCGGCCGCTGACGGAGTGGTCGGACCGGCCGGTGCCGCGGCAGTCGTCGGGCGGCTACGGCGGCTACCGGGGCAGCAGTTGGCGCCCCTCCCGTAAAAGGCCCGCATGCCCCTATCCCAACCCGGGTCGCTACGAAGACGGCAAACGCCTCAAACAGGGCATGCGGGTGGCCTTCTCCGGCGACACCTCGACCGAGCGGGAGCTGCTGGAGGACCGTGCCGTCGAAGCCGGGCTGCACGTCGCCACCAGCGTCTCCCGGCTGACCAGCCTGCTGGTGACCAACGACCCCGGCTCGGGCACGTCGAAGACGGTCAAGGCCCGGCAGTACGGCACCCCCATCGTGGACGAGGCCGCGTTCGGCCAGTTGCTCGGGGACGTCGAGCCCGCCGGCGAGTAGACGCCACACGGTCGGGTGATCGTACGGACGGGTGATTGCCGCACGACTCACCCGGCCCCGGCTCGCCCCCGGACCGGTGACGCCTCACCCTGTGGCGCATGGCGAAATGCGAAGTTTGCGGCAATGACTACGGGATGGCCTTCGAGGTCCACGCACAGGGCGCCGTCCACGTCTTCGACTGCTTCTCCTGTGCGATCCACCGCATGGCCCCCGTCTGCGAGAACTGCAAGGTCTCGATCATCGGCCAGGGCGTGGAGGCCGACGGCATGTTCTACTGCGGCGCCCACTGCGCCCGGGAACAGGGGAAGGCGGGGATCGTCGACCGCGTCTGACCCGGCACCCGCCCGAATGCACCCCACGGCCCGGAGGTACCGTCGTGGGGTGCACCGTTACCGTTTCCTGTTGTCCCGCCAGTGGGTGATCCTCACGCTCGTCGCGATCGCGCTGATCCCGACGATGATCCGGCTGGGTTTCTGGCAGCAGCACCGGTACGAGGAGCGCACCGCCCGCAACGACCTGGTCTCCACGGCGCTGCACGCCAAGCCGGTCCCGGTCGAGCGGCTGACCTCCCCCGGACACCGGGTGACCCGCGCCGAGAAGTACCGCACGGTCACCGCGACCGGCACCTTCGACACCGCCGGGGAGGTCGTGGTCCGGCGCCGGACGAACTCCGACGACCAGGTCGGTTTCCACGTCCTCACCCCGTTCGTCCTCGACGACGGCAAGGTGCTGCTGGTCAACCGCGGCTGGATCCCCGCGAACGGCGTGCAGACCGCCTTCCCGAAGGTCCCCGCCCCGCCGGCCGGCCGGGTCACCGTCACGGGGCGCCTGATGGCCGACGAGACGACCGCGGCGAGCGGCATCAAGAACGTCAAGGGCCTGCCCGACCGGCAGATCATGCTGATCAACAGCGCCGAGGAGGCACACCGGCTCGGCGCCGAGGTGCTCGGCGGCTACATCCAGCAGACCGCACCCCGGGCCAAGGGCGGCTCCCCGGAGCAGATCTCCGACCCGGGCAGCGAGGACGCCCCGCTGAACTACGCGTACATGATCCAGTGGTGGCTGTTCGCGGCGGCCGTTCCGGTCGGCTGGTGGTTCCTGGTCCGGCGGGAGATCCGCGACCAGGAGGAGGCCGCGGCGGAGCGCCGGCCGGAGGAGAGCGCGCCGGAGGAGAGCGAATCGGCCGCGGTGTGACGCCCGGGCCCCGGGCTCCTGGCGCCGGCGACGTCACTCCCCCGGCGTGCCCTTGATTGGCCCCCTGGTCCCCCGGGAAACCGCATCCCGTGAACGCGCGCATCGAGGACTACGCCCTCATCGGAGACCAGCAGACCACGGCCCTGGTCGGCAAGGACGGCTCCATCGACTGGCTGTGCCTGCCGCGCTTCGACTCCGGTGCCTGCTTCGCCCGGCTGCTGGGTGAGGACGACCACGGCCACTGGCGGATCGCACCCACGGGAGCGGACGTCTGCACCCGCCGCGCCTACCGGCCCGACACCCTGGTCCTGGACACCGAGTGGGAGACCGCCGACGGCACGGTCCGCGTCACCGACCTGATGCCGCAGCGCGAGCGCGCCCCCGACGTCGTCCGGATCGTGGAGGGGGTCAGCGGCCGGGTCACCGTCCACAGCACGCTGCGCCTGCGCTTCGACTACGGCTCGATCACACCGTGGGTGCGCCGCTCGGACGGCCACCGGGTGGCCGTCGCCGGGCCGGACTCCGCCTGGCTGCGCTCCGAGCCGGCCGTGCACACCTGGGGCGAGGACTTCGGCACCCACGCGGAGTTCACCGTCGCCGAGGGCGAGCGGGTCGCGTTCGTGCTCACCTGGCATCCCTCGCACGAGAAACGCCCGCCGCTCATCGACCCGTACGAGGCGCTGGAGAGCAGCGTCACCGACTGGCGGCGCTGGGCCCGCCGGTGCCGCTACGAGGGCCCGTACCGGGACGCGGTCGTCCGCTCCCTCATCACCCTCAAGGCCCTCACCTACGCCCCGACCGGCGGGATCGTCGCCGCACCGACCACCTCGCTGCCCGAGCAGCCCGGCGGCGTGCGCAACTGGGACTACCGGTACTGCTGGCTGCGCGACGCCACCCTCACGCTCGGCGTGCTGCTCAAGGCGGGCTATCACGAGGAGGCCGAGGCCTGGCGGAACTGGCTGCTGCGCGCGGTCGCCGGCGACCCGGCCGACCTGCAGATCATGTACGGCGTCGCGGGCGAGCGGCGGCTGCCGGAGACCGAACTGCCCTGGCTGCCCGGCTTCGACGGCGCCTCCCCCGTACGCACCGGCAACGCCGCCGTCGACCAGCTCCAGCTGGACGTGTACGGCGAGGTGATGGACTCGCTGTCGCTGGCCCGCTCCTCCGGCCTGCCGCCGAAACCGCACATGTGGGCCCTGCAGCGCTCCCTGCTGACGTTCCTGGAGTCGGCGTGGCGGCAGCCGGACGAGGGTCTGTGGGAGGTGCGCGGCGGCCGCCGGCAGTTCGTGCACTCCAAGGTGATGGTGTGGGTGGCCGCCGACCGGGCCGTGCAGACCCTGGAGAAGCACCACGATCTGCGCGGCGACCTGGAGGGCTGGCGCAGGCTGCGGGACGAGGTGCACCGGGAGGTGTGCGAGAAGGGCTTCGACCCGGAGCGCAACACCTTCACCCAGTCCTACGGTTCCCGGGAGCTCGACGCCTCCCTGCTGCTCATCCCGCGTGTGGGGTTTCTGCCGCCGGACGACCCCCGGGTGGTCGGCACGGTCGACGCGATCCGCGACGGCCTCGGCCACGGCGGGTTCCTGCGCCGCTACGACACCGACGACTCGGTGGTCGACGGGCTGCCGGGCGGCGAGGGCGCCTTCCTCGCCTGCTCGTTCTGGCTGGCCGACGCGCTGCATCTGACCGGCCGGACGGAGGAGGCGCGCGAACTGTTCGACCGGCTGGTGGGCCTGTGCAACGACGTGGGTCTGCTGGCCGAGGAGTACGACCCGTCGGACGGCTGCCAGCTGGGCAACTTCCCGCAGGCGTTCAGCCATGTCGGCCTGGTGAACACCGCCCTCACCCTGTTCGGGTACGAGCAGGCAGGATAGGGCCATGGATCTTGGACTGAAGGACAGGGTGTACGTCGTCACCGGCGCCACCCGCGGGCTGGGCAACGCCACCGCGCGGGAACTGATCGCGGACGGGGCGAAGGTGGTCGTCACGGGCCGGGACGAGAAGCGGGTCGCCGACGCGGCCGCCGAACTGGGCCCGAACGCGGTCGGCGTGGCCGTGGACAACGCCGACGCGGGAGCCCCCGAGCGGCTGGTCGCCGCCGCCCGTGAGCACTTCGGCGGCTTCCACGGGGTGCTGGTGAGCGTGGGCGGGCCGCCGCCCGGGTTCGTCGCCGACACCACCGACGAGCAGTGGCGGACCGCGTTCGAGTCGGTGTTCCTGGGCGCGGTGCGGCTCGCTCGCGCGGCGGCGGCGGAGCTGGCGGAGGGCGGTGTCATCGGGTTCGTGCTGTCGGGCTCGGTGTACGAGCCGATCCCCGGGCTGACGGTGTCCAACGGGCTGCGGCCCGGGCTCGCCGGGTTCGCCAAGTCGCTCTCCGACGAGCTGGGGCCGCGCGGGATCCGGGTGGTGGGGCTGGTGCCGGGGCGTATCGACACGGACCGCGTGCGCGAGCTGGACGCGCGCTCGGCCGACCCCGACGCCACGCGGGCGGCCAGCGAGTCGCGGATCCCGTTGCGCCGGTACGGGGCACCGCGGGAGTTCGGGCGGGTGGCGGCGTTCCTGCTGTCACCGGCGGCCTCGTACCTGACCGGGGTCATGGTGCCGGTGGACGGTGGCTCGCGGCACGGCTTCTGACGGCCCCGCCGCACACGCTCGCCGCCGATCCCCCGGGAGCACGGTGCTCACCCCCCGCGGCCGGACCTCCGGCGGAGGTACGTGCTCGCGCCGTCGCGGGTGTCGATCGGCAGCCCGGTCGGCCGGCGGCGGTGCGGCGGAGCCCGTGAGGGCGGCGGTCACCGCCGCCCTGGGCGCGCGTGCGTTCGGCCCTGCCGCGCAGGACGCCGTGCGGGCCGGCGCGGAGGAGCCGCCATGAGGACGGCGGCGCGCGGCCTGGCCGATGGCCGGGCCGCGGACTCCGCGGGTCACTGACGGCGTGTACGGGGCACCGGGCCCCGGACGCGGCCCGGCAGGCTCGCGGGGTGGAGCGCGTGGGGGTGCGCCTGGTGCGCGGCGTCCCGCCGGACCCGTCGACGGGGGCCGTGCCGGTCAGCGTCGGGAGCCGGCCGGGGAGGTCACTCGCCGAGGCCGGCCAGGTCCCGCAGCCGCCGGGCCTGGGCGGCCCGCTCGGCCGCGCGCTGCTCGTCGTACGTACGGTCCACCGCGCCCTGGAGCAGCGCCTTGGTCTCCACGACGGCGTCCCTGGGCGCGGCCAGCAGCGCGGCCGCCAGGTCCCTGACGGCGCCGTCGAGTTCACCGGCGGGCACCGCGAGGTTGGCCAGCCCGCTCGCCACCGCCTCCTCGGCCCCGACGAACCGCCCGGTCGCGCAGATCTCCAGCGCGCGGGCGTATCCGACGAGTCCGACCAGCGGATGCGTGCCGGTCAGGTCGGGTACGAGGCCGAGGCTGGTCTCGCGCATGGCGAACTGCACGTCGTCGGCGACGACCCGCAGGTCGCAGCCGAGCGCGAGCTGGAAGCCGGCCCCGATGGCATGTCCCTGCACGGCGGCGATGGACACGAGGTCGGTCCGCCGCCACCAGGTGAAGGCCTCCTGGTATTCGGCGATGGTCGCGTCGAGCCCGGCGTCGTCACGGCGCGCGAGTTCGATGAAGGACGGCTCGCCCGGGATCCCCTCCGGGGTGAACATCTGGCGGTCCAGCCCGGCGGAGAAGGACTTGCCCTCGCCACGCAGCACGACGACGCGGACGGAGCCCGGCAGCAGCCGCCCGGCCTCGGCGAGCGCCCGCCACAGGGCGGGGCTCTGCGCGTTGCGCTTGGCCGGGTTGGTCAGCGTCACCGTGGCGAGCGCGTCGTCGACGGTGAGCCGTACGCCGTCCTTGTCGAGTGCGGGAACGAGGTCCTGCTCGGGCGAAGCCATGGGGCGCCTCCGATGGGTGCGGTCAGCAGAGCGAAGCTAAGTGACTGCACAGTAACCACCCGGCCGGTCGGTTCGCCGACCGGGTGGCCACCATCGAAGCCGATGGGCCGCCCGGAGTCAGGACGAAGCGGCCTTCTTACCCCGGGTCGCTCCGCCACGCCCACGGAGCGTGACGCCCGACTCGCTGAGCATCCGGTGCACGAAGCCATACGAGCGGCCGGTCTCCTCGGCCAGCGCCCGGATGCTCGCACCGGAGTCGTACTTCTTCTTCAGGTCTGCCGCGAGCTTGTCGCGCGCGGCGCCGGTCACCCGGCTGCCCTTCTTCAGAGTCTCGGCCACCCGTGCCTCCTCATGGGAAGTGCGCTCTGGTCTCCTCATGATCACCCCTCCCGGGCCCGATGGCCACCCATTCGGCAAGGTCGGTGAGACATCGTTGTGACGACAGGAGCGCGTCCCCACAAGCGGAAGTGACAGTTCCGAGGGGGTGCGGTTCGAGGGGCTGTACGGGCGGATTCGCGAAGTGCCAGGTCAGGGACGCGAAACGGCCGACCCCCTGGCTGTCGGGGGATCGGCCGGAAAATCCGTGTACGACACACCTCGATACGAGGAGATCTCACACAGATGATGGATCACGGATCGGCCGAATGATCCATACACAGTGGATCAGGCTTTCGATCACACCGGGTCCGGTCACACCGGGTCCGGTCACGCCAGGGCGACGAGATCCGCGTAGTCGGAGCCCCACAGGTCCTCGACGCCGTCCGGGAGCAGGATGATCCGCTCCGGCTGGAGCGCCTCGACGGCCCCCTCGTCGTGGGTGACGAGGACGACCGCGCCCTTGTAGGTGCGCAGGGCGCCGAGGATCTCCTCGCGGCTTGCCGGGTCCAGGTTGTTGGTCGGCTCGTCCAGGAGCAGCACGTTCGCGGAGGAGACGACCAGGGTGGCCAGGGCGAGGCGGGTCTTCTCGCCGCCGGAGAGGACCCCGGCCGGCTTGTCGACGTCATCACCGGAGAACAGGAACGAGCCGAGCACCTTGCGGACCTCGACCAGGTCCATGTCGGGGGCGGCCGAGCGCATGTTCTCCAGGACCGTGCGGTCGGCGTCCAGGGTCTCGTGCTCCTGCGCGTAGTAGCCGAGCTTGAGGCCGTGGCCGGGGACGACCTGGCCGGTGTCCGGCGTCTCCACACCCGCGAGCAGCCGCAGCAGGGTGGTCTTGCCGGCGCCGTTGAGGCCGAGGATGACGACCCGCGAGCCCTTGTCGATGGCGAGGTCGACGTCGGTGAAGATCTCCAGGGAGCCGTACGACTTCGACAGGCCCTCGGCCGTCAGCGGGGTCTTGCCGCAGGGTGCCGGCTCCGGGAAGCGGAGCTTGGCGACCTTGTCGGACACCCGGACCGCGTCCAGGCCGGCGAGGAGCTTGTCGGCCCGGCGCGCCATGTTCTGCGCGGCGACGGTCTTGGTCGCCTTGGCCCGCATCTTGTCGGCCTGCGAGTGCAGCGCGGCGGCCTTCTTCTCCGCGTTGGCCCGCTCCCGCTTGCGGCGCTTCTCGTCGGCCTCGCGCTGCTGCTGGTACAGCTTCCAGCCCATGTTGTAGACGTCGATCACGGACCGGTTCGCGTCGAGGTAGAACACCTTGTTGACGACCGTCTCGACCAGGTCGACGTCGTGGGAGATCACGATGAAGCCGCCGCGGTAGGTCTTCAGGTAGTCCCGCAGCCAGATGATCGAGTCCGCGTCGAGGTGGTTGGTCGGCTCGTCGAGCAGCAGGGTGTCGGCGTCCGAGAAGAGGATCCGGGCCAGCTCGATACGGCGGCGCTGACCGCCGGAGAGCGTGTGCAGCGGCTGGCCGAGCACCCGGTCGGGCAGGTTCAGCGCGGCGGCGATGGTGGCGGCCTCGGCCTCGGCGGCGTACCCGCCCTTGGTGAGGAACTCCGTCTCCTGGCGCTCGTACTGCTTCATGGCCTTCTCGCGCGTGGAGCCCTTGCCGTTCGCGATGCGCTCCTCGTTCTCGCGCATCTTGCGGATCAGCACGTCCAGGCCGCGCGCGGACAGCACGCGGTCGCGGGCGAGGACGTCGAGGTCGCCGGTGCGGGGGTCCTGCGGGAGGTAGCCGACCTCGCCGGAGCGGGTGACGGTGCCGGAGGCCGGGATGCCCTCACCGGCGAGGACCTTGGTGAGGGTGGTCTTGCCCGCGCCGTTGCGGCCGACGAGACCGATGCGGTCGCCCTTGGCGACACGGAAGGTGGCGTTCTCGATGAGGACGCGCGCACCGGCGCGCAGCTCGATACCGGAGGCGGAGATCAAGGACAGACTCCAGGGCGTACGGGAAGGTTGGCGGGTGGGCGGCTGAGGACGTTCCCGCCGTCTAATGCGCGAGGAGAATGGCCATGGGGACCAGTCTAACGGGGGCGGGCAAGGGCTTTTCCTGCGTCCGTTCGCCGCGGCCGGCGCCCGGGGCGCGAGCTGGGCGGATCGTTGCCCAGCGGGGTGCGGCCGGGCGCGATCCGGCCCAGGTCGTCCAGGGCCACGAGCTGGGCGGTCCAGGCCGAGTCCGCGCACGGCTGGGCGAGGAGGAGGGCCGCGCCCCGCCGCAGGGCGCTCTCCGGCCGGAACGCACAGCCCCCGCCGGCGGGCAGCACCCAGCGCAGGTCCCCGTCGGCGGTGCGGTACGCGGTGACCCGGCGCGGGGTGACGACGGCGAGGATGCCGCGGCCGAGGGGGCGCAGCACGCCGGTGCCGCCCTGGGCCGGCAGCCACTCGGCCGCGTCGGGCAGCGCCCGGTGCCAGCGCACGGACCGGCCGTCGGTGTCGGTGAGCAGTCCGTCGTCCCAGAGCGCGATCGCCTCCCCGCGCGCGGGGAGCACGGCGAGCGGGTGGTGCCCCGCGCGCGCGTAGCGCCACCGCAGTGCGCCGGTACGGCTGTCGAAGCCGGCCACGGCGCCGGCGTGCGCCCGCGCCGCCCACTCCCCCTGCCCGGGCTCGCCCTGCCCGCGGTTCAGCAGCCGGTCGCCGTAGGGAGCGGGCCTGAGGTGGCGGGCCGCTCCGAGCAGGCCGAGCGCGAGGACCGCGGCGAGGAGGCCGGCGGCGGCTCGGCGCAGCAGGGCGGGGATGCGGGACCGGTCGGGGGTGCGGGACCGGGCGGGCGGCCCGGTCCCGGAGAGGAGGGCCGCGGCGGGACGGCGGGGGCGGGTGCCGTGGGGTGGAAACGCCACCTTGCCCCCTCCTGGTCCGCACCGTCCGGATCAGGCGACCGTCCGGATCAGGCGCCGAGCGTAGTCACCGCCGGCCGGGTCGGCGGGCTGTCCCGGCAGGTGCGGACGGGATGTCCCCCGTTCGGCGGTCCGTCCGGCGGCAGGGCTGCGGGCACCGTTTACCGGGACGTTGTCAGTGGCGGCTGCGAGACTCGCAGTCGCGGGGCGGAACCGGTGCACGAAGGAGTGATCGGCATGGCGGGCACGGGCGGCGGCGCACGACCGGGCATCTGTCCCACGTTGCTGTACGCGGACGCGAGGGCGGCGATCCGGCAGCTGACGGAGGCCCTGGGCTTCACCGAGCTGTCGGTGTACGAGACGGAGGACGGCACGGTGATGCACGCCGAGCTGGTCCAGGGCAACGGCGCGGTGATGATCGGTTCCAAGGGCCGTGGCGGCGTCTTCGACACGGTGATGCGGGACGCGGGACCCGCCGGGGTGTACGTCGTGGTGGACGACGTGGACGCGCACCACCAGCGGGCCGTCGAGCACGGCGTGGAGATCCTCGTGCCCCCGACGGACCAGGACTACGGCTCGCGGGACTACATGGCCCGGGACGCCGAGGGCAACGTCTGGAGCTTCGGGACGTACGCCCCCGACCTCGGCGTCTGAGCCGCTCCCGCGCCGCGCTCCCCCGCCGGCCCTCCTCAGCCTCCGGTGTGCACCTGGAACGCGGCCCGGCGGACGGCCTTGGCCAGGGCCGGGTCGGGGTGGGCGGCGGCGAGCGCGACCAGGACCTGCACGGTGCGCGGGTGGCCGACGGCGCGGACCTCGTCGAGCAGCTGGGGCACGGTGGGCTGCACCGCGGACTCCAGGTGCCGGACCAGCATCGGCGCCTCGCCGTGGTCGGCGACGGCGGCGGCGGTGTCCACCCACAGCCAGGTGGCCTCCTCCCGGGTGAGCACCTCGTGGGCGTCCTCCGGGTCGATGCCGTCGTGCTCGGCGAGCCACAGCAGCGCGTACGGCCGCAGCGCCGGCTCGTCCACGACGGACCGTACGTCGGGCTCGGCGGGGGCGCCGACCACGCGCAGCGCCTCGAAGGCCAGGCCGCGCAGCAGGGCGTCGTCGCCGCGGGCGGCGCCGATCAGCTCGGTGACGGCGCTGCCGACCGGGCGGGCGGCGAGCCAGGCGCGGTACTCGGCGCGGGCCGCGTTGGGGCGGAGCTGGGCGCAGCCGCGGAGCATGTCCTCGGCGGACTGCTCGATGTTGCCGGCGGGGCTCTGCGCGGCCACGCAGATCTGCTCCAGCTTGACCCAGACCGCCCAGTTGCCCAGCGGCGTGAGCGTGGCCTGGCCGCCGCCGTAGGTGAGGGCGCCGACGGCGGCGAGGGCGCTCAGCGCCCAGTCGAGCAGCGGGGCGAGCGGGGCGTGCTCGGCGGGTGCCGGGTCCGCCGGGACCGGGGATCCGGCGGGACCGCCGGTACCGGGCTCGTAGGAGACCTCGCAGCGTTCGGTGCGCAGCTCGGTGACCCGCTGCTGGAGCAGGTCCAGCAGCTGCTCGACCGGGACGGGGCCGGCGGACAGCTGGAGGAAGGAGAGCACCTGGGGCATGGCCGAGACGACCTCGGCGACGGCGGCCGGTTCGTGCCCGTCGGGTTCCGGGCAGGCGAGCGACCAGGCGTCGAAGAGGGCCACCCAGCCGCGCAGTACGGCGCTGTCGTCGCGGTCCCAGGCGCGCAGCCGCCAGCCGGGGCGCGCGCTGTCGCCGTGCACCTCGACGAGTCCGGCGAGGCGGGCGGTGTCCCAGTCGGCGCGGACCTGAGCGGCGGTCAGGCCCAGTTCGGCGGCGGCGCGTTCGGCGGTGGCGGCGGAGAGGGTGGCCTTGCCGTCGGTGGTGGCACCGGTGCGGCCGGGGCCGAGGGCGGCATCGGCCCAGCGGGCGACGCGGGCCGCGCCGGCCAGCTTGGTGCGGGCCATTCCGGCCAGTTCGGCCGGGGCGGGTGTGCCCTCCGGCGGCCGGGGTGCGGGGCGCTGTGGGCGCCTCTGGTTCACAGCTCTGGGGGCGGCGGCCAGGGGTCGCGGTCGGACGAGTCGGAGCCTGGAGTCGCGCGGGATACGGGACGTCACGGGTGCAGTCTTCCGGTTGACGGTCCGAAAACCCAAACGGAATGTCACGGCGGGCTACCGGGCTGGCCAATGCACGGGGCGTGGGACCGGCCGTAGCGACCCGATCACGCCATCGGTAGGCCTGAAACGGAATGCTTCGTGCCGGTGTCGGCCGGATGTCGTCCGGATGCGGGCCGGGTGTCCGCGGGTCACAGGTGTCCGGGGGTCGGGGGGTCGGGGGTCACATCAGCGGGGTCAGGAACCGGCGCAGCTGTTCCTCGTACTCTTCGGGGTCCACGTTCCACATGGCCCCGTGCGGGGCGCGGGCGACGGTGTGCAGGGAGACGAGGCCGGCGCGGCGGTGGGCGAGCCTGCGGGAGAACTCGTAGGGGGCGACCTGGTCGTCCGGGCCGTGGACGATCAGGGTGGGGACCCGCAGCCGGTCGGCGTCGGGCGTCCCGGCGATCCGGTCGGCGTGCAGTCCGGCCCGGCCCTGCGCGGCCCGCACGGCGAGCGGCAGCAGCGAGGACGGGGTGTGCCGGGCCCGGGCCAGGGCGCGCAGCGTGGCCTCCCAGCTGAGCACCGGGGAGTCGAGGACGAGCCCGGCGACGCGGTCGCGGACGGCGGAGCGCTCGGCGGCGCGCAGGGCCATGGTGGCGCCGGTGGACCAGCCGAACAGGACGACCCGGCGGGCGCCGTGCCGCTGGGCGTAGCGGATCGCCGCCTCGACGTCCCGCCACTCGGTCTCCCCGAGGTGGTTCAGCCCGTCCGGCGGGCGCGGGGCGCCGAGGTCGCCGCGGTAGGCGAGGGCGAGGACCGGAAGCCGGCGGCCGTGCAGGAAGCGCATGACGTTGAGGGCGTGTTCCCGGGTGGTGCCGAGGCCGTGCAGGGCGATCACCCAGGTGTTCCGGTCGCCGGGCACGAACCAGGCGGGCAGGGGTCCGAGCTCCCCGGGCACGTCGACGTCGGCGTGGTCCAGGCCGAGGGCGGTGCCGGGGTCGCCGACGTACAGGTTCGGGGTGAGCCACACCGCGTCGCCGGGGGCGAGGGTGCCGTGGGTGACGCGTTCGAGGCGGCGTACGACGGTGTCGGCGGTGTGCTCGGCCGCCTCCAGGACGGGGCCGACGACCGCGTGCGAGCCGTCACCGGCCAGCCCGTACGTGCCGGGGCGCAGGGCGGCCAGGTCGCGGGTGAGCGTGACCTGGCCGGCGGCCGTGCCGTGCACGGTGAGGCGGGGCTCGGTGGGCAGCGGACGTCCCGCGGGCGCCTTCAGCGCGGCGGCGCTGGCGAGCCGGCCGGCGACCACGGAAGCCGTGCCGGCTGCCAGGAAGGCGGTGAGTGCGGTGGCGGTCGCCTTTGCGGTACGCACGGGTCCAGTGTCGGCGCGGACCGGTCCTCCGGCCAGCGGAAGCGGGGGGCGCAGGGGGCCGGTGCCGCGGATCGGGCCCGGCCGGCTCGCACCGGTGCGGCGGAGCAGGTCGAGCGGAGCGGTCAGGGCTCGGGGCGGGTTGCTGTGGGGCACGGGGTCACCTCCGTTGGCCGTATCCCTTCAAGCGTTCCCCGGCCTGCGCGAGTTGTGCCTCCGTGAGCAGGGACGGCGTCAGGCCCGGCACCGAGGACGCCGTCAGCCACAGCCGGCACATCCACTCCAGCTGGGCGGAACGGTCGTAGGCCTGGTCGAGGGTGGCGCCGTGGGTGATCGTGCCGTGGTTCTGCAGCAGGCAGCCGGAGCGGCCGGCGAGGGCGCGGAGCATGTTCTCGGCGAGTTCGTCGGTGCCGTAGGTGGCGTAGGGGGCGACCCGTACGGGACCGCCGAGGGCGCCGGTCATGTAGTGGACCGGGGGCAGCTCGGGCACGAGCGTGGAGACCGCGGTCGCGTGCACGGCGTGGGTGTGGACGACGGCCCGGGCGTCGGTGGTGCGGTAGACGGCGAGGTGCATGGGCAGCTCGCTGGTCGGTACGAGCGTGCCGAGCACCTGGCGTCCGGTGAGGTCGACGCCGGTGATGTCGGCGGGGGTGAGCCGGTCGTAGGGGACGCCGGAGGGGGTGACCAGCACCAGGTCCCCGATGCGGGCGGAGACGTTGCCGGAGGTGCCGACGACCAGTCCGTCGGCGACGCTGCGGCGGGCCGTAGCGACCAGTTCCGCCCAGAGCCGTACCTCGTCCTGGTGCCCGTCGTCGGTGTGCAGAATCGGTTCAGCCATGCGGTGATCCTGCCAGCCGGGGGGTGCGCGGAGCGGGCGGGGCGGCGGCTTCCGCCCGGAGACCGTGCGGCCGAACGGGCGCATTTTATGACAGACCACCCGGAACCGCATCAAATCGTCGCCCATTCGGTGATCGCCGGGTTTTTCAATGGTCCCTCCTGCCCATTGGACGACCGCCGCCGCCCGCGGGAGGCAGGCCGTCCGCCGCCCCGGGGAGACGCATGGCCCGTGAACGCACCCTCGCCCGCCGCCGCGCCGCGGTTCTCACCGCGGCCACGGCGGTCCTCGCCCTCGCCGGCCCCGCACCCGCCGGGGCCGCATCCGCGGGGGAGGCGCCGACCGGTCCGGCCGGACCACCGGCGTCGGCCTCGACGGACTCGCCGCGGCCGGCCGGGTCCCTGCGGACGGCCGGCGGCGCACCGAAGGCGGCCGGGCAGGCCGAGGCCGGCACATCCCCGCCGGCCGCCGTTTCCGCGCGGACAGCCGGGATCTCGCCGGCCACCGCCACCGGTTCCGCGTGGACAGCCGGGATCTGGCAGGAGCCCGCGGCCCCGGACGCCGCCGGGATGCCGAGGGCCGGTGCCGGGCTGCCCCGGGGGCATGACGTGTCGTCGCACCAGAAGCGGATCGACTGGGCCGCCGCCCGGGCCAGGGGCGCCCGGTTCGCGTACATCAAGGCGACCGAGTCCACGGCCTACCGCAACCCCTACTTCTCGGGGCAGTACACCGGCGCCCGCAAGGCCGGCCTGATCCGGGGCGCGTACCACTTCGCGCTGCCGGACCGGTCCTCCGGGGCCCGGCAGGCCGCCTACTTCGTACGGCACGGCGGGGACTGGCGGGCGGACGGCTGGACGCTGCCGCCCGCGCTGGACATCGAGTACAACCCGTACGACGCGCGGCACAAGTGCTACGGGCTGGACAGGAAACGGATGGTCCGCTGGATCCGGTCGTTCAGCGACGAGATCAAGCGGGAGACCGGCCGCCGGCCGCTGATCTACACCACGACCCAGTGGTGGAGGCTGTGCACCGGCAACAGTCGCGCCTTCTCCTCCTCGCACGCCCTGTGGATCGCCCGTCACGGCACCTCGCGACCGGGCGCCCTGCCCGGCGGCTGGCGGTACTGGACGTTCTGGCAGTACGGCACCAAGGGCCGGCTGCCGGGTGACCAGAATCTCTTCAACGGCTCCCTGAGCAGGCTGCGGGTCCTGGCCCGCGGCCGCTAGCCAAGGGGCGCTTGGGCCGGGAGAGGGGAGCGGAGCCTCGTACGCGCGTGACGGACATCCTCACGCCCGTCTCAGTTCATCTTCCGTTCACCCAGGTTGCCTACGTTCGACCCGCCAATGACCTCGAACGATTGCCTGGGTAAATGGAAAGCTTCTCGCTGATCCTCGCGATAGTGGTGGCAACCGCTCTCGCGTTCGATTTCACGAACGGTTTCCACGACACCGCGAACGCGATGGCCACCACCATCTCCACAGGCGCCCTGAAGCCGAAGATCGCGGTCGCCATGTCCGCCGTCCTCAATCTCGTGGGCGCCTTCCTCTCCGTGGAGGTCGCGAACACGATCTCCAAGGGTCTCGTCGACGAGACCGGCATCCGTCCCGAGGTCATCTTCGCCGCCCTGGTCGGCGCGATCCTCTGGAACCTGCTGACCTGGCTCGTGGGCCTGCCGTCCAGCTCCTCGCACGCCCTGATGGGCGGCCTGGTCGGCGCCACCGTCGCCTCCGCCGGCTTCGGCGCCGTCCACGGTGACGTCCTCGTCACCAAGGTGCTGCTCCCGGCCGTCGCCGCGCCGATCGTGGCGGGCCTCGCCTCGCTGCTGGCCACCCGGTTCTCCTACGGCATCGGCGGCACCGCCGACGGCGAGGCCACCCGCAAGGGCTACCGCGCCGGCCAGATCGCCTCCGCCGGCCTGGTCTCCCTCGCGCACGGCACCAACGACGCCCAGAAGACGATGGGCATCATCACCCTCGCCCTCGTCGCGGGCGGCTCGATCGCCCCCGGCTCCAACCCTCCCACCTGGGTGATCCTCTCCGCCGGCCTGGCCATCGCGCTCGGCACCTACATCGGCGGCTGGCGCATCATCCGCACCATGGGCAAGGGCCTGACCGACCTGGAGCCGCGCCAGGGCTTCGCCGCCCAGACCAGCGCCGCGACCGCCATCCTGGCCTCCTCCCACCTCGGCTTCTCCCTCTCCACCACCCACGTCGTCTCCGGCTCGGTGATGGGCGCGGGCCTGGGCCGCAAGGGCGGTGTGGTCCGCTGGTCCACCGCGACCCGCATGTTCGTCGCCTGGGCGCTCACCCTCCCGGCCGCCGCGCTGGTCGGCGCGGGCGCCGAGGCCGTCACCGACCTGGGTGACTGGGGCACCGCCGTGGTCGCCGTCTTCCTGGTCGCCGCGTCCGCCGCGATCTGGAAGATCTCCCGCCGCGAGGTCGTCGACCACACCAACGTGGTCGAGGAGACCGAGGAGCCCGCCGGTGTGGTCACGACCGCCATCGCCGCCGTGATCCCGCCGCCCACCGGCACGGTCGCCGCCGATGTGGACCTCACGTTCCCGCAGCAGGCCACCGCCCCCGCCGAACCGGCTCCGGCCGCCCCGCCGGCCGCCGCGGTCTGACCCCGAGCACCCGGTTAGCGAAGGAAGCACTATGAAGATCGACTGGGCAGCCCTGGGCTCCGTGTTCGGCGTCAGCCTCGTGGTCACCGTGGGCCTGGTGACCCTGTTCACGCTCGGCATCGCGGGCCTGAACCGGCGCGAGAAGGCCACGGCCCAGGGGGACTCCGCCGCCCTCGCCGTCACCGGCGCCTACCTGTGCTTCGCGGCCTGCGCGGCGGCGGTGGCGTACGGCATCAACCTGATCGTGGCCAAGGCCTGACCACACCACCGAAAGGCTCCCCGCGCACGCCGTGCGGGGAGCCTCTGCCGTACCCCGGCAGACCCCGCGCGCCCCGCGGTGTGGGGATCAGCACACTGTCCCCACGCAGGTCAAAGGCAAGTTGACGGCCCTTCCGGGCGCGTGGTGGACTGCCCAGGCCATCAACGGCGGCAGGAGAGGAAGCCGGTGCGAATCCGGCGCGGTCCCGCCACTGTCACCGGGGAAGAACTTCCCGGGAGCCAGGAACTCTCACCGCCGATGCACGTCGAACCAGGGCGCGGACACCCTGAGTGAGGACACATATCGCCATGCTCGGCTGCCGATCGAGGACCAGCACCAGGGCTGTCAGGCCCGTTCCTGTGCCCACGGCCGGCTGAGCCGATGGGTGCCGATCGCACATACGCGTACGGCGCCGCCGCCGGCGTCCTCGGTGACCTGCTCCTCGGCGATCCCCGTCGCGGGCATCCGGTCGCCGTGTTCGGCCGGGCGGCCGGGGCCGTGGAAGGCGCCTTGTGGCACGACCACCGCGGCTGGGGCGCCCTGCACACCACCGTGTGCGCCGGTGGCGCCGTCGCGCTCGGCGCACTCGCCGCACGCGCTGTACGCCCCTCCCCCACCGCCTCCGTCGCGCTGACCGCCGCCGCCACCTGGGCCGTCGTCGGCGGCACCTCGCTCGCCCGCGAGGCCC
Organism: Streptomyces sp. NPDC107654; assembly: GCF_055639035.1. Taxonomy (NCBI): domain Bacteria; kingdom Bacillati; phylum Actinomycetota; class Actinomycetes; order Kitasatosporales; family Streptomycetaceae; genus Streptomyces; species Streptomyces sp. NPDC107654. Next base: position 54,784 of record NZ_JBVKBI010000031.1, read on the forward strand.
GCGCCATCGGACGCGCCCTGGAGGCCGGGGACATCGAGACCGCCCGGGCGCGGCTGCCCCACCTGTGCGGCCGGGACCCGCAGGCGCTGGACGCCGACGGTGTCGCCCGGGCCGTGGTCGAGTCGGTCGCCGAGAACACCTCGGACGCCGTCGTCGGCGCCCTCGTCTGGGGTGCCGTGGCGGGGGTCCCGGGGCTCCTCGGGTTCCGGGCGGTCAACACCCTGGACGCGATGGTGGGTCACAAGTCCCCCCGTCTGCGGCGCTTCGGCTGGGCCTCCGCCCGCCTCGACGACGTCGCCGGCTGGCCGGGTGCCCGGCTGACCGCCGTGCTCGCCGCCGCGGCCGGACCCGATCCGCTGGGTGCCCTGCGTGCCTGGAAGGCCGACGCGCGCCGGCACCCCAGCCCCAACGCCGGTCCCGTGGAGGCCTCCTTCGCGGGTGCCCTCGGCGTACGCCTGGGCGGGACGCTCTCCTACGGCGGCCGGGTCGAGCACCGGCCCGTCCTCAACGGAGCCGCCGGGCGGCCCGTCCGGGTCACCGACATCGACCGGGCCGTACGGCTCTCCCGCCGCGTCGGCCTGCTCGCCCTCGCCGGCACGCTCACCGCACGCCGGCTGCTGAAAGGACGCGGGAAGTGAACGGTGGTCTCCTCGTCGCCGGCACCACCTCCGACGCCGGCAAGAGCGTCGTGACGGCCGGCATCTGCCGCTGGCTGGTACGCCAGGGGGTGAAGGTCGCGCCGTTCAAGGCGCAGAACATGTCGCTGAACTCGTTCGTCACGCGCGAGGGCGCCGAGATCGGGCGGGCGCAGGCGATGCAGGCGCAGGCCTGCCGGGTCGAGCCGACCGCGCTGATGAACCCGGTGCTGCTCAAGCCCGGCGGCGAGCAGAGCAGTCAGGTGGTGCTGCTCGGCAAGCCGGTGGGCGAGCTGAGCGCACGCGGGTACCACGGCGGGCGCCAACAACGGCTGCTGGGCACGGTGCTGGACTGCCTGGCCGAGTTGCGGGGCACGTATGACGCGGTGATCTGTGAGGGGGCGGGCAGTCCGGCCGAGATCAACCTCCGGCGGACGGACATCGTCAACATGGGCATCGCACGCAACGCGCGGCTGCCCGTGCTCGTCGTCGGCGACATCGACCGCGGGGGCGTCTTCGCGTCCTTCTTCGGCACCGTCGCCCTGCTCTCACCGGAGGACCAGGAGCTGGTCGCCGGGTTCCTGGTGAACAAGTTCCGGGGCGATGTCGGCCTGCTGGAGCCCGGGCTGGACATGCTCCGGGACCTGACGGGGCGGCGGACGTACGGTGTGCTGCCCTTCCGGCACGGGCTCGGCATCGACGAGGAGGACGGGCTGCGCGTGTCGCTGCGGGGCACCGTACGGGAGTCCACCGTCACGCCCCCGGTCGGCGAGGACGTGCTGCGGGTCGCCGTGTGCGCGATCCCGCTGATGTCCAACTTCACCGACGTGGACGCCCTGGCCGCCGAACCGGGCGTCGTGGTGCGGTTCGTGGACCGGCCGGAGGAGCTGGCGGACGCCGACCTCGTGGTGGTCCCGGGCACGCGCGGGACCGTACGGGCGCTGGAGTGGCTGCGGGAGCGCGGACTCGCCGACGCGCTGGTACGGCGGGCCGCCGAACAGCGTCCCGTCCTGGGGGTCTGCGGCGGCTTCCAGATCCTCGGCGAGCACATCGAGGACGAGGTCGAGTCCCGCGCCGGAGCCGTCCCGGGTCTCGGCGTGCTGCCCGTCCGGGTGCGCTTCGCCCGCGAGAAGACCCTCACCCGGCCCCGTGGCGAGGCCCTCGGCGAGCGGGTCGACGGCTACGAGATCCACCACGGCGTGGCCACCGTCGAGGGCGGCGAGCCCTTCCTCGACGGCTGCCGGGTCGGCCAGACCTGGGGCACGCACTGGCACGGCTCGCTGGAGTCGGACGGCTTCCGCCGGGCCTTCCTGCGCGAGGTGGCCGCCGCCGCGGGCCGCCGCTTCGTGCCCGCGCCGGACACCTCCTTCGCCGCGCTGCGCGAGGAGCAGCTCGACCGGCTCGGCGACCTCATCGAACAGCACGCGGACACGGACGCGCTGTGGCGGCTCATCGAGTCGGGCGCGCCGCAAGGACTGCCTTTCATTCCACCGGGAGCGCCCGCATGAGCACAGTGTTGTTGTTGTCGACCGCCGACACGGATCTGCTGGCGGCCCGGGCCTCCGGCGCCGGCTACCGCATCGGCAACCCCACCCGGGTCGACGTCGCCGGGGAGCTGCCGGGCCTGATCGAGGGCGCGGACCTGGCCGTCGTCCGGCTGCTGGGCGGCAAGCGGGCCTGGGAGGACGGGCTGGCCGCGCTGAAGGCGTCCGGCATCCCGACCGTGCTGCTGGGCGGTGAGACCGTGCCGGACGCCGAGCTGATGGCGGAGTCGTCGGTGCCGGCCGGTGTGGTCGCGGAGGCGCTGAAGTACCTGGTCGAGGGCGGCCCCGCGAACCTGCAGGAGCTGTCCCGGTTCCTGTCGGACACCGTGCTGCTGACCGGAGAGGGCTTCGAGGAGCCGCGGAAGATGCCGGAGTTCGGCGTCCACGGCGACCGTACCGTCGTCGACGGCCGGCCGACCGTGGGCGTGCTGTTCTACCGGGCGCACGAACTGAGCGGCAACACCGCCTTCGTGGACACCCTGTGCGAGGCGATCGAGGCGCAGGGCGCCAACGCCCTCGCCGTGTACTGCGGTTCGCTGCGCGGCGCGGACCCCGGGCTGTACGAGCTGCTGGGCCGTGCCGACGCGCTGGTGGCCACCGTGCTCGCGGCCGGCGGCACGCACGCCTCGCAGGCATCGGCGGGCGGCGACGAGGAGTCCTGGGACATCGGCGCGCTCGCCGACCTGAACGTCCCCGTGCTGCAAGGCCTCTGCCTCACCTCCTCGCGGGCCGCGTGGGAGGAGTCCGACGCGGCGCTGTCCCCGATGGACGCGGCGATGCAGGTGGCGATCCCGGAGTTCGACGGCCGGCTGATCACCGTGCCGTTCTCCTTCAAGGAGCAGGGACCCGACGAGGTGCCGGTGTACGTCGCCGACCCCGAGCGGGCCGCCCGCGTGGCCGGGATCGCCGTCAGGCACGCCCGGCTGCGGCACAAGCCGAACGCCGAGAAGAAGGTCGCCCTGGTCTTCACCGCGTATCCGACCAAGCACTCCCGGGTCGGCAACGCGGTCGGTCTGGACACGCCCGCGTCGGCGGTACGGGTGCTGGACGCGCTGCGGGAGGCCGGGTACGGGCTCACCGAGTACCCGTCCGGCGGGGACGAGCTGATCCACCGCCTCATCGCGGCCGGCGGCCACGACGTCGAGTGGCTGACCGAGGAGCAGCTGGCCGCGGCGCCCGCGCGGGTGCCGCTGGCCGACTACCGGGCGTGGTTCGAGAGGCTCGACCCCGGGTTGCGGGACGCGATGACCGAGGCGTGGGGCGAGCCGCCGGGCAGCCTCTACGTGGACGGCGACGACATCGTGCTGGCCAGCCTCCGGTTCGGGAACGTCGTCGTCATGATCCAGCCGCCGCGCGGCTTCGGCGAGAACCCGATCGCGATCTACCACGACCCGGACATGCCGCCGTCGCACCACTACATGGCGGCGTACCGGTGGCTGGACAACTCCTTCGGCGCGGACGCGATCGTGCACATGGGCAAGCACGGCACGATGGAGTGGCTGCCGGGCAAGGGCCTCGGCCTGTCGGGCGGGTGCGCCCCGGACGCCGTACTCGGCGACCTGCCGCTCGTCTACCCGTTCATCGTCAACGACCCCGGCGAGGGCACCCAGGCCAAGCGGCGCGGGCACGCCACGGTGGTCGACCACCTGGTGCCGCCGATGGCGCGTGCCGACACCTACGGTGACCTGGCCAAGCTGGAGCAGCTGCTGGACGAGTACGCGCTCGTCTCCGACCTGGACCCGGCGAAGGCCCCGGCCGTCCGCGCCCAGATCTGGACGCTGGTGAAGGCGGCGGAGCTGCACCACGACCTGCACGTGGACGAGCAGCCGGACGACGACGCGTTCGACGAGTTCGTCATGCACATCGACGGCTATCTGTGCGAGATCAAGGACGTGCAGATCCGCGACGGGCTCCACATCCTCGGCGGCGGGCCGGCCGGCGAACCACGGGTGAACCTGGTGCTGGCCGTGCTGCGCGCCTCGCAGGTGTGGGGCGGGCGGGCGAACGCGCTGCCCGGTCTGCGGGCTTCGCTGGCGGCCCACTTCGGGATGGTGGAGAAGGAGCTGCTGGCCGAGCCGGGTGCCCCGGTGAAGGTGCCGGTGGAGCTGACGGACCTGGTCGAGGGCCCCGCGCGGACCGCGTCCGACGCGATCGACCTGCTGGAGCGGCTGTGCCGGCGGATCGTGGAGGAGATGGAGGCGCGGGCGTGGGACCGCGCGGTCGTCCCGGCGGTCCTGCGGGGCGCGCTCGGCGCGGAACTCCCCGAGGCGGTCGCCGTGCTGGAGTTCGCGTGCGAGGAGGTCGTACCGCGGCTGGCGCGGACCACGGACGAGATCGGGCACATCCTGCGGGCGCTGGACGGCGGCTACGTCCCGGCGGGCCCGTCGGGTTCCCCGACCCGCGGCCTGGTCAACGTCCTCCCGACGGGCCGGAACTTCTACTCGGTCGACCCCAAGGCCATTCCGTCCCGGCTGAGCTGGGAGGTCGGCCAGTCGCTGGCGGACTCCCTGGTCGCACGCTACCTCCAGGACACCGGGGCGTACCCGAAGTCCGTGGGCCTGACGGTCTGGGGCACGTCCGCGATGCGCACCCAGGGCGACGACATCGCCGAGATCCTCGCGCTGCTGGGCTGCCGCCCGGTGTGGGACGAGGCCTCGCGGCGGGTGACGGGCTTCGAGGTGGTTCCCCTGGCGGAGCTGGGGCGCCCGCGCATCGACGTCACGGTCCGCATCTCCGGCTTCTTCCGGGACGCGTTCCCGCATGTGGTCGGGCTGATCGACGACGCGGTACGGGCGGTGGCGGAGCTGGACGAGCCGGCCGAGTCCAACTACGTGCGGGCGCACGTGGACGAGGACGCGGCCGAGCACGGTGACCGGCGGCGCGCGACGGCCCGCGTCTTCGGCTCGAAGCCGGGGGCGTACGGCGCGGGTCTGCTGCCGCTGATCGACGCCCGGAACTGGCGCAGCGACGCCGACCTGGCCGAGGTGTACGCCGTCTGGGGCGGCTACGCCTACGGGCGCGGGCTCGACGGGCGGGCGGCGCGCGGGGACATGGAGACCGCGTTCAAGCGGATCGCGGTGGCGGCGAAGAACGTCGACACGCGGGAGCACGACCTGGTCGACGCCGACGACTACTTCCAGTACCACGGCGGCATGGTCGCCATGGTGCGGCACCTGACGGGTGCCAACCCGGAGGCGTACGTGGGCGATTCGGCCGTACCGGATCAGGTGAGGACCCGGACGCTGGGCGAGGAGACCCACCGGGTGTTCCGGGCCCGCGTGGTCAACCCGCGCTGGATGGCGGCCATGCGCCGGCACGGCTACAAGGGCGCCTTCGAGATGGCGGCGACCGTGGACTACCTGTTCGGCTACGACGCGACGGCGGGCGTGGTCGACGACTGGATGTACGAGAAGCTGAGCGCGGAGTACGTCTTCGACCCGGAGAACCGGGACTTCATGCGGAAGTCCAACCCGTGGGCGCTGCGCGGCATCACCGAGCGCCTGCTGGAGGCGGCGGACCGCGGGCTGTGGGCGGAGCCGGACGCGGACACGCTGGAGCGGCTGCGCGCCACCTACCTGGAGCTGGAAGGCGACTTGGAGGGCGACCAGTGACCACCCCGTTCCCGTTTACGGCCGTCGTCGGCCAGGACGACCTGCGGCTCGCGCTGCTGCTGAACGCCGTGTCGCCGGCGGTCGGCGGTGTGCTGGTGCGCGGCGAGAAGGGCACCGCCAAGTCGACGGCGGTGCGGGCGCTCTCGGCGCTGCTGCCCGCGGTCGCCGTCGTGCCCGGGTGCCGGTTCTCGTGCGACCCGGCCTCGCCCGATCCCTCGTGCCCGGACGGCCCGCACGAGGCGGGCAACGGCACCGAGCGGCCCGCGCGGATGGTCGAGCTGCCCGTCGGCGCCTCCGAGGACCGGCTGGTCGGCGCGCTGGACATCGAGCGGGCGCTCGCGGAGGGCGTGAAGGCCTTCGAGCCGGGCCTGCTGGCCGACGCGCACCGCGGGATCCTCTACGTCGACGAGGTCAACCTCCTCCACGACCACCTGGTGGACCTGCTGCTGGACGCGGCGGCGATGGGGGCCTCGTACGTGGAGCGCGAGGGCGTGTCCGTGCGGCACGCCTCGAAGTTCCTCCTCGTCGGCACCATGAACCCGGAAGAGGGCGAGCTGCGGCCGCAGTTGCTGGACCGGTTCGGGCTCACCGTGGAGGTCGCGGCCTCGCGTGAGCCGGAGCAGCGGGTGGAGGTCGTCCGGCGCCGGCTGGCGTACGACGACGACCCCGGTGCCTTCGCCGCCCGCTGGGCCGACGAGGAGGCCGCCGTGCGACAGCGGATCGCCGCCGCGCGGGCGTTGCTGCCGTCGGTGCGGCTGGGCGACGGTGCGCTGAAGCAGATCGCGGCGACCTGTGCGGCCTTCGAGGTGGACGGGATGCGCGCCGACATCGTCATGGCGCGGACCGCCACCGCGCTGGCCGCGTGGGCCGGGCGGACCGACGTGCTCGCCGAGGACGTGCGGCAGGCGGCGCTGCTGGCGCTGCCGCACCGGCGGCGGCGGAACCCGTTCGACGCGCCGGGTCTGGACGAGGACAAGCTGGACGAGACGCTGGAGCAGTACGCCGGGAACGACGGGGACGGCGGGAACGACGGCGGCGGCGGGGACGGCGACGAGGACCCCGACCCGGACGGTCCCGGCGGCGGCGGTGGCCGGCCGCAGCCCGACCCCGCTCCGCAGGGCGACGGGGGCGACGCCGCCCGGCCGGATGCCGGTGAGGGCGGGCAGCCGCAGGCGTCCGGCGGGCAGGAGCAGTCGGCCGTACGGTCCGCCGAGCCGTTCCGGACCAGGGTGCTGAGCGTGCCCGGCATCGGTGAGGGCGCGGCCGGGCGGCGGTCCCGGGCCCGGACCGAGCACGGGCGGACCACGGGAGCCCGCCGGCCGCGGGGGGCGCTGACCAAGCTGCACCTGGCGGCGACCGTGCAGGCCGCCGCGCCGCACCAGCGCTCGCGCGGGCGGTCCGGTCCGGGGCTGGTCGTGCGCCGGGACGATCTGCGGCAGGCCACCCGGGAGGGGCGCGAGGGGAACCTCGTGCTGTTCGTCGTGGACGCCTCCGGGTCGATGGCCGCGCGGCAGCGGATGAGCGCCGTCAAGGGAGCCGTGCTGTCGCTGCTGCTCGACGCGTACCAGCGGCGGGACAAGGTGGGGCTCGTGACGTTCCGGGGGGCGGCGGCCGAGGTCGCGCTGCCGCCGACGTCGTCCGTCGACGCCGCCGCCGTACGGCTGGAGACGCTGCCGACCGGCGGGCGTACGCCGCTCGCGGCCGGGCTGCTCAAGGCGCACGAGGTGCTGCGCGTGGAGCGGTTGCGGGACCCGGCGCGGCGGCCTCTGGTGGTCGTGGTGACGGACGGGCGGGCCACCGGTGGTCCGGAACCGCTGCTGCTCGCCTCGCGGGCCGCCGGGCTGTTCGCGGCCGAGGGGGTCGCCTCGGTGGTCGTGGACTGCGAGTCGGGGCCGGTGCGGCTGGGGCTGGCCGGGAAGCTCGCGGGTGAGCTGGGCGGTACGGCCGTGACGCTGGACGAGCTGCGGGCGGACTCGATCGCCGGGCTCGTGAAGGGAATTCAGGGCAGGAGGGCCGCGTAATGCCGCAGGGACAGCCGAGTGTCGTACCGGACGACGGTCTGACGACCCGTCAGCGTCGCAACCGTCCGCTGGTCGTCGTGCACACGGGCGTCGGCAAGGGCAAGTCCACCGCCGCGTTCGGGCTCGCGCTGCGCGCCTGGAACCAGGGGTGGCCCATCGGGGTGTTCCAGTTCGTCAAGTCGGCGAAGTGGAAGGTCGGCGAGGAGAACGCGCTGCGGGTGCTCGGCGCCTCCGGCGAGGGCGGGACCGTCGACTGGCACAAGATGGGCGAGGGCTGGTCGTGGGTCCAGCGTGACGCCCAGATGGACAACGAGGAGAAGGCCCGCGAGGGCTGGGAGCAGGTCAAGCGGGACCTGGCCGCCGAGACGTACCGGCTGTACGTGCTGGACGAGTTCGCGTACCCGATGCACTGGGGCTGGGTCGACACCGACGAGGTCGTGGAGGTGCTGCGGAACCGGCCCGGCACCCAGCACGTGGTGATCACCGGGCGGAACGCGCCGGAGAAGCTGGTGGACCTCGCCGACCTCGTCACCGACATGTCCAAGGTCAAGCACCCCATGGACGTGGGGCAGAAGGGCCAGAAGGGCATCGAGTGGTGACCTCCGTACCCCGGCTGGTCGTCGCCGCACCCTCCTCGGGCAGCGGCAAGACCACCGTCGCCACGGGGCTGATGGCCGCGTTCGCCGCGCGGGGGCTCGCCGTGTCCCCGCACAAGGTCGGGCCGGACTACATCGACCCCGGGTACCACGCCCTGGCGACCGGGCGGACCGGACGCAACCTGGACGCGTACCTGTGCGGGCCGGAGCTGGTCGCTCCGCTGTTCCTGCACGGGGCGCGGGGGTGCGACCTGGCCGTGGTCGAGGGTGTGATGGGGCTGTACGACGGGGCCGCCGGCGAGGGCGAGCTGGCGTCCACCGCGCACGTCGCCAAGCTGCTGGGGGCACCGGTCGTGCTCGTCGTGGACGCGTCCTCGCAGTCGCGGTCCGTGGCGGCGCTGGTGCACGGGTTCGCTTCGTGGGACCCGGAGGTGCGGGTCGGGGGCGTGATCCTGAACAAGGTCGCCTCGGACCGGCACGAGGAGTTGCTGCGGGAGGCGCTGGACTCGTCCGGGGTGCCGGTGCTGGGCGCCTTGCGGCGGGCCGGGCAGGTGGACACGCCCTCGCGGCATCTGGGGCTGGTGCCGGTGGCCGAGCGACGGTCCGACGCCGTCGACGCGGTGGCGGCAATGGCCGCGCAGGTGGAGCGCGGATGTGATCTGGAGGCCCTGCTCGGGCTGGCACGGAGTGCGGGAACGCTGTCGTGTGCCGCCTGGGAACCGCCCGTCACCGCGGCGACGACGCGTGAGGTGGTCGCCGTCGCCGGCGGGTCCGCCTTCACCTTCTCCTACGCCGAGCACACCGAGCTGCTCGCCGCCGCCGGTGCCGAGGTCGTCGTCTTCGATCCGCTCCGGGACGAGCGACTGCCCGACGGAACCGCCGGGCTGGTGATCGGCGGTGGCTTCCCGGAGGTGTACGCCGCCGAGCTGTCCGCCAACGAGTCCCTGCGCGGGGCCGTCGCCGAACTGGCCCGCTCCGGCGCGCCGGTCGCCGCCGAGTGTGCCGGGCTGCTCTACCTCTGCCGCGAGCTGGACGGGCAGCCCATGTGCGGGGTGCTGGACGCGACCGCGCGGATGTCCGATCGGCTGACCCTCGGCTACCGGGACGCCGTGGCCGTCGGCGACAGTGTGCTGGCGGTGGCCGGGACGCGGATGCGGGGGCACGAGTTCCATCGCACCGTCGTCGAGCCGGGTGCCGGTGCCGCTCCCGCCTGGGGTGTGCGGGCCCCGGTCCGGCGGGTCGAAGGTTTCGTACAGCAGGGCGTGCACGCGAGTTACCTGCACACGCACTGGGCGTCCCGGCCCGGTGTCGCCCGTCGGTTCGTGGAGAGGTGCCGGACGTCATGAGCAGCAGGCTGGTCGGGGTCGGGGTCGGTCCCGGGGATCCGGAGCTGGTGACCGTCAAGGGGGTCAACGCGCTGCGGGCCGCCGATGTCGTCGTCGTACCCGTGATGGACACCGGTGAGCGGGGGCGGGCCGAGGCGACCGTGTCGCACTACGTGCCCGGGGACAAGATCGTCCGGGTGGTGTTCGCGCTGAACGAGCGGACGGACCGGGCGCGGCGGGAGGCCGCCTGGGACGCGGCGGGCGAGCGGGTCGCCGGGCTGCTGCGGGAGCACGGCACGGTCGCCTTCGCCACCATCGGCGATCCCAACGTGTACTCGACGTTCACCTATCTCGCGCAGACCATCACGGAGCTGGTGCCGGGTGTCGCCGTGGAGACGGTGCCCGGGATCACCGCCATGCAGGATCTCGCGGCGCGTTCGGGTGCCGTGCTGACCGAGGGGACCGAGCCGCTCACCCTCGTACCGGTGACCGCCGGGTCGGCGGTGCTGAAGGAGGCGCTGGCCGGGCCGGGGACGGTCGTGGCGTACAAGTTCGGGCGGCAGGCCGCCGAGGTGGCTCAGGCGCTGCGGGAGACGGGGCGGATCGGGGACGCCGTGTGGGGGTCGGCGCTCGGGCTGCCGGAGGAGTCGGTGCGGCCGGCCGCCGAGCTGGACGGGGCGGCCCTGCCGTACCTGTCGACGCTGATCGCGCCCCCGCGGCGCGACGGCGGCCGGGGCGGGAAGCTGTGACCGCGCCCGGGTCAGCCGGTGACCCCCACCACCAGCCAGATGAACGCCGCGCCCGCGACCGTGCACAGCAGGGTGGAGCGGGCAGGGTGCTCGTGGTGGGCCTCGGGGAGGATCTCGGCCGCGGCGAGGTAGAGCAGGGCGCCGCCGAAGAGGCCGAGATAGCCGCCGAGGAGGCCCTCCGGGACGGTGAGGAACGCGGACGCGGCGGCTCCGGCGACGGGGGCGACGGCGTCCGCGAGGAGCATGGCGAGGGCCTTGCGGCGGTCGTTGCCGTAGAGGCTGGTGAGGGTGAAGGTGTTGAAGCCGTCCGCGAAGTCGTGGGCGATGACGGCGAGCGCCACCGCGGTGCCCATGCCGCCGCCCACCTGGAAGGACGCGCCGATCGCCACGCCGTCCATCAGACTGTGCCCCACCATCGCCGCGGCCGCCGTCAGACCCACCTCCGGGGCCCTGTGATCGTGTTCGGCGGCGCCGTGCGCGGCGCGGCGGCCCGCCAGCAGGCGTTCCACCAGATGGGCGAGGAGGAAACCGGCCACGAACAGCAGGAGCGCGGCCGGGACGCCGTAGACCTCGGTGCCCGCCGCCCGGAGGGCCTCCGGCAGCAGGTCGAGGCCGACCACGCCCAGCATCAGCCCGCCGGCCAGGCCCAGCACCAGATGGCGGCGGTCGGTCACGCGCTGTGCCGTCCAGCCGCCGGCCAGCGTCATGAGGAACGCGCCGAGCGCGACGAAGACCGCCATGGCCCCTTGCTATCGGATCCGGTCGCGTTCCCGCACGTCCGACAGCCACAACCGCAGTACTCGTAGGAGAGGACCGATTCCCATGGCCGATGCCACCACCGGCAAGGTGACCTTCGTCGGTGCCGGCCCCGGCGCCGCCGACCTGCTGACGTTCCGTGCCGCGCGGGCCATCGCCGAGGCCGACGTCGTGATCTGGGCCGCGAGCCTGGTCCAGGCCGAGGTCCTCGACCACGCGCGCGAGGACGCCGAGGTCCTGGACTCGGCGACGATGTCGCTGGAGGACGTCGTCGCGGTGTACCGACGTGCGTTCGAGGAGGGGCTGCGGGTGGCCCGGATCCACTCCGGTGACCCGGCGCTGTGGGGCGGCACGCAGGAGCAGCTGGACCGCTGCCGGGAGATCGGCATCGCGACCGAGGTCGTGCCCGGGGTCTCCTCGTTCTCCGCGGTGGCCGCGCTGGCGCAGCGCGAGCTGACGATCCCGGAGGTCGCGCAGTCGGTGGTGCTGACCCGGCTGGGCGGTGGCAAGACGCCGATGCCGCCCGGTGAGGAGGTGCGCGAGTTCGCCCGCCACGGCACCACCATGGCGGTCTTCCTGTCGGCGGCGCGCAGCGGACAGCTGGTGCGGGAGCTGCTGGAGGGCGGCTACCCCGTGGACACGCCGGTCGTCGTCGCGTACCAGGCGACCTGGCCGGAGGAGCTGGTCGTGAAGTGCACGATCGGCACGCTGGAGGAGACGGTCAAGGAGCACAAGCTCTGGAAGCACACGCTGTTCCTGGTGGGCCCGGCGCTGGACGCCCACGGGACGCGCTCGCACCTGTACCACCCGGGTCACTTCCACGGCTTCCGCAAGGCCGACCCCGAGGCGCGGCGGGCGCTGCGCGAGCAGAGGGCGAAGAGTTGATCACGGTCGTCGGCACGGGGACCGGTGCGCCGGTGCCCGCGGACGTCCTCGCCGGGGCCGCGCTGGTGGTCGGCGGGCGGCGGCATCTGGACGCCGTACGGCTGCCGGACGGGGCGGAGCGGGTGGTGCTCGGGCCGCTGGCGCCCGCCCTGGACGCGGTGGCCGAGTACGTCGGCAAGGAGCTGCCGGTGGTCGTGCTGGCCTCCGGGGACCCGGGGTTCTTCGGGATCGTGCGGGTGCTGGCCGAGCGGTTCGGTTCCGGGCTGCTGGACGTGCGGCCGGGGGTGTCCTCGGTGGCCGCCGCCTTCGCCCGGATCGGGCTGCCCTGGGACGACGCGGTCGTGGTCAGCGCGCACGGCCGGGAGCTGCGGACGGCGGTGAACGTGTGCCGGGCCCGGCCGAAGGTGGCGGTGCTGACCGGTCCGGGCGCCGGGCCCGCCGAGCTGGGGGCCGCGGTGCCGCCGGACCGGGTGCTGGTGGTGGCGAGCGCCCTCGGTGACCCGGAGCGGGAGCGCGTGGAGCGGGTGACGCCCGCGGAGGCGGCGGCCCGGGACTGGGGTACGGCGGTGAGCGTGGTGCTGTGCCTGGACGAGGCGCGGGCGCTCGGTGCGGTGCGGACGGTCGCCGGGGTGCCCGGGGCGCCGGCCGGGTGGGCGCTGGCGGAGGACGCGTTCGCCCACCGGGATTCGATGATCACCAAGTCCGAGGTGCGGGCGCTGGCCCTGGCCCGGCTGGGGCCGCGCCTGGGGGACCTGGTGTGGGACGTGGGCGCCGGCTCGGGCTCGGTCGCGGTGGAGTGCGCGCGGCTCGGCGCGGCCGTCGTCGCCGTGGAGAAGGCGGCCGACGGGGTCGGGCGGATCCGGGCCAACGCGCGCGCCCACGGCGTCGACGTGGACGTGGTGCACGGCTCGGCGCCCGGGGTTCTGGAGGACCTGGCCGGTGATCCGGACGCCGTGTTCGTCGGCGGCGGGGGCCGGGAGCTGCCCGCCGTGGTGGCCGCGTGTGCCCGGCGGGCGCGGCGGACGGTCGTCGTGGCCATGGCCGCGCTGGACCGGGTGCCGGCGGCCCGCGCGGCGCTGACCGGCGCCGGGTTCGCCTGCGACGGGGTGCTGTTGCAGGCCTCGCGGCTGGCGCCGCTGCCGGGGGACGTGACCCGGCTGGCGGCCACCAATCCTGTGTTTCTGCTGTGGGGCGTGAGAACCCCGGCGCCTAGTGAAGGAGTAGTCCAGTGATCGGCCTGATTTCCGCCACCGCGGCGGGGGCGGCGGCGCGGGACCGGCTGGCCGCGGCCTGGCCGGAGCGTACGCGGGTGTACGAGGGTTCCGCCGGGGAGGCCGTGCGGGCCGCGTTCGCCGAGTGCGAGCAGGTGGTGTGCTTCCTGGCGACGGGGGCGGTGGTACGGCTGCTGGCGCCGCTGCTCGGCGGCAAGGCGGCCGACCCGGGCGTGGTGTGCGTGGACGAGGCCGGCCGGTTCGCGGTGTCGCTGCTCGGCGGGCACGGCGGCGGCGCCAACGAGCTGGCCCGTGAGGTCGGCGAGGTGCTCGGCGCCGAGCCGGTGGTGACGACCGCGACGGACGCGGTGGGGCTGCCCGGGCTCGACACGCTGGGCCTGCCGTACGAGGGCTCGGTCGCCGCGGTGTCCCGGGCGCTGCTGGACGGCGAGCCGGTGGCGCTGGAGGCGGAGGTGGCGTGGCCGCTGCCGCCGCTGCCGGTCGCGGCGCAGGGGTCGTACAGGATCCGGGTCACCGACCGGGCCGTCCCGGCGGGCGAGCGGGAGGTGCTGCTCAGGCCGCCGTCGCTGGTGGTCGGGGTGGGCGCGTCGAAGGGGGCGCCGGCCGAGGAGGTCCTCGCGCTGGTCGAGGGGGCGCTGCGGGAGGCGGGGCTGTCTTCGGCGTCGGTCGCCGAGCTGGCCACCGTGGACGCCAAGGCCGAGGAGCCGGGCGTCGTGGCCGCCGCCGAGCGGCTCGGGGTACCCCTGGTGACGTACTCCGCCGAGGAGTTGGCGGCGGTCGAGGTGCCCAACCCGTCGGACGCGCCGCTCGCGGCCGTCGGCACCCCGTCCGTGGCGGAGGCCGCCGCGCTGGTCCGGGGCGGTGAACTCCTCGTGCCCAAGCGGAAGTCGGCGGCGCAGCCGGCGATGGCGACCTGTGCCGTGGTACGGCGGCCCGGGCGCGGGCGGCTCGCGGTGGTCGGGCTCGGGCCGGGTGCCCGGGACCTGCTCACCCCGCGGGCGGCGGCCGAGCTGCGGCGGGCCTCGGTGCTGGTGGGGCTCGACCAGTACGTGGACCAGATCCGCGACCTGCTGCGGCCCGGCACCCGGGTGCTGGAGTCGGGGCTCGGCGCGGAGGAGGAGCGGGCCCGGACGGCGGTCGCGGAGGCCCGCAGGGGGCAGGCGGTCGCGCTGATCGGCAGCGGGGACGCGGGTGTGTACGCCATGGCCTCTCCGGCGCTCGCCGAGGCCTCCGACGACATCGACGTGGTCGGGGTGCCCGGGGTGACGGCCGCGCTGGCCGCCGGGGCGATTCTCGGGGCGCCGCTGGGCCACGACCACGTGTCCATCAGCCTGTCCGACCTGCACACGCCGTGGGAGGTCATCGAGCGCCGGGTGCGCGCGGCGGCCGAGGCGGACCTCGTCGTCACCTTCTACAACCCGCGCTCGCGGGGCCGGGACTGGCAGCTGCCCAAGGCGCTCGCGATCCTCGCCGGGCACCGGGAGGCGACGACACCCGTCGGCGTCGTCCGCAACGCCTCCCGGCCGGACGAGTCCGCGCGGGTCACCACGCTCGCCGCCCTGGACCCGGCGACGGTCGACATGATGACGGTCGTGACCGTGGGCAACACGGCGACCCGGGAGATCGCGGGGCGCATGGTGACACCGCGCGGCTACCGCTGGCAGGCGTCGCGGGAGGGGGCGGAGTGAACCGCGTCGTCCACCCGATCGAGCAGGAGTCCTACCGGCGGCTGCGCGCCCGCCTCGACACCTCGCACTTCCCGCCGCTGACGCGGGCGGTGGTGGAGCGGGTCATCCACTCCGCCGCCGACCTGGAGTACGCCGACGACCTCGTCATGGACGAGGGCGAGCTGGAGACGGCGCACGCGGCGCTGCACGCCGGGGCGCCGGTGGTCGTGGACGTCGAGATGGTGGCCGCCGGGATCACCCGGCGGGAGACCGTCTGCCGGCTGAGGGACGCCGTGGCCGGTCCGGGTCTGACCCGGTCGGCGCACGCGATCCGGCTCGCCTACGAGCAGGTCGGTCCCGGCGCCCTCTGGGTGATCGGCAACGCGCCGACCGCGCTGGAGGAGCTGCTGACCCTGGACGCCGCCCCGGCGCTCGTCATCGGCCTGCCCGTCGGCTTCGTCGGCGCGGTCGAGTCCAAGGCCGCGCTGCGCGAGAGCGGGCTGCCCGCCGTGAGCAACGTGTCCGAGAAGGGCGGGTCGGCGGTCGCGTCGGCCGCGCTCAACGCCCTGCTGTACCACCCCGTTCCACACTCCGAGGAGACCTCGTGACCACCCCGCCCGCCCTGCTCATCGCCGGACACGGCACCCGTGACGACGCCGGCGCCGAGGCGTTCCGCGACTTCGTCCGGGAGCTGGGCCGCCGCCACCCCGGGCTGCCCGTCGCCGGCGGCTTCATCGAACTGTCCCCGCCGCCGCTGGGCGAGGCCGTAGCCGAGCTGGTCGAGCAGGGCGTACGCCGGTTCGCCGCGGTGCCGCTGATGCTGGTGTCCGCAGGGCACGCCAAGGGCGACATCCCGGCGGCGCTGGCCCGCGAGAAGGAGCGGCACCCGGGCATCTCGTACACCTACGGCCGCCCGCTGGGCCCGCACCCGGCGCTGCTGAACGTGCTGGAGCGGCGGCTGGACGAGGTGCTGGGCGACACGGACCGCTCGGAGGTGACGGTGCTGCTGGTCGGGCGCGGCTCGACCGACCCCGACGCCAACGCCGAGGTGTTCAAGGCGGCGCGGCTGCTGTGGGAGGGCCGGGGGTACGGCGGGGTGGAGACGGCGTTCGTGTCGCTCGCGGCTCCGGACGTGCCGAGCGGCCTGGAGCGGTGCGCGGCGCTGGGGGCGCGGACCATCGTCGTGCTCCCCTACTTCCTGTTCACCGGCATCCTGCCGGACCGGGTGCGGCAGCAGACCGGGGAGTGGGCGGCGGCGCACCCGGACCTGGACGTGCGGTCGGCGGACGTCATCGGTCCGGAGCCGGAGCTGCTGGACCTGGTGATGGAGCGGTACGAGGAGGCCGTCAAGGGTGATCTGCGCATGAACTGCGACTCGTGCGTGTACCGGATCGCGCTGCCGGGCTTCGAGGACAAGGTGGGGCTGCCGCAGCAGCCGCACTTCCACCCGGACGACGACGGCCACCACCACGGGCACGGGCATCACCACCACGGCGGGCACTCGCACAGCCATGCGCACTGAGCGGTCCGGCGGGACGGGTCCCGATCTGCGGCACCACGGGGACGCCGAAGTGCGGGACGACGGGGCCGGGTTGGTCGACCTCGCCGTCAACGTCCGCGCGGACACGCCCCCCGGGTGGCTGCGGGAGGAGATCGCCGGCTCGCTGTCGTCCCTCGCGGCCTACCCGGACGGGCGGGCCGCGCGGGCGGCGGTGGCGCGGCGGCACGGGCTGCCGGTGGAGCGGGTGCTGCTGACGGCGGGGGCGGCGGAGGCGTTCGTGCTGCTCGCCCGCGCGCTGAAGGTCCGCCGGCCGGTCGTGGTGCATCCGCAGTTCACGGAGCCGGAGGCCGCGCTGCGGGACGCCGGGCACAGTGTGGACCGGGTGCTGCTGCGGGCGGAGGAGGGGTTCCGGCTGGATCCGGCGGCCGTGCCGGAGGGCGCCGACCTGGTGGTGATCGGCAATCCCACCAATCCGACGTCGGTGCTGCACCCGGCGGAGGCGATCGTCCGGCTCGCCCGTCCGGGCCGGACGCTGGTGGTGGACGAGGCGTTCATGGACGCGGTGCCCGGTGAGCGCCAGACGCTGGCCGCGCGGACCGACGTACCGGGTCTCGTGGTGCTGCGCAGCCTCACCAAGACCTGGGGGCTGGCCGGGCTGCGCATCGGCTACGTGCTGGCTGCCGCGGAGATCGTCGCCGAGTTGGAGCGGGCCCAGCCGCTGTGGCCGGTGTCGACGCCGGCGCTGGCGGCCGCGCGGGCCTGTGTGGCGCCGCGGGCGCTGGCGGAGGCGGGGCACGCGGCGCATCGCATCGCGGCGGACCGGGCGCATCTGGTGGCCGGGCTGGCCTCTCTCGCCTCTTTCGGGGTGCGGGTGGCACAGCCCGCGGGGGGTCCGTTCGTGCTGGTGCGGATGCCGGGGGCGGTCGGGGTACGGCGCCGGTTGCGTGACCTCGGCTACGCGGTGCGGCGGGGGGACACGTTCCCGGGGCTCGGCGAGGAGTGGGTGCGGGTCGCCGTGCGGGACCGGGCGACGACGAACGGCTTCCTCGACGCGCTGTCGGCCGCCCTTGCCGGCACCCCCGGAACGGACCGGAAGGCCGCTCCCCGCCCGGGGTGACCCGTGGGGCGGGGAGCGGCCGGGGGTCGGTCAGTTCTTCCGGCGGCGGGCCAACGCCACCGCTCCCCCGCCCGCCAGCAGCAACGCGAGTGCGCCGCCCGCGATGTACGGGGTGGCCGGACTGCCGCCCGTCTCCGCGAGGCCGGCCTCGCTGGTCCCGCCCTGGGGGCGGGGGGCGGCCGGGTCGTGGCCGGGGGCCGGCTTTCCGGTGGGCGGGGCCATCGGCGACTCGCAGGTGGCCTTGGCCAGGGTGAGCGTGCCCTCCACGTCGGCCACGTTGAGCTTCAACGGGTTGACGGCGACTTTGAGTTCGAGGGCGGTCGCGGCGGCCGTACGGGTCGTGGTGCGCCGCTGGGAGAGGTCGAGGCGGACCTCTCCGACGCCGGGGACCTTCACCTCGGTCGGGCCGCCGGCGGTCAGGGTGACGCGCTTGCCGAGGACGGTGACGGCGCCGAGGACGTTGGCGGAGGCCGCCGGTGCCCTGCCGGCCTCGCAGGTCGCCCTGGCGGTGATGGCGTCGGCCTCGATCAGGGACAGCAGGGCCAGGCCGGGGACGTGCAGTTTGGCGTGGGCGACGCGGACCGAGCCCTCGGCGCGCCGCGCGGTCACCGTGGCCTTCGCCTCGGCGACGTCCGCGCCGAGCACGGTGAACGGCCGGCCGCCGTTCACGCCGTCGAGCCGGGCGGACAGCGCCGTTCGGTCGGCGCTCCGAGGGGCCTGCACCTCGTTGAGGGAGACCGCGAGCGGGACGTGCACGGTCTTGGCGAGCAGGGACACGTCGAGGCCGGTGCGCAGCACGACGGCGGAGGCGCGACCGTGCGCGTCGGTCGCGTGCGCGGCGCCCGCGCCCCCCAGGAGCACGGGCGCCGAGGCGAGGGCCGTCGCCGTCGCGAGCGCGGCGAGACGGCGTGCGGGCATGCGGAAGTTGTTGCTGTTCAAGGCGGTGGGACCCCCAGACGGGACAAGCTTGGGACCCGTCAACCTTGTCCCCACTGTGGGTGAACGGTCAGCGATCCAGGGTCACTTCACCCAAACGTGGATCCCTCGCTCGCCGATTCGAATGGGGGGCGTGCCGGGCGTACACCTACTCGACGACCCGGCCGTTCAGCACCACCCGCCGCGGCGCCGCGAGCACCCGTACGTCGGCCCGCGGATCGGCCTCGTACACCACGAGGTCGGCCGGGGCGCCCTCCTCCAGTCCGGGCCGGCCGAGCCAGGCGCGGGCGGCCCAGCTGCCGGCGGCGAGGGCCTCGACCGGCGGGATGCCGGCGGTGACCAGCTCGGCGACCTCCTCGGCGACGAGCCCGTGGGCCAGTGAGCCGCCTGCGTCCGTGCCGACGAAGACCGGGATGCCGGCGTCGTGGGCGGCGCGGACGGTGTCGTAGCGCCGTTCGTGCAGCCGGCGCATGTGGGCGGACCACCGCGGGAACTTCTTGTCGCCGCCGTCGGCGAGCCGGGGGAAGGTGGCGATGTTGACGAGGGTCGGGACGATCGCGACACCCCGCTCGGCGAACAGCGGGATCAGGTCCTCGGTGAGGCCGGTCGCGTGCTCGATGCAGTCGATCCCGGCCTCGACCAGGTCGCGCAGGGAGTTCTCGGCGAAGCAGTGGGCGGTGACCCGGGCGCCGAGCCGGTGGGCCTCGGCGATGGCCGCCTCCACCGCCTCGCGGGGCCAGCAGGGCGCCAGGTCGCCGAGGTCGCGGTCGATCCAGTCGCCGACCAGCTTGACCCAGCCGTCGCCGCGCCGGGCCTCCTGGCGGACGTAGGCGACCAGGTCCTCCGGCTCGACCTCCCAGGCGTAGTTGCGGATGTAGCGGCGGGTGCGGGCGATGTGCCGGCCCGCCCGGATGATCTTCGGCAGGTCGGCCCGGCCGTCGATCCAGCGGGTGTCGGAGGGCGAGCCCGCGTCGCGGATCAGCAGGGTGCCCGCGTCCCGGTCGGTGAGCGCCTGCTTCTCGGCGGTCCCCGCGTCGACCGGGCCGTGCGCGTCGAGGCCGACATGGCAGTGCGCGTCGACCAGGCCGGGCAACGCCCAGCCCGTGACGGTCCGCACGTCACGGGCGCCGGCGGGGCGGTCGTAGGAGATCCGGCCCCCGACGACCCACAGCTCGTCGCGGACGTCGTCCGGCCCCGCCAGGACCCGGCCCTTCACGTGCAGCACGGCACCATCGCTCATGCACCGCACCTTAACGACCTACGGCTCGGACTTCCCCACCTGGTCGGAGATCTCCTCCTCGACCTCGGCCATCGCCGGGTCGAGCAGGCGGGACAGGAAGTGCCGGGTGCGCTCGTGCTGCGGGTCGCCGATCACCCGCTCGGGGCTGCCGTCCTCGACGATCACGCCGCCGTCCATGAAGACGACCCGGTCGGCGACCTCCCGGGCGAAGGTCATCTCGTGGGTGACGACCATCATCGTCATGCCCTCCCGCGCGAGCCTGCGCATGACGGCGAGGACGTCGCCGACCAGCTCCGGGTCGAGCGCGGACGTCGGCTCGTCGAAGAGCATCACCTCCGGGCCCATGGCGAGCGCGCGGGCGATGGCGACGCGCTGCTGCTGGCCGCCGGAGAGGGAGGACGGGTAGGCGTCCGCCTTCTCGGAGAGGCCGACGCGGGCGAGGTTCTCGGCGGCGACGCGCGCGGCCGTCTCCTTGTCCCGGCCGAGGACCCGGCGCTGGGGCAGGGTGAGGTTCCCGGTGACGTCCAGGTGCGGGAAGAGGTTGAACTGCTGGAAGACCATGCCGATGCGGCGGCGTACGGCGTCGATGTCGACGTCGGGGTCGGTCACCTCGGTGCCGCCGACGAAGACCTGTCCCTTGCTGGGTTCCTCCAGCAGGTTCACGCAGCGCAGCAGCGTCGACTTGCCGGAGCCGGACGGGCCGATGACGCAGACGACCTCGCCCTGGCCGATCTCCAGGTCGATGCCGCGCAGCACCTCGTTGTCGCCGAAGGACTTGTGCAGTCCGCGGACCTCGATCTCCGGGCGGCTCACCGGATCGCCTCCTGGGCCTTGGATTCCATACGGCGGACGACGAAGCTGAGCGGGATGGTGACCAGCAGGTAGCACAGGCCCGCGACCAGGATCGGCGTGGAGTTGGCGGTGGTGCTGGCGAGGTCGCGGCCGAACTTGGACAGTTCCCGCTCCTCCAGGGTGACGCCGAGGAACAGCACCAGCGAGGAGTCCTTGAAGAGCAGGACGAGTTCGTTGGTGAGCGGCGGCAGGATGATCCGGAAGGCCTGCGGGACGATGATGGAGACCATGGCCTTCGCGGGCGAGAAGCCGAGCGAGCGTGCCGCCTCCATCTGTCCCTTGGGCACCGCCTGGATGCCGGCGCGGATCGTCTCCGCCATGTACGCGGCCGAGACCAGGCCCAGTGCGAGGGCGACCTTGCCGTAGGTGCCGCCCGGGATCTCCGTGCCCGGGAAGGCGAGCGGGACGGCGACACCGACGAAGATGAAGATCAGCAGGGCGGGCAGGCCGCGGAAGATCTCGATGTAGACGCCGGCCAGCCAGCGGTAGGGGCCCACGGAGGACAGCCGCATCAGCGCGATGACCATGCCGAGGACGAGGCCGACGACGAAGCCGGACAGCGTGTAGAGCACGGTGTTCTTCAGCGCCAGCGTGATGACGTCCGGGAACATCTGCCGCGCGATGTCCGCCTGGGCGAACTGGTTCCGCAGCCGGCCCCAGTCCGCCGTGGCCGCGAAGGCGATCACGGCGGCGGCGAAGACGGCGTACTGCACGCCCCGCGAGACGCTGCGCTTCTGGCGCCGGGTCAGTCCCTTTTTCTTCGGCTGGAGGGTGGTGACGTCCGTATCGGTCATGAGGCGGCGGGAGAGGCGACGGAGGCGTCGTACGGGCCGATCCACTGCTCGTAGATCTTCTTGTAGGTGCCGTCGGCCTTGGCGGTCTTGAGGGCCTTGTTGACGGCGTCGAGCAGCGCCTTGTTGCCCTTCTTGACGGTGAAGCCGTACTGCTCACCGGTCTTGAGGTTGTCGACGACCTTGAACTTGTCCGCGTTGGCCTTGTCCTTCAGCCAGCCCTGGACCACGGGGTAGTCGATGACGACGGCCTGGACCTGGCCGGTGCGCAGGCCGTTGAGGACGGCGTCGGAGGACTCGAAGGAGATCGGGTCGTAGCCCTTGCCCTTGACGTAGTCCTCGCCGGTGGTCTGCGCCTGGGCGCCGAGCTTCCTGCCCTTGGCCTTGACGTCGGCGAGGGAGGTGACACCGCTGCTCTTGTCGACCAGGACGGCCTGGGTGGCCTCGAAGTACGGGTCGGAGAAGTCGACGTTCTTCTTGCGCTCGTCGGTGATGGTCATGCCGGCGGCGGCCAGGTCGCACTCCCCGGAGTTCAGGAAGGCACCGGTCTTGAAGTTCTCGAAGGGCGTGTCCAGGATCTGCTGCTTGACGCCGAGGTCCTTGGCCACGAGGTCGATCAGGGAGACGTCGAAGCCCTGCACCTTGCCGTCGATCTCCGACTGGAACGGCGGGTACGGCAGGTGGGTGCAGGTGGTGAGCTGACCGGCCTTGGCCAGGTGGACGCCCTTGACCGTGGTCTTGCCGCTCCCCGAGTCGCTGGAGGAGCAGCCGGCCACGGCGAGCGCGAGTGCGGCGGTCGCGGTGGTGGCGGCCAGAAGGCGGGTCCGGCGCCCTGCGAGCGTTTTCATGGGGACATCTCCTGTGGGGAACGGTGGCTTCCGATTATAAGGAAGGGTTTGAGTCTCTCAAACCAAACCCATGGTGACGAAGGCTTTCGACCTAAGATCGGTGGAGTCGACGTCCCAGACCTACCCCCGAGAGCGAAGAGAGCACCCCCGTGACCCACCCCTTCCTCGACCTGCCCCCGCTCACTGCCGAGCGCTTCGCCGCCATCGAGGACGGCGTGGCCCGGCTGCTGGACACCCGGCAGGACGTCCTGATCACCCAGGGCGAGGCGCTGCTGCCGCTGGAGGGCGCGATCCGCGCGGCGGCCGGTCCGGGCACCGTGGCCCTGAACGTGATCACCGGCCCGTACGGCCAGACCTTCGGCGACTGGCTGCGGGACGCCGGCGCCACGGTGTACGACCTCCCCGTCCCGTTCCACACGGCGGTGACCGCCGGGCAGGTCCGGGAGGCGTTCACCGCGCACCCGGAGATCGACTTCGTGTCGCTGGTGCACGCCGAGGCGGCGACCGGCAACACCAACCCGGTCGCGGAGATCGGCGAGGCGGTCCGGGAGCAGGGCGCCCTCTTCTACCTGGACGCGGTGGCCTCGGTGGGCGCGGAGCCGGTGCTGCCGGACGCGTGGGGCGTGGACCTGTGCGTGATCGGGGCGCAGAAGGCGATGGGCGGCCCGGCGGGGGTGTCGGCGATCTCGGTGAGCGAGCGGGCGTGGGCCCGGATGGCCGCCAACCCGAACGCCCCGCGCCGCTCCTACCTCTCCCTGCTGGACTGGAAGGAGCGCTGGATCGACGCGGGCCGCACGGCACTGCCGCACGCTCCGGCACAGCTGGAGATGCTCGCGCTGGAGGCCTGCCTGGAGCGGATCGAGTCGGACGGCCTGGAGACGGTGATGGCCCGGCACCGGCGCGCCGCGCTGGCGTCGCGGGCCGGCGCGGTGGCGCTGGGCGGGGGTCTGGAGCCGTACGTGTACGAGGAGCGGGACGCGGCGCCGGTCGCCACGACCCTGCGGGTGCCGCCCGGGGTGGTGGCCTCGGAGCTGGTGGCCCGCGCCCTGGCGACGGATCCGACGCTGCCGCTGGCCGCCGGCGGCGGCGCGCTGGCGCGGGAGATGATCCGCGTCAACCACTACGGCCCCGACGCGGCCCCGGGTGCGGTGCAGAGCTGCCTGGCGGCGCTGGGCGCGGCGCTCGCGGAGCAGGGCCGGCCGGTGGACCCGAACGCCGCCCGCCGGGCGGTGGAGAAGGCCTGGCGCTAGCCGGCCCCGGGAGGCCTCCCCTTCGAATCCCCCACGATTCCCCAGCGAATTCAATTCCCTTTCACAATTCCCGCCAATTCGCCGGACAATAGCTTCCCGTCTTCTTCTGCCCTCTTTTTGCAGAGCTAAACAGGGGACTTTGCAGACGGGTTTCCGGCGGTTTGCGGGCTGTGACACAATCCACAACCAGGGCGTTTTGTCCTTATTTGACACGGGACATTTCAGACAATCCGTCGAGGCGGTCGGCAGCTCCGGGAACCGCTCCCGTGCATTTTCGAATTCGCCTCGCTAAATTCGTGCCGCATGACTGCCGCATCCGCAGACCTGCTCATCGAACAACCGGCACCGACCGACGGTGCCGCGCTCTGGCGTCTCGCCAAGGACTCGAAAACCCTCGACCTGAACTCGTCCTACAGCTATGTGCTGTGGTGCCGGGACTTCGCCGCCACCTCGGCCGTGGCGCGCGGAGCGGACGGGGAGCCGGTCGGCTTCGTCACCGGATACCTGCGGCCGGACCGGCCCCGGACCCTGCTCGTCTGGCAGGTGGCCGTCGACCCCGCCCACCGGGGCCGTGGCATCGCCGCCAGGCTGCTGGACGGGCTGGCCGCCCGGCTCACCGCCGAACGCGGGATCACCGAGCTGGAGACCACGATCACGCCCGGCAACACCGCCTCGGAGCGGCTGTTCACCGCGTTCGCCGAGCGGCACGGCGCACGGGTGAGCCGCGAGCTGCTGTTCTCCGCCGACCTGTTCCCGGACGGCCCCCACGACCCCGAAGTCCTCTACCGCATCGGCCCGCTGACCGCCTCCACCCCCCACTGAGGAGCGATTCACGTGACCATCACCCAGCCCGACCTGAGCGTCTTCGAGACCGTGGAGTCGGAGGTGCGCAGCTACTGCCGTGGCTGGCCCACGGTCTTCGACCGGG
>NZ_JBVKBI010000032.1:0-77664 GCF_055639035.1 Streptomyces sp. NPDC107654
CCCGCCCTGGCCGCCACGGACCGGGCCACCGGCGAGCCCGTCCGCCGCTACGAACGCGCTCGGCCCGGCGAACTGGTCCACATCGACGTCAAGAAGTGACGGCGCACCTGAGCCAGCAGCCGCCCGCGCCCAGTTCCGTGGCCGCGGGTGTGCCGGGGGCATGGGATGCTCTCCTGCTCAAGCTATTGGCCAAGGATCCCGCGGAGCGGTACGCGGACGCTGCCGACGCCGCCCGGGCCCTGCGCAGGCTTGCGGAAGCCCCTGAGCGCATGCCGGCGGTCACCGCGCTGCTGACAGACGCTTCGCCGTCGCCGCCTCCCCCCGGCCCTGTTCTCAGGAGGCCTGCTGGGGCGCGCTCCTGGATCGCCGTTGCGGTCTGGTGCCTCATCACGCTGGTGGCCGCCACGGTGACCGCGGTCAATATCGACGGAGTCGCCGACGGTCGCGACGTAGCCAGCGGCGCCGGCGCGGTCGCCGTCGCCACCGGGGGGCTCATCGTGTGGTTCGCCGTGCAGAGACGACCGCATTGGCAAGCACGCGTGGGCCTGCCGCTCCGATTCCTCCCGCCGATGCTCCTCTTCTGCGTCTACGCCGCGGTGGTCGCGGTCGCCCTCGCCGACGACGCGTCCATCGGCGGGATCGACTGGGGCGACTGGCTGCCCGTCGGCGGGGTCTCCACGCTCACGCTGACGGGCCTTCTGGCCGTGACCGCGGCCCTCACCCCCTGGGCGAAGCGCCGGACCCGCGGAATCGGCTACGGCCTCGTCGGCGTCAACGCCGTCGCGGTACTCGGCACGTTCACGCAATTGGTGTCAGGCCATCGGTTCTGGTTCCAATATGTCTGGGCCGTCTTGCCGCAATGGGTCCCCCTCGCCGTGGGTGTGTCGGCCATCGCGCTGTACTGCACGCGCGAGATTACGACGCGCCGTGCAGGTTCCTCCATGTCGGGGCATGAAAGGGCCGTTCTGTGAATGATCTTTGACGTGCGGGGTGACATGCCCGCATCCGCAGAGAGAGGGCATCCGCCTGGGCGGACGCCCTCTCGCAGTCGCCGCCTGAACTCGAATGCGCCCTCGTGTCACCTTCGCCAGAACAGGTGGTGCGTCACGCCGCTCGGGCTGGGCACGACCTCCAGGTGGAACCGGTCGAGCAGCTCATCGGGGGACTCCCAGAGCCGTAGTCCGGACCCGAGTTCCACCGGCGCGACCGCCACATGCATGGTGTCGACGAGGTCGGCATCAAGGAACTGCCGGATCGTGGTGACCCCGCCGCCGAGCCGGACGTCCTTGCCCTGCGCCGCTTCCCGCGCCCGTTCGAGGACCGTGGCCGGGTCACCGTCGACGAAGTGGAACGTGGTGTCGGAGAGCGTGAACGATGGGCGCTCGTGGTGGGTCATGACGAACACCGGCGTGTGGAACGGGGGCTCCTCACCCCACCAGCCGCACCACTCATGGTCCTGCCAGGGGCCGCGCTGGGGCCCGAACTTGTTGCGGCCCATGATCTCGGCACCGATGTTGCGCGCGAAGTCTCGCGTAAAGTAGTCGTCGAGGCCCCGGCTCCCCCCGCGGTCCGTGCGCATGGGCCAGCTCGCCGTGGCTCCGGCCCAGGAGAACAGCCTCTCGGGATGATCGTGGCCGAACGGCCGCTCGAGACTCTGGTGCTGACCGGCCCCGATTCCGTCACTCGAGACGTTGAAGTTCATTACTCTCAGTAGTTGATCCATGTGTTTTCCTCGTCAGGTCCTGTCGCGTCATCGTGTGGCAAGGCGCCGCACATCATGACGTCGAACGGGACGCGGTCGGATCGACGCGGCCGGCAACCTGTTTCCAAGTCGAAGACCTCACCCCGGCTCCGGCGCGCACGAAGGCGAACTGGTCCCCGCCGGCGTGGTCACCGAAGAACATCAGCGGCTCGAAGGGCGTGTACAGGCCGGCGAAGTCCGGAGTGCCTCTGAACGCAGTGGTGTCCCTTGCGGCCTGCTCAGCGCTCCCTATGACGTCGACGCCGTCATGAGCCGCTCCGTTGTACTCCGGGAGCAGCGTGACAAGCTCAGTGGGAAGCCGCTGCCCGAGCACGCCCGAGCAGCCCGTTCCGTCGTGGTCAAGGAGACGTCGGCTGCGGGGGCGGCGAGATCGGCGCCAGGAGCCAGGCTCAGTTGGAGTTCGCGCCACATACGGGGGGCTTCCAGCCAGCAAGGCCGGCAAGGGCAGGGGCCCCATCAGCCGATGTCCGACGAGCCCCGGTGGCAGCAGGGGGCGGTCCCTGGCGCCTTCCGTGATCACTCGTGCTCGCGCGACAACTCCTCGATCGTGCGGTGGGGGATCTCCTGCCGTCCGTCGATGCACTCGGCGTAGCGGCTCGGCAGGACCGGACCTCGACCGTGTCACCCGTGCGTTCGGTGTTCTCGGCGGTGCCGAAGGGGTCTGGGTGCGCTGCCGAAGGATGGCGACGAGCTGGGGGGGGCTGCCGTGTGCGAAGGTTCGGGTCCTGCCGGGGGCGCCTTGTGCCACGTGTCCCAGGGACCCCGCCGTCAACGGTCGCGCTGAGGGCGGGGTCTTCGCGTGCGAGCAGCCGTGCGCCGCTCGGAGTGGCCGTGTGGCGGGGTCCTTGGACGTCCGTGGACGGGGGCGAGGACGGTGCGTGCCTTTCGCCGCGTCCGGTCAGGTCCGGCCTCCCGTGTACGGGGCGGACATGCGGCCGGAGGTTCCACGGCTCCGGTCGGTCGGGCGGCCGATCGAGGCGGCCATCAGGGCGACCAGGAGGCCTATCACGCCGACGATGACGTTGTTGACGATGGTCTTCGTCGTGGAGACGTTACCGGCCACGACCCACGGGGCGATGATCGTCCACAGGCTCAGCGCGCAGGCCGCCCACGCCATGCTGTGCACACGCTCGTAGGGCCGGCCGAAGCCGCCGCTCATGAGCAGGGCGTAGGCGATGCCGACGATCAGGTTGTTGACCGCCAGGGTGGAGAAACCGTTGAAGCCCGTGATCCAGGGCGACGCCGCGAGGTACAGGCCGGTGAGGAGAGCCATGGTCTCCATGCCCTGCGCCTTCGGGGTGCTCGCGCTGCGCTCGGCCATCTCATGGCGTTCGCGCATGTCGATGATGTCGGGATGGGTTGCCATGTCGGACCGAGGAGAGGTCGCCATGCCAATCGCCTCCGGTATGTCGGATTCGTTGCGTTTCGCCCAGCGGGTACCCAAAAGAGGTGCAGTAACCGCGGTGGCTTGAGGCGATACCGGGCGACGGTCATGGGGCAGCGGCCCGCTCCCCACCACCACCGCGATCGCCGTGACCGGCGTCGCGGATACGCCTCACCGCCGCGTTCCTCGCCCTGCGTCTCCCCAGGTCCGCCGGGCCCACGTCGTGAAGGAGGTCCAGGGGATGTCCGGGTGGGCGGCGTGGAGGGTGGGGATGTCGACCTGGTAGCCGCGGGTGTTCAGGAACGTCCACATGGCGCGCATGTCGGGGCTGTCGATCGCCGTCAGGGGGACTTGGGTGTGGTGGACCTCGTGGCCCAGGGCCTCCGTCAGGGCGGTTGCCATCCGGGTGGGGGTGGGGGCGTCGCCGGCCAGTTCGATGCGGTGGCCGGTGTGGGGGGTGGGGTCGAGAAGGATCTTCGCCGCGAAGGCGGCCAGGTCCTGGCGGGCGAGCTGCTGTAGTGGGCGGTCGGGGGGCAGCGGGAGGTCCAGGGTGCCGGCGAGGATGCGGTCCGCTCCTGCCAGGGAGTTGTCGTGGAAGTAGGCCGGGCCCAGGATCGTGTACGGCACGTCCCCGGAGGTCAGCTCCGCCTCGATGCGTGCCTTGCTGTCGAAGTGGGGCACGCCGGTGTGCTGGTCGGCGCCGGCCACGGAGCTGAGGACCAGGTGCGGGACGCGCGCCGCGGTCGCCGCGGAGAGGATCGCGCGGCCCTGTTCGACCTCGGCCTCCACGCCGGCCTCGAAGGGTGTGGTGAACGCGAAGACGGAGGCCGCTCCGCGCATCGCCGCGGCGAGTGACTCCCGGTCGTCCAGCGAGCCCGCCACCACTTCGACGCCCTGTTCCGCCAGCTCCCGTGCGGCCGGCCGGGCCGGGTCGCGGACCAGGGCCCGGATGGGGGCTCCCCGGGTCAGCAGCGCCTCCGTCACGGCCCGGCCCTGGCCGCCCGTCGCCGCCAGCACCACGATCGGGTCGTCCACCATCGAAGCGTCTCCTGTCCGGCCGCGTGAGCGGACCTTCGGTGGGTCCGGCTGCAAGCATTCGTCCCGGCGGGTCGGGCGGCAATGCGGGGCGGCCGGAGGGCTGAACCGGTGCGGCGGTTCAGGTGAGCCGGGTCGGCCAGGATTTCGGTGGGCGCATACGGCGTGCTGGTCGCGGGAGACGTCTCCGGTTCGACGCGCTCGCCCAAGGCCGGGGCGGCAGGGAAGGCCGTCGTGCCGTCGTGCGTGACAGTGCCAGTAGCCGTCCGTGTCCCTGTGTGACCCCGCGTGACTTGTCGCCGCCACTCGGGGGCGGCACGGCACCGCTCGCGGGCACCAGGTGGTGCCGGTGAGTCGCGCTCCGGCGGGACCGACCCGGCCACCAGGTCCAGCAGCCCTGGAAGCGATCACCCGGTCGTTGCCGCGGCGCTCCACACCGTAGTGGCGCGGCGGGTGATGCCGGCCTCGCGCAGGGCCCGAGAGGGGACCGGAACCGGCCCCGCACCAGCACCCCGCACCAGCACCCCCATACCGACCAGCCGCACCCCGAAGACCGGAACCGGTCCGCACCAGCGTCCTCACGCCGACCGCTTGCGCGACGACGTCTTCTTCGCCGCCGTCTTCTTCGTCGCCGTCGCCTTCTTCGCCGCGCCCTCCCCCGCCTTGGACGTCGACTTGCGCGCGGGGGCCGCCTTCTTCGCCGTGGTCGTCTTCTTCGCCGTGGACGTCGACTTCTTGCCCCCGGTCTCCTTGGGGGCGGCCCGCAGGGTGGTGACCTCGGCCTCCGCCGCGCCGCCCCCGCGGGACTCGCGGGCCGCGCGGACGCTGCTCTCCAGGGCGGCCATGAGGTCGAGGACCTTGCCGGCGGCGGCGGGCGCGGGGGCCTCGGGCGGGGCCTCGCCGGAGGCCTTCGCGGCGATGACCTCCTCCAGTGCCTCCCGGTACTCGTCGTGCAGGTCGGCGAGGTCGACCTCGCCGAGCGTGTCCATCAGGGCGTCGGCGAGGTCGAGCTCCTTGTCGCGGATGGTGACGGCGGTGTCCGGGGCGACGCCCTCGGGTGTGCGGACCTCGTCGGGCCAGAGCAGGCCGTGCATGGCGATGGCGTCGCCGACGACCCGGAGCATGCCGAGCCGCTCCCGGCCGCGCAGCGCGTACTTGGCAATGGCGACCTTGTTGCTGCGCTTCAGGGCCTCGCGCAGGAGGGTGTACGGCTTGGCGGCGGGGGCGCCGCTGGCCGCCAGGTAGTACGCCGCGCCCATCTGGAGGGGATCGATGCGGTCGGCCGGGACGAAGGCGACGATCTCGATCGTGCGGGCGGTCGGGATGGGCAGGTGGGAGAGGTCGTCGTCGGTGATCGGGATGATCGAGCCGTCGGCGTCCTCGTACGCCTTGCCGATCTCGGCCTGGCTCACCTCCCGGTCCTCCAGCTCGCACACCTTGCGGTAGCGGATGCGGCCGTTGTCCTCGGTGTGGATCTGACGGAAGGCGATGGCGTGGCTCTCCGTCGCGTTCACCAGCTTGATCGGGATGCTGACGAGCCCGAAGGAGATGGCGCCGTTCCAGATCGATCGCACGTGCCGCACCCTTCCTTGGGAGATTTGTCCGCTTTTTCTGGGATTGTCATCCTATGACGCCTATCACAGAGGTGGAGGGGCGCCGGGTCGCGCTCAGCAACCTGGAGAAGGTGCTGTATCCGGAGACCGGCTTCACCAAAGGGGAGCTGCTGCACTACTACGCGACCGCCGCCGCGGCCCTGCTGCCGCATCTGCGCGACCGGGCGGTGTCCTTCCTGCGCTATCCGGACGGCCCCGAGGGGCAGCTGTTCTTCACCAAGAACGTGCCGCCGGGTACGCCCGAGTGGGTCACCACCGCCGAGGTCCCCCGGTCGTCGGCCGACAGCCCGGCCCGGATGGTCGTGGTGCAGGACCTGCCGAGCCTGGTGTGGGCGGCGAACCTGGTCACCGAGTTCCACACGCACCAGTGGCTGGTGCGGTCCCCGCAGGAGGCGGACCGGCTGGTCTTCGACCTCGACCCGGGCGCGCCCGCGACCGTCGTGCACTGCTGCGAGGTCGCTCTGTGGCTGCGTGAGCGGCTCGCGGCGGACGGGATCGAGGCGTACCCGAAGACGGCGGGGTCGAAGGGGCTGCACCTGCTGGCGGCGGTGCGCGGGAGTTCCTCCGAGCGGACGTCCGAGTACGCGAAGGCGCTGGCGGTGGAGGCGGAGCGGGAGATGCCCCGGCTGGTGGTGCACCGGATGACCAAGAGCCTCAGGCCCGGGAAGGTGTTCGTCGACTGGAGCCAGAACGCGGCCCGCAAGACCACGGCCACCCCCTACACCGTGCGCGCCCGCCGGCTCCCCCTGGTGTCGGCGCCGGTGACCTGGGAGGAGGTCGCCGACTGCCGCAGCCCCGCGCAGCTGGAGTTCCGGCCGGAGGACCTCGCCCCGCGGCTCCAGGACCTCGGCGACCTGATGGCCCCCCTGACGGATCCGGCTCAGGCCGCGCCCCTGCCCTGAGCTACAGCCTCCCCCAGGTGTTCCGGTCCCGGGCCATCCCGTGCAGGGCCTCCACGTCGGCCGGTTTGAGCACCCCGCCCAGCCGCCCCAGGCCCGCCAGCTCGCCGTCCGTCAGGATCCGTACGCGGCGCGGCTCGGCCGTCACGGTCACCTCGGCCGGGTCGACCAGCACCAGCAGCGGGCGGACCTCGGCGGTCAGGGCGTAGGCGGCGCGGTCGGCGTCGGCGCGCAGCCGGCGCAGCAGCGGCTCGGCCTCGCGGCGGCCCAGGGTGACCATCGGGTCGGCGACCAGGACCCGGGCCCTGCGGGCGTGCAGGGCGTGGACGGTGAACAGGCCGCCGGGGCCGATCACCAGGTGGTGGATGCGGTCGCCGCCCGGCAGGGGCAGGGAGTGCAGGGTGTGCCAGCCGGCTCCCTCCAGGCCGTCCAGGGCCTCGCCGACGGTCTGCTCGGCGGTGAGGGCGCGCCGGCGCGGGTCGGGGCGCAGCCGGTGGGCGGGGCCGGGGTCGCGGTCGAGGGCGACGAGCAGGGCCTCGCCGGGGCGGTTGGGGGCCAGGTCGTCGTCCGGGTGCAGGGTGAGCCGGGCGAGTTCCGCGGGGGTGGGGACCGGGGGCGGGCCCACGGTGACGGGGCCGGTCAGGAAGGGCTTCAGGGCGTCGAGCACATCGTCCGCGACGTCCTCGCCGAGCAGGTTGACCCGGCCCGTCTCACGGTCGTACCAGGCGACGTCGGTCCCGTTCTCCCGGCAGACGTACAGCCGCTCCCGGCCGTGCCGGAAGGCCGGCACCACGCGCAGTCCGCTCATGCGCCATCACCCCTCGACCATGGGAACAGGCGGGGTGCTCCGGGGGCAAGACCGGTTACCGTGGAGGCCGGCCCTGCGAGGGGAGTGGGGGAGGCACCGTTGCGGACCCGCGGAGCGCAGCCCGACGTGCCGGCCCCGGAGAGCCCGTGGAACGAGATCGTGCCCGGACTGTGGATGGGCGGGCACGAGTTCCGGAGCCGCTCCGGACGGCTGGAGGTCGCCGTCGTACGAAACGAGTTCGATCTGGTGCAGTCGCTGCTGCGGCTGCCGGGGTACGGGCCCGATCCGGAGGTGGAGCACCATGTGTGGCCGATACCGGACGGACCGCTGGACGGGACGCAGCTCGCCGGGGTGATCCGGCTGGCGCGGGCGGTGAACGAGGCGCTGGACGCCGGCCGCCGGGTGCTCGTGCGCTGCTACCACGGGTACAACCGCTCGGGGCTGGTCATCGCGCACGCCCTGGTCCAGCGGGGGGACTCGGCCGACCAGGCGATCCAGCTGATCCGGGCCCGGCGCTCGGCGTGGGCGCTGCACAACGAGCTGTTCGTGGAGTACCTGCGGGCGGGGCTGGCGACCGTGCGGCTGCTGGAGGAGCTGGCCGAGTAGCCTCTCCCCCGCTCCGCGCGGACCGCGCTCGCGTCACCGCAGGGGTACGAAGCAGTACAAAGCGCACTTCCGTCAGAATGAAAAGATGTCAGTCCGCCCAGTCCGTCGTGCCGTGCGCCCAGCCCGTCGTGCCCTGCGCACCGCCGTCGCCGTGACCGCCGCCGCCCTGCTGTCGGCGACGGCGGCGGCCTGCGGGGACTCCGGTGCCCTGCAGGGTGCCGGATCGACGCCGACCGCGGCCAGCCCGGTCAGGCTCTGGCCCGATCTGCGGCCGGCGTCCAGCCCGGCCTACCCCTACGACGTGGCCACCCGGAAGGTCGTCAAGGGCATCACGGTGCACGGTGACGACATCCGCGCGGTCGACCCGGTGGACGTCGTCGAGGCGGAGCTGGCGGCGCGCCCCGACGACTACGGGTCGAAGGGGGCGTACCACGCGACCGTGGACCGGATGAAGGAGTGCCGGCCGGGCGGGAACCGGGCCCGGTGCCCGCTGCTCACGCCGTACTACCGGGACCTCACCGGGGACGGCCGGGCCGATCTGACGCTGGGCTTCCGGCTGTACCCGACCAACCAGACGGCGGTACGGGTCTACACGGTCGAGGGGCACCGGCTCGTGCAGGTGCTGGCCGACAACGACGCGATCGTCGGGGTGGAGCTGGCCGGACGGTCGCTGATCGAGCGCTCACCGGCCGACATCTCCGGCTACGAGTACCGCACCACCTGGGTGTGGGACCCGGGCCAGCGCGCGATGGTGTTCTCCCGCGACGAGTACCTGCACGTCGGCGACGGCCGGCACGCCAAGACCCGGCCCCCGTCGCCCTCCCCGGCGGACAGCGCGGAGAGCCCGCGATGAGGCTCGCGCTGCCCCACTGGGCCGGGACCCTCGCCGTCAAGGCCGCCGCGTTCATCACGGTGATGTGCTGTGCGCTGGCGGCGCTGCTCGGCGTGCTCGTCCACGTCTCGGTGACCAACCAGACCGTCGGCCAGGCCCGCGACCTGGCGCTGTCCCGCCTCGCCGACGCCACCCGGGCGTACGAGGCCGGGGACACGCTGCTGCCGGGTGCCGGGGTGGACCCGGAGGGGCTGCCCGCGCCGCTGCGGTCGATGGCGGTGGCCGGGGAACGCGGCACGATGGTCGCCGCCCACCGGGGGCGCCCGGCGATGTGGGCGGCGGGTCCGGTGGCCGGGCACCGGGCGCTGGCCGTGGAGGTCGACTACTCGCAGCAGGCCCGCACCATCGACGGTCTCGACCAGTCGATCCTGTGGTCGTCGGCGCTGGCGATCGGCGCGACGGTGCTGGTCGGCGTGTTCGCGGTGACCCGGGTGACCCGGCGGCTGCACGGGACCGCGCGGGTCGCCCGGCGGATCAGCGCCGGCGATCTGGACGCCCGGGTCGACGACCCCCGCACGAAGGACACGAGCCGGCCGCAGGACGAGGTCGCCGCGGTCGCGGCCGCGCTGGACTCGATGGCCTCCTCACTCCAGGGGAAGCTGCTGAGCGAGCAGCGGTTCACCGCGGACGTCGCGCACGAGCTGCGCACCCCGCTGACCGGGCTGCACGCGGCGGCGGAGCTGCTGCCTCCGGGGCGGCCGACGGAGCTGGTGCGGGACCGGGTGGCGGCGCTGCGCACGCTCACCGAGGACCTGCTGGAGATCTCCCGGCTGGACACCGGGCGGGAACGGCCGCAGGTCGGCACCGAGGCGCTGGGCGCGCTGGCCGAGCGGGTGGTACGGGCCTCGGGCGCCGGCACCGAGGTGCGGATCCTGCGGGACGCCCGGGTGGAGACCGACCGGCGGCGGCTGGAGCGGGTGCTGGGGAACCTGGTGGCCAACGCCCACAAGCACGGGCGCCCTCCGGTGGTGCTGACCGTGGACGGGCCCGTGGTGACCGTCCGGGACCACGGGCCCGGGTATCCGGAGTACCTGGTGGCCCACGGCCCGCAGCGGTTCCGCACGGAGGGCGGGGCCAAGGGACACGGGCTGGGGCTGACGATCGCGGTGGGGCAGGCGGAGGTGCTGGGTGCCACGCTGACGTTCGCCAACGCGGTGGACGGCGGCGCGGTGGCGACGCTGACGTTGCCCGCAGGGGCGCGCCCGGCCCCCTAACACCACGCACAAGACTTCCCGTTTCGGTAGGTTCCGGGCATGACGAAGGCCGGAACCACCCTGGCGGCCCCCGCTCCCGCGCGCGCCCCGCGCCTTCCCCGGCGCCGGGGCGTCGAACTGTCCCTCCTCGTACTGGCCGTCCTGCTGTCCGTGTACGGCTACTGCGCGGTGGGGCTGGCGCGGACCGGCACCGTGCCGCCCGGCGCCGCCGGGTACGGTGCCGGGCTCGGCGTGCTGGCCCTGTTCGCCCACATCGCGGTCCGGATCCGGGCGCCGTACGCCGATCCGCTGCCGCTGCCCATCGGTGTGCTGCTCAACGGGCTGGGCCTGGTGCTGATCTACCGCCTGGACCTGGAGACCCCGCGCGACCAGGCGGCCCCCACCCAGCTGGTGTGGTCGACGCTCGGGGTGGGCCTGTTCATCGGCGTGGTGCTGGTCCTGCGCGACCACCGGGTGCTCCAGCGGTACGCGTACGTCTGCGTGGTCGCCGCCCTCGCCCTGCTGGCGGCGCCGATCCTGTTCCCGGCGGTGAACGGGGCCCGGATCTGGATCCGGATCGCCGGGTTCTCCATCCAGCCCGGCGAGTTCGCGAAGGTGCTGCTCGCGGTGTTCTTCGCCGCGTACCTGGCCGCGAACCGCAGCGCGCTCGCCTACACCGGCCGCCGGCTGTGGCGGCTGCAGTTCCCGACCGGGCGGGTACTCGGGCCGATCCTGACGATCTGGCTGCTGAGCGTGGGCGTCCTGGTGTTGGAGCGGGACCTGGGAACCTCGCTGCTGTTCTTCGGGCTGTTCGTGGTGCTGCTGTACGTCGCCACCGGGCGCACCGGCTGGATCGCGGTCGGCCTGGTGCTGGCGGTGCTCGGCGCCGTCGCCGTGGGGCACCTGGAACCCCATGTGGGCGGCCGGATCGAGGACTGGCTGCACCCGTTCGCCTCGATCGAGGCCGGACAGGGCGCCAACCAGCTCTCCCAGTCGCTGTTCGCCTTCGCCGCCGGCGGGATCCTCGGCACCGGGCTGGGCCTCGGCCACTCCATCCTGATCGGCTTCGCCGTCAAGTCCGACTTCATCCTGGCGACCGCCGGGGAGGAACTGGGCCTCGCCGGACTCGCGGGGATCGTACTGCTGTACGCCCTGCTGGTGGAGCGCGGCTACCGGGCGGGCCTCGCGCTGCGCGAGCCGTTCGGGCGGCTCCTCGCGGTCGGGCTCGCCTCGATCGTGGCGTTGCAGGTGTTCGTGATCGCGGGCGGGGTCACCGGGCTGATCCCGCTGACCGGCATGGCGATGCCGTTCCTCGCCCAGGGCGGCTCCTCGGTGGTCACCAACTGGGCGATCGTGGCGTTGCTGGTCCGGCTGAGCGACTCGGCACGCAGCCAGCACGACGGCCGGGAGACACCGTGACCGAGTACGGCGGCCTCCCCGACGGCGGGCGCCCGATGACGAAGTGCATCCGGCACGCCTGCGTCTTCTGCGCCCTGCTGCTGGCGGCCCTGCTGGCCAACGCCACCCGGGTGCAGGTCGTGCAGTCCCGGGAGTACGACGGCAATCCGGCCAACCGCCGTGCCACGATCGCCCGTTACCAGCAACCGCGCGGGAACATCCTGGTGGGCGGGGCGCCGGTCACCGGGTCGGTGGACACCGGGGAGCAGCTGCGCTACGAACGCACCTACCTCGACGGCCCGTTGTACGCGCCGGTCACCGGCTTCGCCTCGCAGAAGTACGGCACCACGTTCCTGGAGCACGCCGAGGACGGGGTGCTCTCCGGCACCGATCCGCTGCTCACGCCGCTGCCGGTGTGGAACGACGTCACCCGCGCACCGAACCGCGGCGGGGACGTCGTCACGACCCTCGACCGGCGGGCCCAGGAGGCGGCGTACCGGGGGCTGGCGGGGCGCAAGGGCGCGGTGGCCGCGGTCGAGCCGGCCACGGGCCGCGTGCTGGCGCTGGTGACCAGCCCCTCCTACGACCCGGCGGAGCTGTCCGGCAACAGCGAGGCGGTGTCGGCGGCCTGGGACCGGCTGGGCCACGACCCGGAGAGGCCGATGCTGAACCGGGCGGTACGGCAGACCTATCCGCCGGGGTCGACGTTCAAGGTGGTCACCGCGGCGGCTGCACTGGACGCGGGCGTGGTGACCGACCTGGACGAGCGCACCGACTCCCCCGACCCCTACCGGCTGCCCGGCACCACCACCCGGCTCACCAACGAGGGCGAGGGCTGCCGGAACGCCTCGGTGCGGGACGCCTTCGAGTGGTCCTGCAACACGGTCTTCGCCAAGCTGGGCGTGGACGTGGGGGTGCGGGACATGGCGACCACGGCCCAGGCGTTCGGGTTCAACGACACCGACCTGCGCATCCCCTTCGCCGTGGCGCCGAGCACCTTCGACCCGAAGGTGGACCGGGCGCAGCTGGCGCTGTCCTCGATCGGGCAGTACAACACGCGGGCCACCCCGCTGCAGATGGCGATGGTCACGGCGGCGGTCGCGGACGGCGGCCGGCTGCGTCCGCCGTACCTGGTGGAGCGGACCACCCGGCACGGCGGCGAGACGGTCTCGGGCAGCGGGGCCCGGCCGGGGCGGCAGGTGATGCGGCCGGACACCGCGGCCCGGCTGATGGAGTTGATGGCCGGTGTGGTGCAGGAGGGCACCGGCACCAACGCGGCCATCCCCGGCGCGCTGGTCGGCGGCAAGACGGGCACCGCCCAGCACGGGGTCGGCAACGCCGGTGTGCCGTACGCCTGGTTCGTCTCCTGGGCGCAGGCCGAGGGAGCGCCGGAGCCGCAGGTGGCGGTCGCGGTGGTGGTGGAGGACGCCTCCGCCGACCGGGGCGAGATCAGCGGCGGCGGGGACGCGGCACCGATCGCTCGCGAGGTGATGCGGGCGGTGCTGCGGCGGTGAGCCGGCCGGCCTGTCAGCCGACGGGCCGGAGCATCTCGGAGCGGATCTTGAGGGTCTTCCGGGCCGCGGCCTCCAGGTCGACGCCGCCGGGGTCCTTCTGTCCGAGGCTGACCTCGCCGACGATGGCCGCCGTGTTGCCGTCCGCCCAGGCGCAGACCGGGTAGACGAGAGTCGTCCCGGACTGCTTCTGGGTGAGCACCTGGCAGCTGACGGTGGTGTCCGCGCCGGGCGGGGTGACGTCCTGCGCGCGTTCCTCGGCCGTCACGCTGTCGGCCTCCGCGGCGCCCTTGAGCATGTTGTGCCGGACCTCGGACCGGTTCTTGAACCGGCCGTACATGCCGGAGACGAGCAGCATGCCCTCCGTGTTGTCGCCGTCCGGGCTGTAGCGGCCGACCGCGGCGTGGATGTCCTTCGCGTCCCAGGCGCCGTCGGCCTCGTCCTCGATCTTCTTCCCCTCGGTGCCGGAGAGGTCCTCGGCGAGCGTGTACGTCCCGTCCAGCAGCGTGTGCGGCAGGGTCAGCCTGTTCTCGGCCTCCGGGAAGCCGCTCCCGGCCACCGCGCCGACCACCAGGAGCAGCGCGATCCCGGCCGCGACGACACCGCCCACGATGCCGAGCACCAGCCCGACCCGCCGCTTCTTCGGCGGCGGGACCATGGGCGGCACACCCCAGCCGGGGTACGGCTGCTGAGCCGGGTACGGCTGCTGCTGGGGGTAGGGCTGCTGCTGGGGATGAGGCTGCTGGGGCGGGTACGGCGAGCCGTACGGACCCGGGGCCTGCTGGCCGTAGGGGGCCTGCTGGCCGTACGGGGGCTGCTGCGGCGGGTACGGCGGCTGCTGGCCGTACGGGCCCGGGTTCTGCGGCGGCGGAGGCATGGACACGCCAGCACGCTACTGCACCCGGGTGACCCGACCGGCACCGCACCCCGTGCCGGTCAGCCCTCCGCCGCGCCGGACTCGATCGCCGCCTCCACCTCGGCCACCCGCTCCCGCTCCTCGGCGGCGAAGCGCTCGGCGTCCAGT
Organism: Streptomyces sp. NPDC107654; assembly: GCF_055639035.1. Classification (NCBI taxonomy): domain Bacteria; kingdom Bacillati; phylum Actinomycetota; class Actinomycetes; order Kitasatosporales; family Streptomycetaceae; genus Streptomyces; species Streptomyces sp. NPDC107654. The sequence continues at coordinate 14,126 of NZ_JBVKBI010000032.1, forward strand.
TGCTCGGCCAGCTCCTCGTCCTGGGCCATCAGCAGGTCCAGGTTGGAGTCGCCCAGCTCGAACACGCCCATGTCCGCGTAGGCCTGCTGGAGCCGCCTGCCCCACAGGCCGATGTCCTTGACGCACGGCACGATCCGGCTGAACAGCAGCTTCCGGAAGAGCCCGAGGAACTCGGACTGCTCGCTCAGCGCCTCCGCCTCGGCCTTCGGGATGCCGAAGTTCTCCAGCACCTCGACCCCGCGCAGCCGGTCGCGCATCAGGTAGCAGCCCTCGATGACGAACTCCTCGCGCTCGCGCAGTTCGGCGTCGGTGAGCTGCCGGTAGTAGTCGCGCAGCGCCATCCGACCGAAGGCGACGTGCCGGGCCTCGTCCTGCATGACGTAGGTGAGGATCTGCCGGGGCAGCGGCTTGTCCGTGGTGTCCCGGATCATGCCGAACGCGGCCAGCGCCAGGCCCTCGATGAGCACCTGCATGCCCAGGTAGGGCATGTCCCAGCGGCTGTCGCGCAGGGTGTCGCCGAGCAGCGACTGGAGGTTGTCGTTGATCGGGTAGACGAGGCCCATCTTCTCGTGCAGGAACCGGGCGTATATCTCGGCGTGCCGGGCCTCGTCCATGGTCTGGGTCGCGGAGTAGAACTTGGCGTCGAGGTCGGGCACCGACTCCACGATCCGCGCGGCGCAGATCATCGCGCCCTGCTCGCCGTGCAGGAACTGGCTGAACTGCCAGGAGGCGTAGTGCCGGCGCAGCTCGCCCTTGTCCTTCTCGGAGAGCTTGGCCCAGTACGGGGTGCCGTACAGGGACATCGCCTCCTCCGGGGTGCCGAGGGCGTCGTACGGGTCGACCTCCAGGTCCCAGTCGATCCGGGTCCGCCCGTCCCACTGCTTGTCCTTGCCCTTCTGGTACAGGGCGAGCAGGCGGTCGCGCCCGTCGTCGTACTCCCAGCTGAAGCGGGCCGCGCCGGCGGCGGGCACCTGCCAGGAGGAGCTTCCGGGGTCGTTGGCGTAGAGGTCATGCGTCGGCATACCCGGCAGGCTCACACGTAGACGCCGGGTCAACAAGTCATGCGTGAGGGATTGACGGGCTTGCTGACAAGCAGTCTCATAAGAGGCAGGACGACTACCCCCGGGTAACGAGGTGAGGGAGCCATGACGACCCTGACGGAAGCGGACGCGCTGGAGGGCCTGCGCGACGCGCTCGGCCTGCTCAAGGACCGGGAACAGGTGGCCGAACGGCTGCTCGTCTCTTCCGCCAAGCACTCCTTCGACCCGGACAAGGAGCTGGACTGGGACGCGCCCTTCGAGGAGGGCAAGTGGTTCTGGCCGCCGGAGCTGGTGTCCCTCTACGACACCCCGATGTGGAAGCGGATGAGCGAGGAGCAGCGCATCCTGCTCTCCCAGCACGAGGCCGCCGCGCTGGCCTCGCTCGGCATCTGGTTCGAGATCATCCTGATGCAGCTTCTCGTGAGGCACATATACGACAAGGCGGCGACGAGCGCGCACGTGCGGTACGCGCTCACCGAGATCGAGGACGAGTGCCGGCACTCGAAGATGTTCGCCCGGCTGATCTCGCACGGGGACACGCCCTGGTACCCGGTGAGCCGCGCCCACCAGAACCTCGGCCGCCTCTTCAAGACCATCTCCACCACCCCCGGTTCCTTCACCGCCACGCTGCTCGGCGAGGAGATCCTGGACTGGATGCAGCGGCTGACGTTCCCGGACGAGCGGGTGCAGCCGCTGGTCCGCGGGGTCACCCGCATCCACGTGGTCGAGGAGGCCCGGCACGTCCGGTACGCCCGCGAGGAACTGCGCCGCCAGATGGTGACCGCCCCGAAGTGGTCCCAGGAGTTCACCCGGGTCACCTCCGGCGAGTTCGCCCGCGTCTTCTCGGTCGCCTTCGTCAACCCCGACGTCTACACCAACGTGGGCCTGGACAAGCGGGAGGCCATGGCCCAGGTGAAGGCCAGCGCGCACCGGCGCGAGGTCATGCAGACGGGCGCGAAGCGGCTGACGGACTTCCTGGACGACATCGGTGTGCTCAGGGGAGTCGGACGGCGGCTGTGGAGGTCGTCGGGCCTCCTGGCCTAGGCCGGCCGGTGCGACCCGCAGGGGCGCGGGGAACGGCGCGGGCGGCCACCGTCTGCCGGCGGACGGAGGACGGCCGGGGCCGCGCGGCGATTAGGCTGCTGGTCATGACCCCGTCGGCCACCCCCGCATACCGCCGCCTGAGCGTCGAGGAGCGACGAAGTCAGCTCCTCGACGCCGCCCTGGGCCTCTTCGCGCACCGCGCCCCCGAGGACGTCTCCCTGGACGACGTGGCGGAGGCGGCCGGAGTCTCCCGCCCGCTGGTGTACCGGTACTTCCCGGGCGGCAAGCAGCAGCTGTACGAGGCCGCGCTGCGCTCCGCCGCCGAGGAACTCCGGCAGTGCTTCGACGAGGCCCGCGAGGGCCCCCTGCTGCCCCGCCTGTCCCGCGCCCTGGACCGCTATCTGGCCTTCGTGGACCAGCACGACGCCGGCTTCAGCGCGCTGCTCCAGGGCGGCAGCGTGGTGGAGACCTCCCGCACCACCGCCCTCGTGGACGGGGTGCGCCGGTCTGCCGCCGAACACATCTACGAGCACCTCGGCATCACCGGTCCCGGGCCCCGGCTGCGCATGACGGTCCGGATGTGGATCACGGCCGTCGAGGCGGCCTCCCTCATCTGGCTGGACGAGGGCAAGCAGCCCCCGGCCGGTGAGCTGCGGGACTGGCTGGTGGACCAGTTCGTGGCCGTCCTCAGCGTCACCGCGGCCCGTGACCCCCAGACCGCGGCACTCGTCGGCGCGCTCGCCGAGGATGGCCGAGACTGACCTCGTGAAGAGCCAGGACATCCCCTTCGAGGGCGGCCCCATGGACGGGCGGGTGCTGCCCGTGCTGCTCGGTCCCACCGGGCACCCCCCGAAGTCGTACCGCATCCCCGTCCCGAACCCGGAGGGCGGCCCGCCCACGGTGCTGGTCTACCGGCGTGTGCCCCGGGGGCACAGCAGGAGGCTGGGGCTGGTCCAGGGATGGAAGTACGCGTACGACCCGGACGACACCTCCGGGGGCGGGCTCCGGTGGCCCTGGTCGCGACCGAACGGGTGAAACCGCAGCGCCGTACCGCGCGGGCCTGCTCCTGACTCCGTACCGACGCGTCCGATTATCACCTTTGCGACTATCCCACCAGCAGAGGTGATGACGTGTCAGGAAGTCTTCTGCGGCTGGCCTGTGCGGCCACGGTGGCGGCCCAGGCCGCTCTCGTGCCCGTACCGGCCGCGGCCGCGCCGGACCCGCAGCGGTCCGTGGCCCGGCTGCTGACGGATCTTCAGCGGCTGTACCGGCAGACGGAACAGGCCACCGAGACCTACAACGCCACGACCGAGCAGCTGGAGCGGCAACGCGCCGAGGTGGCCCGGCTCGACGGCGAACTGGCCCGCGCCCGGCTCGCCCTGCAGGGCAGCCGGACCGACGCCGGGCGCCTGGCCCGGCAGCAGTACCAGAGCAGCGGCGGCCTCGGCCCGTACGTGCGGCTCCTCCTCGCCCCCGACCCCCAGCACGCGCTGGACGAGGGTCACGTCATCGGCGAGCTGGCACGCCAGCGGGCCCGTACGGTGACCCGGCTGGCCACCGCCGAGAGGCGCAAGGACACGCTGGCCCGCGCCGCCCGCAAGGCCCTCGACACCCAGCTCACCCTGGCCGGCCGGCAGCAGCGGCAGCGTGACGGCGTCCGGGCCGGACTCGCCGACGTGGAACGCCTGCTGGCCGGTCTCAGCCCCGACCAGCTCGCCGCGATCGCCCGCCTGGAACAGCAGGGGGTCACCGAGGCGCAGCGCAGGCTCACCACCGCGGGCGCCCTCCCCGCCGACCGCCCGGCCACCGCGCAGGGCGAACGGGCGGTCCGCTACGCCATGGAGCAGGTCGGCAAGCCGTACGCGTGGGGGGCGAAGGGCCCGGACGCGTTCGACTGCTCGGGCCTCACCTCGCAGGCGTGGGCCCACGCGGGGACACCGATCCCGCGCACCAGCCAGGAGCAGTGGGAACAGCTGGAGAGGATTCCGCTGAACCAGCTCCGGCCGGGCGACCTGGTCGTGTACTTCCCCGAGGCGACGCACGTCGCCCTGTACGTCGGGGACGGCAGGGTCGTCCAGGCGCCGAGACCGGGCGAGAAGGTCACGGTCTCCCCGATCGCCGGCCACCCGATCCTCGGCGCGGTACGTCCCGGTCCGGCAGCGCGGGGCTAGCGCGAGCAGAACGTCTTCCCGGCCGCGGCCGCGCCGTCCCGGAATCCGTCGCGGAAGTTGTCGTTCACCGGTACGCGCTTGAGGTCCCGGACGTCGCAGTCGTTCTTCATGGCGGCGTATCCCGCCTTGTAGCCCGCCGCGTACTGCTCCTGGGCGTTCATGCGCGCCCCCCGCTCGGCCGTGCCGCACCTGACCTCGGGGCCGCCGGCCTGCCGGGCGCTGACGGTGCCGGCGGCATGGCTGATCGTCGCGGCGAACGCGCCGTCGGCATCGGTCCGCACGGTGCCCTCGGCTCCGTGGGCGGACTCGATGAACACGGCCTTGTCCGGCCTGAAGTCCTCGCCGACGACCTCCAGGCGCGCCGGGCCGTCGGCCCGCGAGACACCGCAGGTGGGCGACGCCGTCGCGGCGGCCGTCGGGGCGGCGGGCGTCACCGCGGCCGTCAGCGCCGACACTGTCAACGCCGACACCGTCAGGGGCGTCAGCACCGCCAGGCGTACGCGTCGACCGTCCATGGGAACTCCTGCGTGGCTCGTCCCCCTCCGCCCCTTTCCCTCCAGCGTCCCTCCGCCGGTGAGAGGTGTCAAAAGGGGGACGGTCCCGTCAGGCCCGGGCCACCGACTCCAGGTAGGCGGCCGTCTTCTCCGGCTCGAAGAAGAAGTCCTCGAAGTCGGCCGGGTTGTCGAACGCGTTGGCGAATCGATTCGCCACCGGCTGGAGCTGCCCGGCCGCGCCGATGAGGTTCAGCACGTGCTCCGGCGGCGGCGCCAGCATGGCGTTGGTCCACTTGGTGACGTGCTGGGCGGTGGCCCAGTACCGGTCGAAGGTCTGCCGCATCCACTCCTCGTCGAACGGCTTGTCCCCGTGCTCCAGGATCGAGGCGAGGTACGCGGCCGCGCACTTGGCCGCCGAGTTGGAACCCTGGCCGGTGATCGGGTCGTTGGCGACGACCACGTCGGCCACGCCGAGGACCAGTCCGCCGCCGGGCAGCCGGCCGACGGGGTTGCGGACGGTCGGGGCGTACCGGCCGGCCAGCGTGCCGCCGGCGTCGGTGAGTTCGACCCTGGTGGCCCGCGCGTACTCCCAGGGCGTGAACCGCTCCATGAGTTCCAGGGTCAGGGAGAGGTGTTCCGCCGGGTCCTTGACGCCCTTGAAGACGTCGAGCGGGCCGCCGGGTATGCCCTCCCAGAACAGGATGTCGGCGCGGCCGGAGGTGGTCAGGGTCGGCATGACGAACAGCTCGCCGACGCCCGGGACCAGGTTGCAGCGGACCGCGTCGAACTCCGGGTGCTCCGGCCGCGGGCCGAGACCGTGGACGTACGCCACCGCCAGCGCCCGCTGCGGCTCGCTGTACGGGGAGCGCTCGGGGTCGCGGGCGAACATCGACACCAGTTCGCCCTTGCCCGCGGCGACCAGGACGAGGTCGTAGGTGCGGGAGAAGTAGTCCAGGTCGCCGACGGCCGCGCCGTGGATGACCAGCTGGCCGCCGCGCTGCGCGAAGGTCTCCATCCAGCCGGCCATCTTCACCCGCTGGTCGACCGACTGCGCGTACCCGTCCAGCCTGCCGACCCAGTCGATGGCCCGCTGCGTGGGGCCCGGGTCGTGCGAGCCGGGCGCGGCGACGGAGACGCCGACTCCCTCGATCTTCGGGGCCTGGGACTCCCAGAAGTTCAGCTGGAGGTCACGCTCGTGCTGGAGGGCCGTGTCGAACATGCACTGCGTCGACATGACCCGGCCGGAGCGGATCTCGTCCGCGGTCCGGTTCGACATCAGGGTGACCTCGTAGCCGTGCGACTGCAGGCCGAGGGCGAGCTGGAGGCCGGACTGGCCGGCCCCGACGACGAGTATCTTCCGCATGCGGGTGGTGCCTCCTACGGGAGCTGGGGACGGTTCGTGGACTACTCGGGGGTTTCGTCCAGCGCGTGGGCCACCAGGGCCAGGAGGGTCTCGATCACCGAGATCCGGCGCCGCGCGTCCATGATCATGACAGGTATGTGCGGAGGAATCGTAAGGGCCTCGCGCACGTCCTCCGGCTCGAACCGCTCGCTGCCGTCGAAGTGGTTGACCGCGACGACGTAGGGCAGTCCGCAGCTCTCGAAGTAGTCCAGTGCCGGGAAGCAGTCCTTCAGGCGGCGGGTGTCGGCCATGACGACGGCGCCGATCGCGCCGCGCACCAGGTCGTCCCACATGAACCAGAACCGCTGCTGGCCCGGCGTGCCGAACAGGTAGAGCACCAGGTCGTCGTCGAGCGTGATGCGGCCGAAGTCCATGGCCACGGTGGTGGTGAGCTTGCCCGGCGTGGCCGACAGGTCGTCGGTGCCCTCGCTGGCCTCGGTCATCAGCGCCTCGGTCTGCAGGGGCGTGATCTCCGAGACGGAGGTGACGAGGGTGGTCTTGCCGACGCCGAACCCGCCCGCCACCACGATCTTGGTCGCGATGGGGGCGCGGGTTCGGTCCGTCTGCCAGGCCCTCAGGTCCTCGTCCGGCTCGGCGAACCCGGGGACGAGGGGGGTGCCCCCGAAGGAGGCGGTGGCGTCAGAGACGGCGGAGTCCACTCAGCACCCTTTCCAGCAGAGCGCGGTCCGGGCGGCCGGTGCCGTGACCGGTTCCGGTGCCGTACACACGGATCTTTCCCTGGTCCGCGAGATCACTCAGGAGGACGCGGACCACGCCGAGCGGCATCTTCAGCAGCGCGGCGATCTCGGCCACCGTGCGCATACGGCGGCACAGTTCGACAATGGCCCGCATCTCCGGCATGACCCGGGCGGACAGCGGAGCACTTGTCAGTTCCCTGCGCTCCTCCGGGGCCTCCAGCGCGGCCACGAACGTCTCCACCAGGAGGACGTGGCCGAAGCGGGTACGGCCGCCGGTGAGCGAGTAGGGGCGGACGCGGGCGGGCTTGCGGTCACCGCCGCGGACCGGGAGCTGCGACTTCCCCGGCTTCCTCCCGGTGCCGGTCATCGGGCGCTCCCCGTCGACTCGGCCTCCAGGGATTTGCGGAGCTCGCTGCGGAGTTCGGGCGTCAGGACGTGCCCGGCGCGGCCGACGAAGAGCGCCATGTGGTACGCCACGACGCTCATGTCGCACTCGGCGGAACCGTGTACGCCGAGCAGTGAGCCGTCGCTGATCGACATCACGAACAGGCTGCCCTCCTCCATCGCGACCATGGTGTGTTTGACCCCGCCGAACTCCATCAGCTTCGCGGCGCCGACGGTGAGGCTGCCGATGCCGGAGACGATGGTGGCGAGGTCCGCGGAGGAGCCCCGGGGGCCCTTCGCCGGACGGGCCTGGCGGGACTGCTCGGTGTGGCCCGGGTCGGACGACAGCAGGAGCAGCCCGTCGGAGGAGACCACGGCGACGGACTGGATGCCGGGTACTTCCTCGACCAGGTTGGTCAGCAGCCAGTGCAGGTTGCGGGCTTCACTGCTCAGTCCGTAGGTAGTGGGCGCGGTCAACTGCTTGCCTCCTCGGCTGTGCCCCCCGTGGCTTCTTCGGCGTGTGCGTGGCTGGTCGGCCGCTTGGTGTTGGCCGTCTGTTCGGCGATCTCCGTCTCCACGTCGCGATAGCCGGCCTGGGCTCCGCTGCGGAAACCGCCGAGCCTGCGGCGCAGGGCCTCGGCGTCGACGGAGGTGCTGCGCTGGCGGGGCGGTGCGGCGGGGGCGGTGATCCTGGGTGTGCGCTTGGGGAGGCCCTTGCTGGTGAGCCGTTCCTCCTCCGCCTCGGCTTCGCCTTCGGCGTCGGTCCCTTCCCCGCCCGCACCGTCGGTGCGGGTTCCGTCGCCGGATGCGTGCGGTCCCTGGGGGGCGTCCTCGCCGCCGGCGGCCGCCGGGTCGTGGGGACGGGCCGCCGCGTCGTTCGCCGGCTCGGCCGGGGGCTCCGGGAGCAGCAGCTCCATCGTCGTCTCGGCGGGCGTCTCCGCCGGGGGCTTCGGGCGGGTCTCCGTGTCCCGGGCGGGCTGGGCGGCCTGCTCGTGGGCCTCCGCCGGCGCTTCGCGCGGCGCCTCCTCGCCTGCCTCCTGGCCGGCCTCCTCGCCCGCCTCCCGTACCGCCTGTTCCGCCAGGGTGACCAGGAGGTCCTGGTGCTTGGCGCGGGCGGGCAGGACGTTGGAGTTGGCCTCCGCGTCGGCGCCGGGGAGCGTGCGGGTGGTCGTGACGCCGGGGACGGTGGTGCGGGGCGGGAGGGCCGTGGGCGGGGCCTCGGTGAGGAGGCCGGACGGAAGGACGACCACCGCCGCGAGGCCGCCCTGCTTCTGCTCGCGCAGCTGCACGCGGACGCCGTGGCGGTGGGCGAGACGCGCGACGACGTACAGGCCGAGGCCGAGGCCGTCGTCGCCCTCCTGGTCGTAGAGGGACTCGGGGTCGAAGTCGGCGAGGCGGGCGTTGAGGCGGGCGAGGCGGTCCTCCGCCACGCCGATGCCCTCGTCCTGGACCGACAGCATGACCTCGCCCGACTCCAGGAGCCAGCCGGAGACCTCCACCGGAAGGTCCGGCGGGGAGAACGAGGTGGCGTTCTCCATCAGTTCGGCCAGCAGGTGGGAGAGGTCGTCGGCGGCGAAGCCGGCCACGTGCGCGTGCGGGGGCAGGGCCGCGATGCGGACGCGCTCGTAGCGCTCGATCTCGCTGACCGCCGCCCGGACCACGTCGACCAGCGGCACCGGGCCGGGGTGCTGCTGGACGTGCTCGGTGCCGGCGAGGACCAGGAGGTTCTCGCTGTGCCGGCGCATCACCGTGGCGAAGTGGTCGAGCTTGAAGAGCGTGGCGAGACGGTCCGGGTCCTGCTCGCGGTCCTCCAGGCCCTCGATGACGGCCAGTTGGCGCTCGACCAGGCCCAGGGTGCGCAGCGCCAGGTTGACGAAGGTGGAGCCGATGCTGGTGCGCAGCCGCTCCAGCTGGGCGGCGGAGTCGGCGAGTTCGGCGCGCAGCTCCTCGCGGGCGTCGGCCATCTTCTGCCGCTGGCCGACCAGGTGCTTGCGGTCGGTCTCCAGGGTGGCGACCCGCTCGTGCAGGGCCGCCGCGTGCGCGTGCAGGGCGTTGACCGAGCGGACCACCTGGGCGAACTCGTCGTTGCGGCCCGTGAAGGCGATCGGGTCCTGGGCCGTCGGGTCCTCGGCCTCGGCGAGGCGGGCGGAGCCGCGGCGCAGCACCGACAGGGGGCGGGTCAGACTGCGGGCCATGGCGGTGGCGATGCCGACCGCGACCAGCAGCAGCGCGCCGAGGACCGCGACCCGGATCTCCAGCGCGGTGACGTCGTCGTCGCGGAGCTTCTCGAGGTCCTTGGCGCGGTGGTCGTAGAGCGCGGACTCGGCGCCGCGCATCAGGTCGACGCGGGCGGACAGGGCCGCGTCCAGCTTCTTGGTGCCGGTGGTCAGCTCGCTGTCGGCGAGGGTGGGCTGGTCGGTGAGCGTCGCCAGGTACTTCTCGGCCGAGTTCACCTCGGGGCCGGTGACCGTGGAGGTGTAGGAGTCCACGGCGGCCTTGGGCGCGGTCGCGCGGAAGTCGGCGAGGGCCGCGTCGGCGCGCAGCCGGGCCTGCTGGGCGGCGGCGGTGAGCGCGTCGCGCTGTTCGCGGTCCGCGTCGCTGCCGGTGGCGGAGGTGGTGGGCAGGCCGGTGGTGGGGTCGATCACCGTCCGGCTGCGGGAGGGGACGTTCAGCGCGGCCAGCAGCAGGCCGCGGGCGGCGGCGGACTGCTGGACGGCGGAGTCCAGTTCGGCCAGGGCGTGGGCGCCGGAGCCGGCCCGCGGGGGCATCTGCTCGGCCAGCTGCTCGGCGAGCCGGTGCAGTGCGGTGATCGTCGCCGAGTACGCCTGGTGGGTCTGGAGGGTGGAGGTCTTGCCGGTGAGCGCGGCCCGGCGCAGCGCGTCGATGCCGTCGAGGGTGGTGCGCAGGTCCGCCGGGGTGTCGGTGTCGGCGCGCAGCTCCTCGACCTGCCGGTCCACGCGGGCGCTGCGGTCCTCCGAGGGTGCCTTGGACTTGGGGCGGCCGGCCGCGATGTACGAGGTGACCTCGTCGCGTTCGTCGGCCAGGGAGTGGGCGAGGGTGAGCGCGTCCTGGGTGCGGACGGCGAGCGTCACCAGCTCCTGGGAGTCGCTGACGTCCCCGGAGGCGGTGAGCAGCGCGGGCGCGCCGGCTCCCGCCACGGCGGCGGCCACCACGGCCACGGCGACGATCAGCCGGGTGCGCACATGAGTGGGACGGCCGGAGCCCACGGGGGTCTGGGGGACGGTCCCCTCGGGGGCCGTCTGCCTGCCTGTGCGCCGAGGCCGCTTCTTCTGCACCGGTGCTCGCATTCCTGAACTCGTCTACCCAGGGGCCCGGGTGGCGCCCCGTCATATCGGTGCCAAGTGGTGCGTACACCCGGTTCGTACGGTTCCCGACCCTCCCAGCGCCGGTGGGCAGTGGTCGCGCATCACCTGACCCGCCACCCGAAGGAGTGAACATCGGAGGGGAGTTGGCGGGCAAGTTCCTCTGGCGCGTGCGCGGCTGCCGTGCGCCGTGCCGGTTGGACGCGCGCGGCTGGCTTTGGCAGTATTCGCCACCACGTCTTCCCGGAGTGGCCCATTCCCCCCCAAACCAGGCGCCTGACCTGCGTGGTCACCCGAATTCGCCGAACGGTTGCCGGCCTTTGCCGGGGCGTGTGAAGGGCTCGTGCAGACTGGCCGGATGCGCACTGATCTCGTTTCGGAACCCGGCGACGCGTCCCGCCCCAACGAGGACTTCGCCGGTGTCGGACTACCCGCCTCCGGACAGGGCGGTTGCGTGATCGTCCTGGACGGGGTGACACCGCCGAGCGCCGGGACGGGCTGTCTGCATTCCGTCCCCTGGTTCACCGCGCGCCTGGGCGGGGCGCTGACCGAACTGACCGTTTCCGGCCGAGATCTGACGCTCCCGGAGATTCTCGCGACGGCGATCCGCCGTACCGCCGACGCCCACGCGGGCGCCTGTGACCTTTCTCACCCGCGCACCCCCCAGGCAACCGTCGCCCTGACCCGCTGGTCCGCCGCCGAGGTCGAGTACCTGGTGCTGTCCGACGCGGCGCTGCTGCTGCAGGGACCCGACGGCACGGTCACCCCGGTGCTGGACGACCGGCTGGCCCGGCTGCCGCGCGCCGCGCTCGCCACCGACGCCCTGGTCGACGCGAACCTGCGCAACAGGGAGGGCGGCTTCTTCACGGCCGCCGCCGATCCCGCGGTGGCGGCGCGGGCGGTCACCGGCGTGCTGCCCCGGCGCGAGGTCCGGGCGCTGGCCGCGCTGACGGACGGCGCGACCCGCTGGACGGAGACGTTCCGGGAGGGTGACTGGACGGCCCTGTTCGACGTGGTCGCGAAGGACGGCGCCCGGTCGCTGGTGGAGCGGGTACGGGAGCTGGAGGCGGCGGACCGTGAGGAGCGGGCGTTCCTGGGGCGGAGCAAGACGCACGACGACGCGACGGTGGTGTTCGCGGAGCTGTGAGCCGCCGTTCGGGCACGGCCGGCGGCGGGGGCGTCCGTCTCGGCCCCCGTGCCGGACCACCGGACCAGCCTCGGCCCCGTGCCGGACCACCGGACCACCCTCGGCCCCGTGCCGGACCACCGGACCACCCCCGGCCCCGTGCCCGACCACCGGACCACCCCCGGCCCCCGTGCCCGACCACCGGACTACTTCGCCATGACGCCGTTCAGCTCGTGGAGCAGCCGGGCCAGCTCGGAGACCTCGCTGCGGTCCCAGTGGGCCAGCTGGCGGACGTAGCGGGCGCGGCGGGCCTCGCGGACCGTACCGACGCGGCGGCGGCCCTCCTCGGTGAGGGTGACCAGCCAGGCGCGGCCGTCGGCGGGGTCGGGTTCGCGGGCGATCAGCCCCAGGTCCTCCAGGGCCCGCAGCTGGCGGGACATGGTGGCCTTGCCGACGCCGATGTAGGCGGCGAGTTCCGTGGCCCGCTGACCGCCGAGCTCGTCCAGCCGGATGAGCAGGCCGTACGCGGAGGACTCCAGGTCGGGGTGGACCTCCCGGGCCATCTCGCCCTGATTGGCGCGGGCACGCCGGAGCAGCACGGTCAACTCGCGTTCCAGCGCCAGGAACTCCTGGTCTGCACCACTGGGCGTCACCTGCCCGGCGACGCCGTGCGCGTCGCCGTTTCCGTCCTCGTGCACGTCAGCACCCCTGATCGGTTTCGCGGTCCTGAAAATTTCTGTCACATGTCGTCATTGCCGCAGCTCCGTAAGTATTTCGCAGGCGTAGACCAACGGCGTCCTCCGGACCCCCTTCCCACGCCGTATCTACGTGCGTAGCTTCTTTACCACGGCCCCTAATGGCATGCCCACGCCAGTGGACGCGCCGGCGCCATGAGCCCCCCACGCAGCTCGCGCAGTTCTCCCCCCACCCCACTCCCCGGAGGCACGACATGTCCGTGCTCAGACCCGGCTCGCCCCCCTCCCCCCTCTTCTCCGCCTCCTCCTCCCGCGTGCGCCCCCTCCGCCGCCCGCGCCCCCGCGCCGTCCTCCTCACGGCCCTGCTCGCGGCGCTCTCCTGCGCTCTGCCGCTCACCTCCGCGCAGGCCGCGAGCACCCCCAGCCGCGGCTCCGCCCACATGGGCATGGGCGTCCTCGCCCACGACGGCCAGGACGGCACGCCCAGCACCGGCGACGCCACCCAGACGGAGGGCGTCGACGTCGCCGCCTACCAGGGCAACGTCGCCTGGTCGACCCTGTGGAACAGCGGGGTCCGCTGGGCGTACACGAAGGCGACGGAAGGCACGTACTACCTGAACCCGTACTTCGCCCAGCAGTACAACGGCTCCTACAACGTCGGCATGATCCGCGGCTCGTACCACTTCGCCACCCCGGACACCACCAGCGGCGCCACCCAGGCCAACTACTTCGTCGACCACGGCGGCGGCTGGTCCCGCGACGGCAAGACCCTGCCCGGCGCCCTCGACATCGAGTGGAACCCGTACGGCGCCGCCTGCTACGGCAAGACCGCGAGCCAGATGGTCGGCTGGATCACCGACTTCGTCAACACCTACAGGTCACGCACCGGCCGCTACCCGGTGATCTACACGGCCGCCAGCTGGTGGACCCAGTGCACCGGCAACCACGGCGGCTTCGCGGTGAACAGCCCCCTGTGGATCGCCCGCTACGCCTCGGACCCGGGGACGCTGCCGGCCGGGTGGTCGTACTACACCATGTGGCAGTACACCTCCTCCGGCCCGACCGTCGGCGACCACGACAAGTTCAACGGGGCGCTGGACCGGGTGCAGGCACTGGCCCTGGGCTGACACAGCCCCGCGGGCCGGGGATCGGGCACCCTCCCGGTCAGGGATCCGGGGTCCCTTCCCGGCCGGGTGCCCCGCGGGGCGCCCGGGGCAGGCACGGCGACAGGGCGCCCGGCCGGGTGCGGGACGGCGCCGGTGTCGCCGCCGGTGCCCGGCCGACGGCCGGGTGGTGGGTCCCGCCGGTGGGGGCCACCGGTTGCGCCGCGCTGCGTTGGTGCTCCGCGCCGCCCGGGATCATGCTGGTCAGGAGAGCCTGCCGAGCAAGGGCGAGATGAGCGGCGATGGAGCGACAGTCGACGTACACGGCCACGGCCACCATCGATGAGCAGGGCATCCTGACCGGCTGGAGCGAGGGAGCGCGGCGGCTGCTCGGCTACGACTCCCCGGCCGTGGTCGGCCGTCCCGCCACCGCGCTCCTCGCCACCGACGCCGCCGCGGTCCGGCGGGCGCTGGCCGGCCGCAGCCGCTGGAACGGCAACGTCCCGTTGCGCCACCGGGACGGCCGGCACCTGGAACTCGGCGTGCTCGCCCACCGCCGCACCACGGGCACCGGCGCCACCGACTGGCTCGTGGTGAGCGCCGTGACGGCCCGGGCCCAGCCGCCCCGGGGTGAACCGCTGGAGGAGTGGACCTTCCTCCAGTCCCCCTTTCCGCTGGCGATCTTCGACGCGGAGCTGCGCCTGGTCCGCGCGAACCGCCGGCTGGAGCACGCCCTCGCCCTGCCCGAGGCGGCGATGCGCGGGCTGAGCCTCGCCCACATCGTGCCGGGGGCCGCGAGCGAGGAGGCCCACCGGGCGATGCGGCTGGCACTGGAGTCCGGCCGGCCGCAGGAGTCGCGGGCCGGGCTCGGTCCCGACCTAGGCCGGGCCACCCTCCTCACCCCCCTGAAGGACGCCGACGGCAGGGTGCGGGCCGTCTGCCTGTCCGTGGAGCAGCCGTCCCCGGAGCGCACCGGCCGTGCCCGTCCCCCCGCCGAGTCCGACACCGCCGTCGGGACGGCGGCGGACCAGGCCCGTGCCGCCCAGGAACTGGCCGAGGTGACGGTCCCCAGGCTGGCCGACGCGATGACCGTCGACCTGCTGGACTCCCCGCTGACCGGCACCGGGACCGTCCACCCCGGGCCGGAGCGGTTCGTGCTGCGCCGGGCCGCCCTGCGCACGGTCCCCGACGGCGCGGGGCCCGGCTCCGGCACATGTGTCGGCGAGGCGGTCGTCTGCCCGGCCGACTCGCCGCCCGCCCGCTGTCTGACGCTCGCCGGCCCGCAGCTGTACGACACGGCGGACCCGGCGGTCGCCGAGTGGGCGGCGCTGGACCCGGGCGGCGCGTGGGTGCGCGCGTCCGGGACGCACGCGCTGCTGGCGGTGCCGCTGCTCGCCCCGGGCGGCACGCTGGGCGTCGCCCTGTTCGGCCGGCACCCGGAGCGGGGGTCCTTCGGCCCGGAGGAGCTGCGGCTCGCCGAGGAGTTCGCCGCCAAGGCCGCCGCCGGCATCGAACAGGCCCGCGGCTACGCGCGCTCCCGCACCACCACCATGGCCCTGCAGCGCAGCCTGCTGCCGCACACGCTGCCCGAGCAGGAGGCCCTGGAGATCGCCACCCGCTACCTGCCGGCCGCGACCCGGGCCGGCGTGGGCGGCGACTGGTTCGACGTGATCCCGCTGTCCGGGGCGCGGGTGGCGCTGGTCGTGGGCGACGTGGTGGGCCACGGCATCCGTGCCTCCGCCACCATGGGCCGGCTGCGCACGGCGGTGCGCACCCTGGCCGACGTCGACCTGCCGGCCGACGAGCTGCTCACCCACCTGGACGACCTGGTGCTGCGGCTCGCCGCCGACGAGGGCAGCGCCGACCCGGACGCGGACAGCGCCGGCGGCATCGGCACCACCTGCCTGTACGCCGTCTACGACCCGGTCTCGCGCCGGTGCTCCCTGGCCCGGGCCGGGCATCCGCCGCCCGCGGTGGTGAGCCCGGACGGCGTCGTCCGCTTCCTCGACGTGCCCGCGGGGCCGCCGCTGGGGCTCGGCGGGCTGCCCTTCGAGGCGTTCGAGACGGAACTGCCGGAGGGCAGCCTGCTGGCGCTGTACACCGACGGTCTGCTGGAGGCCCGCGACCACGACATCGACGAGGCGCTGGAGAAGATGTTCACCGCGCTGGGCCGCCCCGCGAAGTCACTGGACTCGGTGTGCGACCGGGTCCTCACCGAGCTGCTCACCCGCCGCCCCGACGACGACATCGCCCTGCTGGTGGCCCGTACCCGGGCGCTGCACGAGGACCTGGTCGCCTCCTGGCAGCTGGACGACGAACTCACGGTCGTCTCCCGGGCCCGACGGTACGCCACCGAGCAGCTGACGGCCTGGGGGCTGGACGAGGCCTCCTTCACCACCGAGCTGATGGTCAGCGAGCTGGTCACCAACGCCATCCGGTACGGCCGCCCGCCCATCCGGCTCCGGCTGATCCACCAGGGCACCAAACTGATCAGCGAGGTCTACGACTCCAGCGGCACCACCCCGCACATGCGGCGGGCCCGGATCTTCGACGAGGGCGGCCGGGGCCTGCTGCTGGTCGCCCAGCTCGCCGAGCGCTGGGGCACCCGGCACGACCGGGTGGGCAAGACGGTGTGGGCGGAGCAGTCGCTGACGGCACCCTGACCCCGCACGCGGACGCGCCCCCGCCCGTGGTGCTCCGGGTACGGGTGCTCGTGACGGCGAGCACGGCCAGCCGCCTGCCCCGCAGCCACTGGCGCACCACACAGGTACGGATCGTGTTCTTCACGGTTCTCTCCTGTCGCGTTCCGCGGGCCCCGGTCGGTGTCCGGTGTCTCCGGTGCGGCCCGTACGTCCAGTAGGCCGGAACGGCAGGTCGGGGTCATGTTCCGGGGTCTCGGGACTTGACGGCGGGAGAACGCGGCCCCGAACCCGGCCCTAGCGGGGCGCCCGGAGCACGGGACCGGCCCAGGACGGGGGCTCGGGCGGCTCGGGCAGCGGCGGCGGTTCGGGCAGCGGGTCCGGCTGGGGAAGCGGGTGCGGCTCGGGAGGCGCGGGCTCCTCGGCCTCCCGCGCGCCCCGGTCCGCGCAGGGGGCGGCCGGGGGCAGGTCGGCCGACGCCGGTGCGGACGCGCCGCGGCCGGCGCCGCCGACGGCACCGCGCAGGGCACCCACGAACTCCAGGCAGGTGTCGTAGCGGTCGTCGGGGATCTTCGCCAGGGCCCGGCGCAGGACCTCGTCCGCGGCGGCGGGGATGTCCGGCCGGTCCTTGCTCAGCGCGGGCGGGGGGTCGTACTGGTGGGCCCAGAGCAGCTCCATGTGGTCCGCCCGCCGGAAGGGCGGGGCACCCGCGAGGGTCTCGTGGACCACGCAGGCGAGGCTGTACTGGTCGGACCGGCCGTCCACCGGGCGCCCGGCGATCCGCTCGGGCGCCACGTAGTCCAGCGTGCCGACGAACTCGCCGGCCGTGGTGAACCCGGTGAGCGACAGGGACTTCTTGGCCAGCCCGAAGTCGGTGAGGTACACGTGCTCCGGGTGGTCGCTGTCGATGCCCTTGGTGATCAGCACGTTGCCGGGCTTGACGTCCCGGTGCACCAGGTCGCGGGCGTGGGCCGCGTCGAGCGCGGAGGCGAGCTGGGCGGCGATGCGCAGCGCGGCCGGCACCGGGAGGGGGCCCTCGCGGTCGAGCAGGGCGCGCAGGTCGAGGCCGGCCACGAAGCACATGGCGATGTACAGCACCCCGTCCGCCTCTCCGGCCTCGAAGACCGGCACGATGTTGGGGTGGTCGATGGCGGCGGCGACCCGGGACTCCTGGGCGAAGCGGCTGCGGAAGGCCTCGTTGCGGGTGTACTCGGGGGCGAGCAGTTTCAGGGCGACCGTGCGGCCGAGGCGCAGGTCCTTGGCGCAGTAGACGACGGCCATCCCACCACGGCCGAGTTCGCGCTCCACCCGGTAGCCCGCGATCTCGGCCCCGATCAGGCCGGAGGCGCTCTCGGGAGCCCACGTCACGTCCTGATTCTACCGAGTGATCCCCTTTCGGGCCCATGGCCGGGACGGGGGGCGCGTACGGGGAAGGCCCGGGCCTCCCTCACGGGACCCGGGCCTCCCGCGTCCGGCAGCTCATCCGGACGCTCGACCGGAGCTCGTACCGGAGCTCATCCGGACGCTCCTCCGGGAGCGGGCGTCACGCCGCGACCGGAACCTCCGGCGCCGACTCGCTCGTGGCGGGCGCGAGCGCCAGCTCCAGGACCTGGCGGACGTCGGTCACGGCGTGGACGTCCAGCTTGTCCAGCACCTCGGCCGGGACGTCGTCCAGGTCGGGCTCGTTGCGCTTGGGGATGATCACGGTGGTCACCCCGGCGCGGTGGGCGGCGAGCAGCTTCTGCTTCACCCCGCCGATCGGCAGGACCCGGCCGGTCAGCGAGACCTCGCCAGTCATGGCGACGTCGGTGCGGACCAGGCGGCCGGAGAGCAGCGAGGCGAGGGCCGTGGTCATCGTGATGCCCGCGCTCGGGCCGTCCTTCGGCACCGCGCCCGCCGGGAAGTGGATGTGCACGCCCCGGTCCTTGAGGTCGGCCACCGGCAGCTCCAGCTCGGCGCCGTGGCTGCGCAGGAAGCTCAGCGCGATCTGCGCCGACTCCTTCATCACGTCACCCAGCTGGCCGGTCAGGGTCAGCCCCGCCGCGCCCGTCTCCGGGTCGGCCAGGGACGCCTCCACGTAGAGCACGTCGCCGCCGGCGCCGGTGACCGCGAGGCCGGTCGCCACGCCGGGCACGGCCGTACGGCGCTCGGCCGGGTCCTGGGCGGACTCGGGCACGTGGTGCGGCCGGCCGATCAGCGCGCGCAGGTCGCCGTCGGTGACGGTGAACGGCAGTTCCCGCTCGCCCAGTTCGTGCTGCGCGGCGATCTTCCGCAGCAGCCGGGCGACGGACCGCTCCAGGGTCCGTACGCCCGCCTCGCGGGTGTACTCGCCGGCGAGCTTGCGCAGCGCGCTCTCGTCGAGCGTGACCTCGTCCTTGTCCAGGCCGGCCCGCTCCAGCTGACGCGGGAGCAGGTGGTCGCGGGCGATGACGACCTTCTCGTCCTCGGTGTAGCCGTCCAGGCGGACGATCTCCATCCGGTCGGCGAGCGCCTCCGGGATGGCCTCCAGGACGTTGGCGGTGGCGAGGAAGACCACGTCGGACAGGTCCAGCTCGACCTCCAGGTAGTGGTCCCGGAAGGTGTGGTTCTGCGCCGGGTCGAGCACTTCGAGGAGGGCGGCGGCCGGGTCGCCCCGGAAGTCGGAGCCCACCTTGTCGATCTCGTCCAGCAGGACCACCGGGTTCATCGACCCGGCCTCCTTGACGGCGCGCACGATCCGGCCGGGCAGCGCGCCGACGTACGTACGGCGGTGACCGCGGATCTCGGCCTCGTCACGGACGCCGCCGAGGGCGACCCGGACGAACTTGCGGCCCATGGCGTGCGCGACACTCTCTCCCAGACTGGTCTTTCCGACACCAGGCGGGCCGACCAGGGCGAGTACGGCACCGCCGCGCCGCCCGCCGATGACGCCGAGCCCGCGGTCGGCGCGCCGCTTGCGCACGGCCAGGTACTCGGTGATGCGCTCCTTGACGTCCTCCAGACCGGCGTGCTCGGCGTCCAGCACCGCCTTCGCGCCCTGGATGTCGTAGGCGTCCTCGGTCCGCTCGTTCCACGGCATCTCCAGGACCGTGTCCAGCCAGGTGCGGATCCAGGAGCCCTCGGGCGACTGGTCGGAGGCGCGCTCCAGCTTGTCGACCTCCTTCAGGGCGGCCTCGCGGACCTTCTCCGGCAGACCGGCGGCCTCCACGCGGGCGCGGTAGTCGTCGGACTCCTCGACGGAATCCCTGGAGTTCTCCCCGTTCAGCTCGCGCAACTCCTTGCGCACCGCCTCCAGCTGACGGCGCAGCAGGAACTCGCGCTGCTGCTTGTCGACGCCCTCCTGGACGTCCTTGGCGATGGTCTCGGCCACCTCCTGCTCCGCGAGGTGGTCGCGCAGCTGCTGCGTGGCGAGCCTGAGGCGGGCCACCGGGTCGGCCGTCTCCAGCAGCTCGACCTTCTGCTCGGTGGTCAGGAACGGCGAGTAGCCGGAGTTGTCGGCGAGGGCCGACACGTCGTCGATGGCCTGGACGCGGTCCACGACCTGCCAGGCGCCGCGCTTCTTCAGCCATGTGGTGGCGAGCGCCTTGTACTCCTTGACCAGCTCGGCCACCTGGCCCGGCAGCGGCTCGGGAACGGCCTCCTCGACCCGGGCGCCCTCGACCCAGAGGGCGGCGCCCGGTCCGGTGGTGCCGGCGCCGATGCGGACCCGGCTCCGCCCGCGGATCAGGGCCCCGGGGTCACCGTCGGCCAGCCGGCCGACCTGCTCGACCGTGCCGAGGACGCCGGTCCTGGCGTACGTGCCGTCGACGCGCGGCACCAGCAGCACCTTGGGCTTCCCGGGTTCGGAACGGGCGGCGGCCTGCGCGGCCTCCACCGCGGCCCGCACCTCGGCGTCGCTCAGGTCCAGCGGAACCACCATCCCGGGCAGCACGACCTCGTCGTCGAGCGGCAGCACGGGCAGGGTCAGCGTGAACGCCGGTGACTCAGCAGCCATGATTTCCCCTTCGGCAGTCAACTTGAGCTATGCCGACTCAATGTTCTGGCGCCGCCCATTGTTCCCGTGAGGGTGTTCGCTGTGAGCGATCATGTGCGCCGAAGGGGTGCCGGCGACGGAAAACCTGCGTCACGGCAACGGAGCACCTGCGTCATCCGGGGGTTTCGCGGCTGGTCGCGCGGTTCGCCGCGCCCGTCAGGCCGGCCGGTCCCGGCGGCGTACGAGAGGCCAGGCGGACACGCCGATCGCCAGCGCGATCAGGTGACCCCAGTCGGTCAGGGGATCGGCGTACACCAGCAGCGCGTCCAGGAGCGCGCCGGTCACCAGTGCCAGCAGGGGCCAGCGCAGCCACGGGCGGAGCAGGCCCGCCAGGGCTCCGGTACTCGCGGCCACGCCGAAGCTGATGCCGTAGTCCAGGCGGTGCAGCGAGGATCCGGGCAGGTGGCCGGCGAGGACGGCGAGGCCCACCGGGACCTCGGTGGCGAGGGTGGCCAGGACATGGCCGGCCAGGAAGACACCGGCGGCCCGCAGCGCGCCCGCCCGTCGCTCCAGCGCGGTGAGCACCAGCACGAAACCGAGCGCGTACGGCGAGAGGAGCCCGCCCGCGACCCACAGCGCGCTCGCCAGGAGCACCGGCACGGGCGCGCCGGCCAGGTGGGCCACGTCCGTGCTGGACTCCTGGTGCAGGGCGTGCACCAGACCGGGGTCGGCGCGGGCCGCGACCAGGGAGGTGACGGCCAGGACGGCCGTGTAGGCGAAGGTGAACGGGGTGCCGGCCGGAGTGGGCAGCAGGCGCCACGGACGGGGCAGCGGACGGGACGGGCGCGCGGCCGGAGCGGGGGGCGCGGCGCCGCGCTGGCGGGGTATGCCGTCGAGCAGGCCCGCGAGGACCGGGGGGCCGGCGGCGGCCGTGCCGTCCGGAAGGGGCGCGCCCGGCGCGGGCGGGGACACGCCCTGCGAGGGGCCCGTCGTGCTCCGTTCCACGGTGAGGCGCTCCTTCCGTCGCGCCCCACCCTCCGTGCCCGGTGCGCCGCTGTCTATGACCGACGCCACGCGAGAGCGGTTTCACGGCAACCTCTCACCGGCCCGCCGCGTCCGGCCCGCGGCCCGTGGCACACGTCCGGGGGCGTCATGCGCAATTCCCGTGAACGCCGGGCGCCGTTCGAGCAGGATGGGGGCATGACTGCCGTGTACGACTCTCCTGTGGTCCTTGACCGACGCGACGGCCCGTACGGCGAGGTGGTGCTGCGCAGGCACGGTGCGCTGCTGCAGATCATCGCCAACGGCTGTTTCCTGATGGACACCTCCGACGGCCGGTCGGAGCGGCTGCTGGTCGACGCGGCCCGGTCGGCGCTGGACGGGCGGCCGGCACCCGAGGTGCTGATCGGCGGGCTGGGCGTGGGATTCTCGCTCGCACACGCCGCCGCGGGGCCCGGGTGGGGGCGGATCACCGTGGTGGAGCGGGAGCCCGCCGTGATCGGCTGGCACCGGGAGGGACCGCTGGCCGAGGTGTCCGCGGACGCGCTCGCCGACCCGCGGACCTCGATCGTGGAAGCGGATCTCGTGACCTACGTCAATGAGACATCCGACACGTTCGACGCGCTGTGCCTCGACATCGACAACGGGCCCGGCTGGACCGTCTCGGAGGGCAACGACGGCCTCTACTCACCGGCCGGACTCGCCGCCTGCGCGCGGGTGTTGAGACCCGGCGGGGTGCTCGCGGTGTGGTCGGCCCAGCCCTCTCCGGAATTTGAAGGAAGCTTGCGGAATGCCGGGTTCCAGCAGGTGCGTACCGAAGAGGTGCCGGTTGCCCGGGGCGTTCCGGACGCCGTCCACCTCGGCGTCCGACCTGGATAGCGACAGCGCGGTGAGTCCCCGTAATGTGCTGCCCTGACGCCGATCATTCAAGCGTCAATCGCAGACATGGGATCACCCCACGGATTCCGGAAAGCAACAACAGGGGCGGGCGATGGAGCAGACACACACCTCCCAGAGCGGCGCGGCGACGACCACCCCGGGCGCACAGCGCCGGGTGCTGGTCGTCGAGGACGATCCCACGATCCTCGACGCCATCGCGGCCCGGCTCCGCGCCGAGGGATTCCTGGTGCAGACGGCGGCCGACGGACCGGCCGCCGTCGACACGGCCGAGGCCTGGCAGCCCGACCTGCTGATCCTCGACATCATGCTGCCCGGCTTCGACGGGCTGGAGGTGTGCCGGCGGGTGCAGGCCCAGCGGCCGGTACCGGTCCTGATGCTGACCGCGCGGGACGACGAGACGGACATGCTCGTCGGGCTCGGCGTCGGCGCCGACGACTACATGACCAAGCCGTTCTCGATGCGGGAGCTGGCGGCCCGCGTGCACGTGCTGCTGCGCCGGATGGAGCGGGCCGCGCTGGCCGCCGCCACGCCCCGCTCCGGCATCCTGCGCCTCGGCGAGCTGGAGATCGACCACGCGCAGCGCAGGGTGCGGGTGAAGTCCGAGGACGTCCACCTGACACCCACCGAGTTCGACCTGCTGGTGTGCCTGGCGAACACCCCGCGCGCGGTGCTCTCCCGGGAGCAGCTGCTGGCCGAGGTGTGGGACTGGGCGGACGCCTCCGGCACCCGCACGGTCGACAGCCACATCAAGGCGCTGCGGCGGAAGATCGGCGCGGAGCGCATCCGTACCGTGCACGGTGTGGGCTACGCGCTGGAGACACCGACCCCGTGAGCCGCGACGGGCGCCAGGCCGCACGGAGGAGCCCCGGGACCCTCGGCGAGGACCCCTGGGGCGGCGTACGCCCGTTCTCGATCAAGACCAAGCTGGGTGCGCTGGTCGTCATCTCGGTGCTCATCACCACCGGTCTGTCGATCGTCGCGGTGCACACCAAGACGGAGCTGCGCTTCATCACGGTCTTCTCGATGATCGCCACACTGCTCATCACGCAGTTCGTGGCGCACTCGCTCACCATGCCGCTGGACGAGATGAACGCGGTGGCCCGCTCCATCTCGCAGGGCGACTACACCCGCCGGGTGCGCGAGAACCGCCGCGACGAACTCGGCGACCTGGCCCAGACGATCAACGTCATGGCCGATGAGCTGGAGGCCCAGGACAACCAGCGCAAGGAGCTGGTCGCGAACGTCTCCCACGAGCTGCGCACACCCATCGCCGGGCTGCGCGCGGTGCTGGAGAACATCGTGGACGGGGTCACCGAGGCCGACCCGGAGACCATGCGGACGGCCCTGAAGCAGACCGAGCGGCTCGGCCGGCTGGTGGAGACCCTGCTGGACCTGTCCCGGCTGGACAACGGCGTCGTCCCGCTGAAGCTGCGCCGGTTCGAGGTGTGGCCGTACCTCTCGGGCGTGCTGAAGGAGGCCAACATGGTCGCCTCGGCGCGCGCGGGCATGGCCACCGGCTCGGGCAGCCACACCCGCACGGACGTCCATCTGCACCTCGACGTCTCGCCGCCGGAGCTGACCGCGCACGCCGACCCCGAGCGCATCCACCAGGTCGTCGCCAACCTGATCGACAACGCGGTCAAGCACAGCCCGCCGCACGGCCGGGTGACCGTGCGGGCGCGCCGGGGGCCGCAGCCGGAGTCGCTGGAGCTGGAGGTCCTGGACGAGGGCCCCGGCATCCCCCGGTCCGAGTGGCACCGGGTGTTCGAGCGGTTCAACCGGGGTGCCGTCACCCGGCCGCACGGGCCGGGCAGCGACGGCGGCACGGGGCTGGGGCTGGCGATCGCCCGCTGGGCGGTGGATCTGCACGGCGGCCGGATCGGTGTGGCCGAATCCGAGCGAGGCTGCCGGATCATCGTCACTCTCCCGGGACTGACTTCCGTCCCGAGTTGACGTAGGGTCCGAACCGGAAGCACAAGATCCACGACGGTCGCTGCCGCTCCGCGCAGCTGGACACGTGTGATCACAGGCAGGCCCGCGCCACCCGTCGAACGAAGGCGCGCCGGGCCCGGGCCGACGCACCCTCTCACATGCGGAACCACGCTTGTTTCCCGCCATTTCAAGCCCTGAAACAAGATTCTTGATGTGACTTACGCGACGATGACCATGCCCGGCCTGACCTTCCCGGCCAGGGAGGCGTAGCCTTTATTCCCGCTGTCCATCACCTTGTGAAGCGGAAGAGGGCGGTTGCCGCCGTGTCGCCACAGTCCCCCAGTAACTCGAGCATCTCCACCGACGACCAAGCCGGGAAGAACCCCGCTGCCGCGTTCGGTCCGAACGAGTGGCTCGTCGACGAGATCTATCAGCAGTACCTCCAGGACCCGAATTCGGTAGACCGCGCCTGGTGGGACTTCTTCGCCGATTACAAGCCGGGTGCTCCTGCCACTCCGGCTCCGGCGGGTACTGCGGCCACGGGGGCCGCAGAGACCACCACGGCCCCGAAGCCCCAGCCCGCGGCTCCGGCCCCCCAGGCCGCCGCCCCGGCCGCCCCCGCGGCCCCGAAGCCCGCCGCGGCCGCCGCTCCCGCGGCGCAGGCGGCCCCCGCCCCGGCCAAGCCGGCGACGCCCGCACAGGCGCCCGCTCAGCCGAAGGCGAAGCCCGGTGCGGGCACCGGCTCCACCGGAGCGGCCGGCGCCGCGCGATCTTCGGCCGCCGAGGCCCCCGAGGGTCCCGAGTACGTGACGCTGCGTGGTCCGTCCGCCGCCGTCGCGAAGAACATGAACGCCTCGCTGGAGCTGCCGACCGCGACGTCCGTGCGCGCGGTCCCGGTGAAGCTGCTGTTCGACAACCGGATCGTCATCAACAACCACCTGAAGCGCGCCCGGGGCGGGAAGATCTCCTTCACGCACCTGATCGGCTTCGCGATGGTGCAGGCCATCAAGGCCATGCCGTCGATGAACTGGTCGTTCGGCGAGAAGGACGGCAAGCCGACCCTCGTCAAGCCGGCGCACGTCAACCTCGGTCTGGCCATCGACCTGGTCAAGCCGAACGGCGACCGCCAGCTCGTCGTGGCCGCCATCAAGAAGGCCGAGACGCTGAACTTCTTCGAGTTCTGGCAGGCCTACGAGGACATCGTCCGCCGCGCCCGTGACGGCAAGCTGACGATGGACGACTTCACCGGTGTCACGGTCTCCCTGACCAACCCCGGCGGCCTCGGCACCGTCCACTCCGTGCCGCGCCTGATGCCCGGCCAGTCCGTGATCATGGGCGTCGGCTCCATGGACTACCCGGCGGAGTTCCAGGGCACCAGCCAGGACACCCTGAACAAGCTCGGCGTCTCCAAGGTCATGACGCTCACGTCGACCTACGACCACCGGGTCATCCAGGGCGCCGCCTCCGGCGAGTTCCTGCGCACCGTCGCCAACCTGCTGCTCGGCGAGAACGGCTTCTACGACGACATCTTCGAGGCGCTGCGGATCCCGTACGAGCCGGTCCGCTGGCTGCGTGACATCGACGCCTCGCACGACGACGACGTCACCAAGGCCGCCCGCGTCTTCGAGCTGATCCACTCCTACCGGGTCCGCGGCCACGTCATGGCCGACACCGACCCGCTGGAGTACAAGCAGCGCAAGCACCCCGACCTGGACATCGTCGAGCACGGCCTCACCCTGTGGGACCTGGAGCGCGAGTTCGCCGTCGGCGGCTTCGCCGGCAAGTCGATGATGAAGCTGCGCGACATCCTCGGTGTGCTCCGCGACTCGTACTGCCGCACCACCGGCATCGAGTTCATGCACATCCAGGACCCCAAGCAGCGCAAGTGGATCCAGGACCGCGTGGAGCGCCCGCACTCCAAGATGGAGCGCGAGGAGCAGCTGCGGATCCTGCGCCGCCTGAACGCGGCGGAGGCCTTCGAGACGTTCCTGCAGACGAAGTACGTCGGCCAGAAGCGCTTCTCCCTGGAGGGCGGCGAGTCCGTCATCCCGCTGCTCGACGCGGTCATCGACTCCGCCGCCGAGTCCCGGCTGGACGAGGTCGTCATCGGCATGGCCCACCGCGGCCGCCTGAACGTCCTCGCCAACATCGTCGGCAAGTCGTACGCGCAGATCTTCCGCGAGTTCGAGGGCAACCTCGACCCGAAGTCGATGCACGGCTCCGGCGACGTGAAGTACCACCTGGGCGCCGAGGGCACGTTCACCGGTCTGGACGGCGAGCAGATCAAGGTCTCCCTGGTCGCGAACCCCTCGCACCTGGAGGCGGTGGACCCGGTCCTGGAGGGCGTCGCCCGCGCCAAGCAGGACATCATCAACAAGGGCGGCACGGACTTCACGGTCCTGCCGGTGGCGATCCACGGCGACGCGGCCTTCGCGGGCCAGGGCGTGGTGGCCGAGACCCTGAACATGTCGCAGCTGCGCGGTTACCGCACCGGCGGCACGGTCCACATCGTCATCAACAACCAGGTCGGCTTCACCGCCGCGCCCGAGTCCTCGCGTTCCTCCATGTACGCGACGGACGTCGCGCGGATGATCGAGGCCCCGATCTTCCACGTGAACGGCGACGACCCCGAGGCCGTCGTGCGCGTCGCGCGGCTCGCCTTCGAGTTCCGCCAGGCGTTCAACAAGGACGTGGTGATCGACCTCATCTGCTACCGCCGCCGCGGTCACAACGAGTCGGACAACCCGGCCTTCACCCAGCCGCTGATGTACGACCTGATCGACAAGAAGCGCTCGGTGCGCAAGCTCTACACCGAGTCCCTCATCGGTCGCGGCGACATCACCCTGGAAGAGGCCGAGCAGGCCCTGCAGGACTACCAGGGCCAGCTGGAGAAGGTCTTCACGGAGGTCCGCGAGGCCACCTCCCAGCCGGCCGCCGGCGACGTCCAGGCGCCCCAGGACGGCTTCCCGGTCGCGGTCCCGACCGCGGTCTCCGCCGAGGTCGTCAAGCGGATCGCCGAGTCCCAGGTCAACGTCCCCGACCACATCACCGTCCACCCGCGCCTGCAGCCGCAGCTGCAGCGCCGGGCCGCGATGGTCGAGGACGGCACGATCGACTGGGGCATGGGCGAGACCCTGGCCATCGGCTCCCTGCTGCTGGAGGGCACCCCGGTCCGGCTCGCGGGCCAGGACTCCCAGCGCGGCACCTTCGGCCAGCGGCACGCGGTGCTCATCGACCGGGAGACCGGCGAGGAGTACACCCCGCTGCAGTACCTCTCCGAGGACCAGGCCCGGCTGAACGTCTACAACTCGCTGCTCTCCGAGTACGCCGCGATGGGCTTCGAGTACGGCTACTCGCTGGCCCGCCCGGACGCGCTCGTGATGTGGGAGGCGCAGTTCGGCGACTTCGTCAACGGCGCGCAGACGGTCGTGGACGAGTTCATCTCGTCGGCGGAGCAGAAGTGGAGCCAGACCTCCGGCGTCGTCCTGCTCCTGCCGCACGGTTACGAGGGTCAGGGCCCGGACCACTCGTCCGCGCGTCCCGAGCGGTTCCTCCAGCTGTGCGCGCAGAACAACATGACGGTCGCCATGCCGACCTCGCCGTCGAACTACTTCCACCTCCTGCGGTGGCAGGTGCACAACCCGCACCACAAGCCGCTGGTCGTCTTCACCCCGAAGTCGATGCTGCGCCTGAAGGCCGCGGCCTCGAAGGCGGAGGAGTTCACCACGGGCGAGTTCCGCCCGGTCATCGGTGACGGCACGGTCGACCCGGCCGCGGTGCGCAGGGTCGTCTTCTGCGCCGGCAAGGTCTACTACGACCTGGAGGCCGAGCGGCAGAAGCGCGGCGCCACGGACACGGCGATCATCCGCATCGAGCGGCTGTACCCGCTGCCGGGCGCCGAGCTCCAGGCGGAGGTCAACAAGTACCCGAACGCCGAGAAGTACCTGTGGGTGCAGGAGGAGCCGGCGAACCAGGGTGCCTGGCCGTTCATCGCGCTCAACCTGATCGACCACCTGGACCTGGCGGTCGGCGCGGACATCCCGGCCGGCGAGCGCCTGCGCCGCATCTCGCGCCCGCACTCGTCGTCCCCGGCGGTGGGTTCCGCGAAGCGGCACCAGGCCGAGCAGGAGCAGCTCGTCCGCGAGGTGTTCGAGGCGTAGCGTCTCCGGCGGTCAGCCGAAGGCAAGGGCCCGGTACCGAGTTCCGACTCGGTACCGGGCCCTTCGCGCGGTTCCCAGCGTCTCTTCGGTGCCCGCGCCTCTTCGGTGCCCCACGCCCCCTCGCGCCCCCTCGGTGCCCCACGCCCCTTCGGTGCCCCACGCCCCTTCGGTGCCTCGCGCCTCTTCGGGCCGCTTCCGCCAGGGGGCCTCGAAGTCCCGTACGGCCGCGCCTGTTGGCGGGCCACGATGAATGTGCGGGTGCTGGACGCCCAGCGTGCGGGTGAGAGCCGGCAGGGCGTCCTCCTCCGGCTTCCCGGCCTCCTGCCGCTCGTGCGCCGCGCGCGGATCCGCCGCCGGCGCGCCCGCGCGCCGGATCAGGGCCTCCGGGCCGAGCCGAGGGCCTCGGCGTACCGGCCGGGCATGCGCAGGGCGACGCCGAGGTCGCGCCGGGCGACCAGGGTGGGCGGCTCGTCGGGGCCGGGGAGCCGCTCGTCGCCGTCGAGGACCTCGCACTGGAGGTCGTGGGCCCGGAGTGCGGGGAGCGCACGCCCCTCCGACCGTGCCGGCCGGTCCGCCCGCCGTGCCGATGACCCCAGCGCCTCCTCCTCGGCGGCACTGAGCCCGGCCCGTACTACGGCCTCCGGCCCTCCTGCTCGCCCCCCCTCGTCTCCTACTCGTCGTCCTCGTCATCGAGCCGCGCGAGCCAGGTCGCCAGCCGCTCCACGGGCACCTCGAAGTCCGGGTTCAGGTCCACGAACGTCCGTAGCTGCTCCGCGAGCCACTCAAAGGTGACCTCTTCCTCGCCACGCCGCTTCTCCAACTCCTCGATACCGCGGTCGGTGAAGTACATAGGGTCACGTCTCCTGCGTAAACATCAGCCTGCCAACAACTCCCCCCAGCGTATGCGCCCCGTCCCTCGCCGTCGGCCACGGAGGCCCGCGGGCGAGCGACCCCGACGCCGGGCCGGCACCAGCGCCCCTCCCCTCGCCCCCTCGCTCGGCTTCCCTCGAACGGGTGTCTTGACTTCCCCAATCCGCGATATATCGTGTTTACCACGGGACGCGATATGGCGCGTCCGCGTCTCGCACACCGTGACCGGCCGAGGAGGCCCCATGTCCGAGTGGTCCGTCACCGAGCCCCGGAAGCTCACCTTCGACACCTCCGTCCACGACCTCCACGTCCGCATCGTCAACGGCACGGTCAACGTGGTCGGCACGGACGACGGCCCCGCCCGCCTGGAGGTCTCGGACCTGGAAGGCCCACCCCTGGTGGTCACCCAGCGCGGCGGCACCCTCACCGTGGCCTACGAGGACCTCCCCTGGAAGGGCTTCCTCAAGTGGCTCGACCACAACGGCTGGCGCCGCACCGCCGTCGTCTCCCTGGCCGTCCCCACCGGCACCCGCGTGGAGGTGGGCGTCGTCGGCGCCACCGCGGTCGTCTCCGGCATCCGCGGCCCCGCCGCGGTGAAGGGAGTCACCGGCGACACCACCCTCGTCGGCCTCTCCGGCCCCGTCCGCGCGGACACCGTCTCGGGCAACGTGGAGGCCCAGGCGGTCACCGGCGATCTCCGCTTCCACTCGGTCTCGGGCGACCTCACCGTGGTCGAGGGCTCCGGCACCTCCGTGCGCGCCGACTCCGTCAGCGGCTCCATGATCGTCGACCTGGACCCGGACGGCCCCACGGACATCGGCCTCACCAGCGTCTCCGGCGAGATCGCCATCCGTCTCCCGCACCCGGCGGACGCCGAGGTGGAGGCGAACACGGCGAGCGGCACGATCTCCAACGCCTTCGACGGACTCCGTGTACACGGCCGGTGGGGCGCCCACAAGATCACCGGCCGCCTCGGCGCGGGAACCGGCAAGCTGCGCGCCACCACCGTCTCCGGCTCGATCGCCCTGCTGCGCCGCCCGCCCCGGGACGACGAGGAGAGCACCCCCTGGGAGACCGAGCCCCCGAAGCCCCCGGCCTCCGACGCACCGCACCCGCCCGGCCGCCCCTCGGCCACCCCGGGAGACAATTCCGTATCCGGCCGGGACACCACCGCCACCGCCCCCGACGCAACCGATGCCACCGGCACCCCCGATGCCCCCGGCGCCGGCGGCGCCCCGGCCGACGGCACGACCGACAAGAAGGTGCTCTGACATGCCTCCCGTCTTCGCCCACGGCCGCCTCCGCCTGTACCTGCTCAAGCTGCTCGACGAGGCCCCGCGTCACGGCTATGAGGTGATCAGACTCCTCGAGGAGCGCTTCCAGGGGCTCTACGCCCCCTCGGCCGGCACGGTCTATCCCCGCCTGGCCAAGCTGGAGGCGGAGGGCCTGGTCCGGCACACCACCGAGGGCGGCCGCAAGGTGTACGCCATCACCGACGCCGGCCGCGCCGAACTGGCCGACCGCAGCGGCGAGCTGGCCGACCTGGAGCTGGAGATCCGCGAGTCGGTCGCGGAACTGGCCGCCGAGATAAGGGCCGACGTGCGCGGCGCGGCCGGTGACCTGCGCCGCGAGGTGCGCGCCGCCGCCTCCGAGGCCCGCCGGGACGCGAAGGACACCGGGGGCGAGCCCGCTCACGGGGGGTACGACGAGCCGGACGACAAGGAGGCCTGGAAAGCCGCCAAGGAGGAGATGCGCCGGGTCAAGCAGGAGTGGAAGGAGCAGGCACGGCGCGCGAAGGACGAGAGCCGCCGGGCCCGCGAGGAGGCCCAGCGGGCCCACCGCCAGGCCCAGGAGGCACAGGCCCGGGCTCGGGCCCAGGCGCAGGAGGAGCTCCAGCGCATCGCCCGCCGTGTCCAGGACCGGGTCCAGGACCACTTCGCCCGCGGCGACTGGCCGACCGGCCTCCGCGAGGGCCTGACGGAACTGGCCAAGGATCTCGGCGAGTTCGGGAAGGACTTCGGGAACAACCTCGGCAAGGAGTTCGGCAGGGACCGCGGCTTCGACCACCCCGGTGACAAGACGCGCACATCCGCGCCCGCGCCCGGCCCCGACCCCGCCTCAGAAGTCCACTACACCTCGCCCCCGGAGGGCTTCCCCGCCGCGTACGAGCCCTCCTGGGCCCACGAGGAGTCCACCGGTGACCCGGCCCGCGATCTGGACCGCCTGCTGGACCGCTTCCGCGACGGCATCCGCGACGCGGCCCGCGACCACGGCGTCACCCCCACCCAGCTGAGCGAGGCCCGCCGGCATCTGTCCTCAGCGGCCGCCCACATCGCGGCGATACTCCACACCCCGACCCACTGACCCACCCCCCACGCCGAGCCGGACCCCACCCGCCTTCCAGCCGGGCAAGCACAGCCGGCCGACCGTCGGGGCCGTGAAGGCCGTCAGCACCCCAGCCGAGCGGTGTGTGTGGGCCGTTGTCGAGTTCGGCGGCAGCAGCGTCCGGCTCCTGGCGGCTGCACCCGGCCGACGAGTCTCCAGTTCCTCGACCACGGGTTCACGTTGAAAACAGGTCAACCTCATACAGGGCGCTTGACGGGGTGCGGAGCTCAGGCGCTACTTGTCGGTACTCACTGCACACATACCGATCAAAGGGGGCTCAATGGGAAAGATCACGCGATCGAGGCTGGCTGTCACGCTGGCGGTCGCCGCCGTCGTCGGCCTTGCCCTTCCGGGAGTTGCCGGTGCGGCGGATGGCTCGGCCCCACTCAGGTCCAACACGGCCTGTAACGACGGCAAGGCGACAGCATCGGAAAACGTGGCCATCCGCACCAGTACCAGCACCAGTGCCGCTCTGGTGACCACTGCCCTGAAGGGGCAGACGTGGGCCTGTGGTGCGAATAGCGTCTTACTGGGCGGCCGGTATACCGCTTGCGGCACATCGAACGGCAACGGTTGGTTCTACGTCTACAACAACAACTACGCGGGCTATAGCGCGTCAGCTTGTTGGGGGTGAGGCCACCCGCGTGACACCTCCCACCGTCGAGAGGCGCGTTCCGGCGGTCGTCGCGTCACAGTGATCGACCGGCTGTCTCCAGGAGCTGTGCGAGGCGCTCGGCCGGGGTGTCCCAGCCGAGCGTTTCGCGTGGTCGGCTGTTGAGTTCGGCGGCGACGGCGTCCGAGTCCGCACGGGAGCGGACGACCAGATGGGTGCCCTTGGGGAAGTACTGCCGTAGCAGGCCGTTCGTGTTCTCGTTCGAGCCGCGCTGCCAGGGGCCGGCTGGGTCGCAGAAACGGACCGGCATGTCGGCTGCGGCCGTGAACTCGTGATGGCGGCCCATCTCGCTGCCTTGATCCCAGGTCAGGGACGGTTCGAGGTGAGGCGGCAGGCGGCTGACGGTCTCGGCCAGGGCGTCGCGGACACGGTCGGTGGCACGGCCGTTGGGCAGGGGGACCAGCATGAGGTGGCGGGTGCTCCGCTCGACGAGGGTGCCGATGGCGGAGGCGTTGTCCTTGCCGCTGATCAGGTCGTCTTCCCAGTGGCCCGGGACGGCCCGGTCGGCGGCTTCGGCCGGACGTTCGCCGATCACGACCATGGGGTGTGCGTGGCGCGGCCGGCGTTGCCGTGCCTGGCGTCCGGGCTTGCGAGCCGCCGCGCGCCGACCGACGGATGACGCTCCGCAAGCGCCGTGAGCACAGCGCCCGGCGACCCAGGGCCTGTCCGCACCCGGCACCGCCCGCACACCACCCTCTCGGCACCCGCTCACCCGCTCAGTACACGCTCACCGTCCAGCCGAGCGAGCCTCCCGGGCGGGCGGGCAGACCCTCGTCACCGACTCGAACGTCACCCCGTGGTCGGCCAGCACCTCCCCCGCCACCCCCGGCACCACCGTCAGCGCCAGCAGCAGATGCTCGTCCCCGATGCGCCGGTCATGCCGGGCGAGGGCGATCCGCAGCGACCTCTCCAGTACCCCCTTGGCGGCCCTGCCGAAGGCCGGCCGGCGTCCCTCGGGCCGCCCACGCAGTTCACCGGACATGGCACCGGCCCCGTGCGCCTCCTCCACCCGGGCGACGATCTCCGACACGTCGATCCCCAGTCCCGCCAGCGCCTCGGTGTCGGCCCGGGTCAGCCCGGCCCGCCGCCGCGCCTCGCGCACGGCCCGTCGTACCGGCTCCCGCTCCTGCGGCTCCGCGAGCCCGAGCGCGGCGAGCGCGAACGAGGCCCGGCTGCCCTCGCCGTCGAGGAGGGCGAGCAGCAGATGCTCGGCGTCGACCGTCCGCGCCCCGCCGCTCCGCGCGTTCTCGACCGCGCCCGTGACCACCGCCCGGGCGTCCTTGGTGAACCGCTCGAACATCAACGCCTCCCGTACTTCTTGTGCACGGCCTGCCTGCTGACACCCAGCTCCGCGGCGATCTCCTGCCACGACCAGCCCTGATTGCGCGCACTGCGCACCTGTACCGCCTCCAACTGCTCCAGCAGCCGGCGCAGCGCGGCCACGGCCCGCAGTCCCACCCGCGGGTCCCGGTCACCGGCGCGCTCGGCGAGATCGGTTGCCTCACTCATGATGTCAATGTAGGTTGACAAGCCCGATCCGTCAACCACGGTTGACAGGCAGGCCGAACGAAAGGCGGGCCCGCATCCCGGACCCGCCTCTCAACCCACTCCCGGCCCAATTCCCGGCCCAGCTCCCGACTCAAGCCCCGGACCGGCTCTTGGCCCAACGGCCCCGCGGGTTCAGGAGTTGGTGAGCACGATCTTCCCGAACTGCTCCCCGGACGCCAGCCGTTCGAAGCCCTCGCGGGCCCGGTCCAGCGGCAGCTCCTCGTCGATGACGGGCCGTACCCCGGTCGCGGCGCAGAAGGCGAGGAGGTCCTCCAGCTCGTCCTTGGTGCCCATGGTGGAGCCGACCACCTTCAGTTCGAGGAAGAAGATCCGGGTCAGCTCGGCGTGCGAGGGCCGGTCCCCGCTGGTGGCACCGGAGATGACGAGCGTTCCGCCGGGCCGCAGGGACTTCACCGAGTGGGACCAGGTGGCGGCGCCCACGGTCTCGATGACCGCGTCCACCCGCTGCGGCAGCCGTGCCCCGGGCTCCACGGCCTCCACCGCGCCCAGCTCCAGGGCCCGCTTCCGCTTGGCCTCGTCCCGGCTGGTGGCGAAGACCCGGAGTCCGGCCGCCTTGCCGAGGACGATCGCGGCCGTGGCGACACCGCCGCCCGCGCCCTGCACGAGGACCGAGTCCCCGGGTCGTACACCGGCGTTGGTGAACAGCATCCGGTACGCGGTCAGCCAGGCCGTCGGCAGGCAGGCGGCCTCGGCGAAGGACAGCTCCTTCGGCTTGGGCAGGACGTTCCACGTCGGCACGGCGACCTGTTCGGCGAAGGTGCCCTGGTAGCGCTCGGTGAGGATGGAGCGCGGCTCGTCGGGGCCGACGCCGTGGCCGGTCTGGCCGATGACGGAGTGCAGGACGACCTCGTTGCCGTCCGCGTCGATCCCGGCGGCGTCGCAGCCGAGGATCATCGGCAGCCGGTCCTCCGGGAGGCCGACGCCCCGCAGGGACCAGAGGTCGTGGTGATTGAGGGAAGCGGCCCGCACGGTGATGGTGCTCCAGCCGGGACGGGCCTCGGGAGCCGGACGCTCCCCCAACTCAAGGCCGGTGAGCGGCTGGTCGCGGTCGATTCGGGCGGCGTAGACAGCGAACATGGTGCCGACGATAGGTGCACGGTGCAGTCGGCGGAACCAGCGCCCCCTGTGACACATGCCCTCTTGCGCAACCGCACCCATGCGGCGCAGCACCGCGCCGGCGCGCCGGGGAGCGCCCGGCCGGAGGGGCGACCGCGCGGAAGGAAAGGGCAGGAAGGGGAGGAAAAGGGGAGGGCAAAGGCAGAAAAACGGCCCCGCCCACGGGGGCGGGGCCGTTCAGCGCGACGTCAGCGACGGGCGACGCCCGCGGCCCGGGCGGCGGCGGCGACCGCGGCGGTGACGGCCGGAGCGACCCGCTCGTCGAACGGCGACGGGATCACGTAGTCGGCGGCGAGGTCGTCGCCGACCACCGCGGCCAGCGCCTCCGCCGCGGCGATCTTCATGCCCTCCGTGATCCGCGTGGCCCGCACCTGGAGCGCGCCCGCGAAGATCCCGGGGAAGGCCAGCACGTTGTTGATCTGGTTCGGGAAGTCCGACCGTCCGGTGGCCACGACCGCCGCGTACTTGTGCGCGACGTCGGGGTGCACCTCCGGGTTCGGGTTGGCCATCGCGAACACGAAGGCGCCCTCGGCCATGGAGGCCACGGCCTCCTCCGGGACCGTACCGCCGGAGACGCCGATGAAGACGTCCGCGCCCGCGAGGGCGTCCTCCAGCGTGCCGGTGAGGCCGGCCTTGTTCGTGAAGCCGGCCAGCTCGCGCTTGACCGGGGTCAGGTCCTCCCGGTCGGCCGACACGACGCCCTTGCGGTCCGCGACCGCCACGTCCCCGATGCCGGCCTCGACCAGCATCCTGGCGATGGCGACACCGGCCGCGCCGGCGCCCGAGATGACGGCCCGCAGCTGCCCGATCTCGCGCCCGCTCAGCCGCGCCGCGTTCCGCAGCGCCGCGAGCGTCACGACGGCCGTACCGTGCTGGTCGTCGTGGAAGACCGGGATGTCCAGGCGCTCCTGGAGGCGGCGCTCGATCTCGAAGCACCGGGGGGCCGAGATGTCCTCCAGGTTCACTCCGCCGAACGAGGGAGCGAGCCGGACGACGGTCTCGACGATGTCGTCCACGTCGGTGCAGTCGAGCGCGATCGGCACCGCGTCGACGCCGCCGAACTGCTTGAAGAGGATCGCCTTGCCCTCCATCACGGGGAGGGAGGCCTGGGGACCGATGTCCCCGAGTCCGAGCACGGCCGTGCCGTCGGTGACGACGGCGACCACGCTGGACTTCCATGTGTAGTCGTTGACCAGCTCCGGCTGTTCCGCGATCGCGGTGCACACGCGAGCGACGCCGGGCGTGTACGCGAGGGAAAGGTCGTCCTTGTCGCGGACCGGCACGGTGGCCTGCACAGCCATTTTGCCGCCGCGGTGCAGGGCGAACACCGGATCGAAGGAATCGAGGGGCTCGGCCCCGCCGTCCTGGTCCGTAGTGCCGTCGCTGCGAGGATTGACGATCTCCGCTGCCACTTTGTTTTACCCCTTAGGTATGCATGGTTTGAGGGTCGACCACTCCTGGTGAGGGGTGGGCGGGCACCGCGTACGGCTCGATTGCGGATACGTACGAGCTCATACGCGACGGGCGCGCCGCACACGCGCCCTGAGCCCCGGATGAGGGGTGTAAAGAACCTTCTTACCGGACGGACGGTGCCCAGGACGAGTCCATTAGGTGCAAGGTCACATCCAGGAACCGGAAAGCGACACGCCGGTGACACGCGGCCGACGGACCGGAACGGCGCGAAAACGCCCAAGGCCGACCGATGGTGCCCGGGGGAAGGGTGATCACATACTGAGACACGCCGAAGATTTTCCGGCCGGAGCGCTGGATTCCCGTAGATGTTCGACGGTGACGGACCAAGGATGTCCGGACCTGATGCGGTTCGGGGGTCACCCGTTATCCGATTTTGACATAGCGACTCCCCTGAATGGCGTAGTCCGAATGGCAAGATGCCGTAAACCCACGAGGTCGCGACACCCGAAGGTGTGTGTTTCCGTCGACCCATCGGCAACTCTTCGCATCCGCCGGAGGAACCACGATGACCGCAAGCTCCACCCGTCGTACGACCGCAGCGCGCTCACGTCTGGCCGCGGCCGGTGCGATCGCGGTCGCAGGGGCCCTGCTGCTCACCGGCTGCGGTGACCAGACCAAGGACAAGAACAACGACTCCGGCAGCGCGTCCACCACCAGCGCACCGCTCGCCGACAAGCTCCCGCAGGAGATCCGGAGCAAGGGCAAGATCCGCGTCGGTTCGGACATCGCCTACGCCCCGGTCGAGTACAAGGACTCCTCCGGCAAGGTCGTCGGCCTCGACCCCGACCTGGCGGCGGCCCTCGGCAAGCAGCTCGGCGTGACGTTCGACTTCCAGAACGGCACTTTCGACGGCCTGATCACCGGTCTGCGCTCGGACCGCTACGACATCGCGATGTCGGCGATGACGGACAACAAGAACCGTCAGGAGGGTGTCGACCCGGACACGGGCAAGAAGGTCGGCGAGGGCGTCGACTTCGTCGACTACCTGACCGCCGGTGTCTCCATCTACACCCGCAAGGGCGACACCAAGGGCATCACGACCTGGGACGACCTGTGCGGCAAGAGGCTCGCCGTGCAGCGCGGCACCACCTCGGAGGACCTGGCCAAGCAGCAGGCCAAGAAGTGTCCGAGCGGCAAGAAGCTCGCCATCGAGCCCTTCGACGACAACCAGCAGGCCCAGACCCGGCTGCGCTCGGGCGGCGCGGACGCCGTGTCCGCCGACTTCCCGGTGGCCGCGTACGCGGTGAAGACCTCCGGCGGCGGCAAGGACTTCCAGACCGTCGGCGAGCAGGTCGAGGCGGCCCCCTACGGCATCGCGGTCTCCAAGACGGAGACGCAGCTGCGCGACGCCCTCCAGGCCGCGATGGACGCGATCATCAAGAGCGGCGAGTACCAGAAGATTCTCGAGAAGTGGGGCGCCCAGGACGGCGCCGTCAAGCAGTCCGTGATCAATGGCGGCAAGTGACCCGCGGCAGCCAGCGGCCACTGAAAGGCAATACCCGTGACTGACATCGACAAGACGGCGGGGCCGACGGACACGCCCCCGGCCGGCGTGGAGGCCATCAAGGCCATCCCGGTCCGGCACTACGGGCGGTACGTCGCCGCCGTCATCGCGATCGCGCTCCTCGTCGCGATCATCTACGCGTTCGGCCAGGGCAGGATCAACTGGCACGCGGTACCGGACTACTTCTTCGACGACCGGATCATGACCGGTGTCGGCAAGACCCTGCTGCTGACGGTGCTGTCGATGCTGATCGGCATCGTGGGCGGCATCGTGCTCGCGGTGATGCGGCTGTCGAAGAACCCGGTGACCTCGTCCATCTCGTGGTTCTACATCTGGTTCTTCCGCGGCACCCCGGTCCTGGTCCAGCTGTTCCTCTGGTTCAACCTGGGCCTGGTCTTCGAGTACATCAACCTGATGCCGTTCTACAAGGACTACTGGTCGAACTTCATGACGCCGCTGCTGACGGCGCTGCTCGGCCTGGGTCTGAACGAGGCGGCGTACATGGCGGAGATCTGCCGCGCCGGCCTGCTGGCGGTGGACGAGGGCCAGACCGAGGCGGCCCACGCGCTCGGCATGAGCCACGGCAAGACGCTGCTCCGGGTGGTCATCCCGCAGGCGATGCGGGTGATCGTGCCGCCGACGGGCAACGAAGTGATCAACATGCTGAAGACGACCTCGCTCGTGGCGGCCGTCCAGTACCCCGAGCTGTTCCGCTACGCCCAGGACATCGGCCAGAACTCCGGTGCACCGGTGGAGATGTACTTCCTCGCCGCGGCCT
Organism: Streptomyces sp. NPDC107654; assembly: GCF_055639035.1. Classification (NCBI taxonomy): domain Bacteria; kingdom Bacillati; phylum Actinomycetota; class Actinomycetes; order Kitasatosporales; family Streptomycetaceae; genus Streptomyces; species Streptomyces sp. NPDC107654. Next base: position 52,556 of record NZ_JBVKBI010000032.1, read on the forward strand.
GGTACCTGATCATGACCTCGGTGCTGAGCGTGGGCCAGTACTACATCGAGCGGTACTACGCACGCGGTTCCAGCCGTCAGCTGCCGCCGACGCCGTGGCAGAAAGTGAAGACGAACATGCTGTCCCTGGGCCGGCCCAAGGGAGGCATGGCATGACCGACAAGCTGAGCAAGACGCAGGACACCCCGGCGGCCGGGGGCGCCGTCCCGATGGTCAGGGCCGAGGGCGTCCACAAGTCCTTCGGCCACGTCGAGGTGCTCAAGGGCATCGACCTGGAGGTCAAGCCGGGCGAGGTGTTCTGCCTCATCGGCCCCTCCGGTTCCGGCAAGTCGACCTTCCTGCGGTGCATCAACCACCTGGAGAAGATCAACGCCGGGCGGCTGTACGTGGACGGCGAGCTGGTCGGCTACCGCCAGCAGGGCGAGAAGCTGTACGAGCTGCGTGACCGCGAGGTCGCCCTGAAGCGCCGGGACATCGGCATGGTCTTCCAGCGCTTCAACCTGTTCCCGCACATGACGGCCGTGGAGAACGTCATGGAGGCGCCGGTGCAGGTCAAGGGCATCAACCGGACGCAGGCCAGGGAGCGCGCCATGCAGCTGCTGGAGCGCGTGGGCCTGGCCGACCGGGCCGGGCACTACCCCTCCCAGCTCTCCGGCGGCCAGCAGCAGCGCGTGGCGATCGCCCGGGCGCTGGCGATGGAGCCGAAGCTGATGCTGTTCGACGAGCCGACCTCGGCCCTGGACCCGGAGCTGGTCGGTGACGTCCTGGACGTCATGCGCGACCTCGCCGAGTCCGGTATGACCATGGTCGTCGTCACCCACGAGATGGGCTTCGCCCGCGAGGTGGGCGACAGCCTGGTGTTCATGGACGGCGGTGTGGTGGTGGAATCCGGCCACCCGCGGGACGTCCTGACGAACCCGCAGCACGAGCGGACGCAGTCCTTCCTGTCGAAGGTGCTCTGACCCGAGGGCGCGCCGGCACCACGCATGACGAAGGGCGGTACGGCTTCCCGTACCGCCCTTCGTCATGTCCCGCCCGTCATGGCGTCCAAGCAGCCGTCCGGCCCGGCTCCAAAAGCCGTTCCCTGCGCGGCCGCGGGCCTACTTGAGGGCGAGCAGCAGTGTGTCGGAGGGCGAGCACCACACCGGGCGGGCCTCGGCGAACCCCTTGTCGCGCAGGACGCGCGCGTGCCATGCGGCCGGCGGGGTGTCCCCGTCGGCGTGCTCGCCGTAGATCTCGAAGCGGCGGGCGGTCGGTTCGCCGAGTACCGGGTCCTGGGCCGCCAGCTGCCACCAGTCGGTCCAGTCCAGGGCGCCGCTGTGCTTGGCCTGATCCATGCGGGCGCGGCGCTGGGCGCGCTCGGCCGCGTTGATCCGGGGCGTGGTGTCATCGATCATGTGGTCCGCGTTCATGAAGACACCACCGTCGCGAACCAGCTCCGCGACCTGACCGTAGAGGGCCGCGAGGGGTTCGCTGTGCAGCCAGTGGAGGGCCGTAGCGGTCAGTACGGCGTCGTACGAGTCGTACGGCAGCTTCGCCGGCCAGTCCGGGTCCTTGAGGTCGGCGGTGACGAGGTCGACCCGGTCGTCGCCCTCGAAGGTGCCCCGCGCGATGGCGAGCAGCGCCGGGTCGAGGTCGACGCCGGTGCTGGTGGCCTCGGGGAAGCGGCGGAGCAGCCGGGCGGTGATGCTGCCGGTGCCGCACGCGAGGTCGAGCACGCGCGGGGCCGTGCCCACGAGCGCCTCGACCATGTCGAGCATGATCCGGAAGCGCTCCTCGCGGTCCGGCATGTACCACTCCTGCTGCCGGTCCCAGCTCTCCTGCCACGCCGCCCAGTCGGTTCCGGCACTTGTGGTCATGGAACTCCGACCCCCCTCGGTTCGAGTAATACCCTGGAAGCACGACCGGCTGTTACCCGACCGCAGACCCGACGATAATGCGCCCCCGTAAGGACTACAAGTGGAACTGGCCTATTACTCGGATTACGCCGTACGTCTCGTGAACAGCGAGGAACCGGCCCGGGGCAAGGACATCCTGACCACGGTCGAGGCCGTCCGCGACCTCTTCGGCGACAACTCGTCGGCGGCCCGCCGCGCCACCGACGCGGACGTCACCCGCTTCCGTTCGGTCCGGGCGCGGCTGCGCGGGGTCTTCGAGGCGGCGGACTCGGGCGACGAGACCCTGGCCGTGGACCTGCTGAACTCGCTCCTGCTGGAGTTCCCGGTCAGCCCGCAGATCTCCGGGCACGACTTCCGGGACGAGGACGGCCGCCCCCTGTGGCACATGCACCTCGCCGACCACCCGTCCAACGCCACCGCCGGCTACGCGGCGATCGCGGCGATGGGCCTTGCCTTCCACCTCACCGAGTACGGCGTCGACCGGCTCGGCCTGTGCGAGGCGGCCCCCTGCCGCAACGCCTACCTGGACACCTCCACCAACCGCTCCCGCCGCTACTGCTCGGACCGCTGCGCCACCCGCGCCAACGTCGCCGCCTACCGGGCCCGCAAGCGCCTGGAGGCCGACCGGTCGGGCAGCAGCGGCCTCGCCGCCGAGAGCGCCCAGCGCAGCAGCGCCAGCGGCGACCGCTGACCGGCCCCGGCCGGCCGGAAGCGCAGCCAGGCCTTCCCGAGGATCAGTTCCTCGGGCACCACCCCGTAGTCCGTGCTGTCCCCGCCGGCGTACGGGTTGTCCCCGAGCACCCACCAGCCGCCCTCGCGCCGCTCCACGGCCCGCTTGACCACCAGCAGGTCCTGCTGGAACGGATGGCGCAGGACCACGACGTCACCGGGCCTGACCGCGCCCCCGTACCGCACCAGCAGCTGGTCCCCGTGGTGCAGCGTGGGCACCATGGACGGCCCCGTCACCTCCGCGATCCCGAAGGGCGCCCCGGCCCTCCCCCGCTCGGTCTCCTGCGACAGCTCCGGCATCCCCGGCACCTCCCCGGTCCGTTCCTCCACCAGTCTCAGTCTCACCCTGGACTTTTGTCCTAAGCCCTAGGGGGCACCCGAGAAATCGCCTTCCCCAGGGAGTAATGTCGCACCTGAGAAGACGATCACGAGGAAGGAATGCTCCATGCTTTCCCGCCTGTTTGCCCCCAAGGTCAAGGTCAGCGCCCACTGCGACCTGCCCTGCGGCGTGTACGACCCGGCCCAGGCCCGCATCGAGGCGGAGTCGGTGAAGGCCGTCCAGGAGAAGATGGCCGGTAACGACGACCCCCACTTCCAGGCACGCGCCACCGTCATCAAGGAGCAGCGCGCGGAGCTGGCGAAGCACCACGTCTCCGTGCTCTGGAGCGACTACTTCAAGGCTCCGCACTTCGAGAAGTACCCGGAGCTGCACCAGCTGGTCAACGACACCCTGAAGGCCCTCTCGGCCGCCAAGGCGTCCACCGACCCGGCGACGGGTCAGAAGGCGCTCGACTACATCGCCCAGATCGACAAGATCTTCTGGGAGACCAAGAAGGCCTGATCTTCGATCATGCCTTCTGACCTGCGGGTTCTCTGACCGCAGCGTCTCCCTCCCCGCACCCGGTCCGCAGGCCGCCGAGCACGGCGTCCCTGACGGTCCGGGTGCGGTTCTCTTACGTCCGGCTGCTCTCACCCCGCCGGAGCGCCAGCCGGTGCGTCAGCACCCCGAGAGGCCGGCCGTCGCGGGGCCGGGGCGGCCGTCGGCCGGGTCCAGGTCGTACCGGGCGAGGAGCGGAGCGTTCGCAGGCTCCGTCCGGCCGGGGACGTGCGCAGCCTCAACCCGAACCCCGGCCGAGACGCCCGGCCGGCACGCCGGACGCCGTGACCGCGCGCGTCAGGCCGACGTGTCGACCGCTCCGCCGAGATGCCGGGCGAAGAAGCGGACCGCGCTGTCGACTTCGAACCGGGGCAGCTCCTTGTGCGTGCCCGAGTTCACATGCGGGGACTTCTCCGCACCCTTTTACCCGCCACGTGATCACGACTCCGGGCAGGCCCTGGTGGAGCCGAGGCACGATCGGCCAGCTCCCGTACGTCACCACCGCCACACGCTCGGGGAAGCACGGCCCCGCTTGTCCCGCGCCAGGGAGAGGACGACGACGGTGGTGTGCGGGCCTGTGCGAGGCTGGGGTGATGACCGCCCTGGAGGACCTGAGACGGCTGCGCCGGGTGCGCGACCGGATGGACCGTGAGTACGCCGAGCCGCTCGACATGACCGAGCTGGCCCGGGACGCGCTGATGTCCCCGGGCCACTTCCAGCGCAGCTTCCGCAAGGCGTACGGGGAGACGCCGTACAGCTATCTGATGACCCGCCGGATCGAGCAGGCCAAGACGCTGCTGCGCCGGGGCGATCTCACCGTGACCGAGGTGTGCCTCGCCGTCGGCTGTACCTCGCTCGGCTCCTTCAGCTCCCGGTTCACCGAGCTGGTCGGGGAGACACCGAGCGCCTACCGCGCCCGCGACCACCAGGAGAGCGCCGCCGTCCCGCCCTGCGTGGCCCGCCGCCTGACCCGGCCGCGCCGCCGCCTGTACTGAGCCGGGCCCCGCCGTACCCAGGCGGGACGCGCCCGCCGGTTCTAGGGTGAGTCCATGGACGTGAAACTCGCGCAGTGCTTCCTCGCCGTGGACGACCACGACAAGGCCATCGCCTTCTACCGGGACGTGCTCGGCCTGGAGGTACGCAACGACGTGGGCTTCGAGGGGATGCGCTGGGTGACCATGGGGTCCCCGCTCCAGCCGGACGTGGAGATCGTCCTGGAGCCGCCGGACGCGAGCCCGGACGCCTCCCCCGCGGACAAGCACGCGCTCAACGAACTCCTCGCCAAGGGCCTGCTGCGCGGGGTCATCTTCACCACGCCCGACTGCGACGCGCTCTACGAGCGGGTGCGGGAATCCGGCGCCGACGTCCTCCAGGAGCCGATGGACCAGCCGTACGGCGTCCGCGACTGCGCCTTCCGGGACCCGGCGGGCAACCAGCTCCGCTTCCTGCAGCGGCCCGCGGACTGAAATCCCCGCGGCCGCCGGGGACTTCCCGCCTACACTCCCCGGATGACGATCCGCTGGACCCACGCCTTCGCCGACCGGCCCGCCGCGCGTCTCGCCGACGCGTGCGCCTTCTGGACGGCCGCCACCGGCACCCGCCTGTCCGCCTTCCGCGGTGACGACGGCGAGTTCGTGACGCTGCTGCCCGAGGGGGCGGACCCCGGCGTGAAGCTGCAGGGCGTCACCGAGGGCGAGGGCGGTGCCCACCTCGACCTGTGCACCGACGGCGTACGGGAGTTGACCGCGCTGGCCCGGCGCCTGGGCGCCGAACCGGTGGCCGACCACGGCGACTGGGCCGTACTGCGCTCCCCCGGCGGGCAGCTGTTCTGCGCCGTGCCCTGGCAGGGGGAGGCGGTACGGCCGCCGGTGGCGTCCGGCAGCCGCCTGGACCAGGTGTGCCTCGACATCCCGCCGTCCCGGTACGACGCCGAGTCCGTGTTCTGGGCCGGGCTGACCGGATGGGACCTGCGGGCGGGATCCCGGCCGGAGTTCGCCGTGCTGCGGCAGCCGGCGGGTCTGCCGCACCGGCTGCTGCTCCAGCGGCTGGACGAGGAGCGCCCGGCCTCGGCACACCTGGACCTCGCCTGCGCGGACATCGCCGCGGTCCGCGCCCGGCACGAGGAGCTGGGGGCCCTCGCCGTACGGGAGGGGCCCCACTGGACGGTGATGCGCGACCCGGCCGGCGGCACGTACTGCCTGACCGGCCGCGACCCGGAGACCGGCGGCCTGCCGGCCGACGCCGGATAGGCCGATCCCCTCTCCGATCCGCCTTCCGATTCACCCCGTGGGCGGCCCGTGGGTCACGTCAGCAGCCTGGCCGCCCCCAGGCCGTCCCCAGATCATCCCCAGCTCTCCACGTCCACCACGGCCTCGACCGGCACGGGGCCGTACACGTGCGGGAACTCCTCTCCGCCCGGCTCGACGGACTCGTACTTCACCGGCACCCCGACCCGGGCCGGGTCCACGACCAGGACGACCAGCTGGTCCGGGCCGTCGTAACCGCCGTAGAGGAACTCGGCGATGCGCGGGAGCTGGTCGCGGGTGGAGAAGTGGATGAATCCCTCCTCCTGGAGGGTGCGGCCCCGGGTGGACGTCTCGTACGTCCCGCGTTCGCGCGCCGCCTCCCACAGGGAGCGCTCGGTGGTGTGGACGATGTACGGAAGCTTTGGCATGCGCCCACGCTACGGCCCCCGCCTCCGCTCCCGTCACCGCTTTTCGGAGGGCTCCCTGGCGCCCGCCGCCGACGGATCCTCCGACCGCCCGGAGCCGGAGGGGCGGCCGGACTCGGGCCGTTTCGACTCGGCGGGACGGCCGGGCTCGGCGTACGCCGAGCAGTCGGGGTCGCGGCACGGACCGGGACCCCAGACCGGCACCCAGGCGCCCAGCGTCTTGTGCCGCTTGACGACCGTCTCGACGGGCCGTCCGCAGACGGGACAGACGTGTTCCTCGCGGTCCATGCCCTCAGGGTAGGTCGGCGCGAGCCTCAGCGCTTCCTGCCGTACGTCCGCACCAGCACGCCGTTGTCGAAGGCGCGCAGGGACTCCAGGGCGAACTCCTTGAGGTCCAGACCCGTGCCGAACATCGGCATGCCCTTGCCGTAGACCAGGGGGTAGCTCTTGATCACGAGTTCGTCGATCTCTTCGAGCAGCGCTCCGGCGATCCGCGAGCCGCCGCACAGGAGGATGTCGAGCCCGCCGTCCTCCGCCTTCAGCGCGCGGACTCGGCCGGTCAGGTCGTCGGCGACGATCTCGACGTTCGGGTGGGGCGAGGTGCCGAGCGTGCGGGAGGCGACGAGTTCGCGCAGGTGGCCGTAGGGGCTGGTGATGCCTTCCCGCAGGGCCACCTCATAGCTGGCCCGGCCCTGGATCAGCGTGTCGAAACGCTTGTTCTCCAGGTGATCGATGCCGAACGACTTGCGGATGTGGGTGGGCAGGGCGTCCGGCAGGTCCGTCTTGAGGTAGTCCAGGAACTCCTCGTTCAAGAAGCGGTACATCGCGGAGGCGTCCCCGTGCTCGTCACCGATGAATCCGTCGAGCGAGCAGGCGACGACGTACGAGAGCTTGCGCAAGCGGGTCTCTTTTCATTCGCTCCAGCTGTAGTGGTTCATTTGTAGTACTCCAGCCGTCGTGACGCAAGGGGTGTGCCGGAACAGGCCGGAGCCCCCGGTGACCGCACGGGGTCAGGAGCCGCGCGGGCCGGGGACTCCGGGGTCCTCTCCGGCCGCCGGGAGGACGGCCGTCAGCTGGTGCGCCGGGAGGAGGGCCGTCAGCTGGTGCGCCGGGTCACGAATTCGGCGAGGGCCAGCAGACCCCCCGCCGCCTCGGGGTCGGGAACCGCGCGGGCCAGTTCCTGCATGGCCCGGGCCATCCGGTCGGCCGCCTCGGCCTGCGCCCAGTCCCGGCCGCCGGCCCGCTCCACCGCCAGGGCGGCGCGCGCGATCTCCCCGGACTCCGCCTCCTCCGCGCGGTACGGCCCGGCGTACAGGGCGGCGAGTTCGGCCGCCGCCGGGGCGCCGGAGGTGAGCGCCGCCACCACCGGCAGGGACTTCTTGCGGGCGACGAGATCCGCGCCCGCCGGCTTGCCGGTGTGCCGCGGGTCCCCCCATATCCCGATGACGTCGTCGATCAGCTGGAAGGCGAGCCCGGCCTGACGACCGAAGGCGTCCAGCGCCGCCACGTCCTCCTCCCGGGCGCCCGCGTACAGCGCCCCGAGCGCGCAGGCACAGCCCAGCAGGGCGCCGGTCTTGGCCTCGGCCATGGCGAGCACCTCGTCCAGACCGACCGCGTCCGGAGCGCGCTGCTCCAGGTCGGTGTCGGTGTGCTGCCCCTCGCACAGCTCCATGACACAGGCCGTGAGCCGGGCCATGGCCGGAACGGAGGCCGGGTGCGGGTCCTCGGCGAGCAGGCGCAGGGCAAGCGCCTGGAGGGCGTCCCCGGCGAGGATCGCGTCGGCGTCACCGAACACGGCCCAGGCCGTCGGGCGGTGCCGGCGGGTGGTGTCCCGGTCCATCAGGTCGTCGTGCAGCAGCGTGAAGTTGTGGGCCAGCTCGACCGCCGCCGCCGCACGCACCGCCGCCTCCCGGGCCGCCGGGCCGCCGAGTGCCGCGGCGGCCGCCAGCACGAGTGCCGGCCGGATCGCCTTGCCCGCGTTGCCCGCAGCCGGGCTGCCGTCGGCGTGCTGCCAGCCGAAGTGGTACAGCCCGACCCGGCGCATCGAGCCGGGCAGCGACTCCACGGCCGCGCGCAGCTCCGGGTCGACCAGGGCCCGGGTGCGCTCCAGCTGTGCCACCGCCTCCTGCGCGTCGGCCGGGCCGGCGCCTTCCCGCGGATCCCCCGGTGTGCCGGAACGCGGCACACCGGAGGAACGCTCTTCCGTCTCCGTCACGAACTCGGCCATGCCTCCCCCTCGTCAGGTCCGCGCAGGCCGGCGTCACCGGCCTTGCCGGACGCATACCCGGAGGGCCTACCCGCGCCGACGGGCGGGAACACGGCCGCGACGTGCGGAAACGTCACCTCCACCGGCCGATCTCGACGTTCTCCAGCACGCCGAGCGCGTCGGGCACCAGGACGGCGGCCGAGTAGTACGCCGTCACCAGGTACTTGATGATGGCCTGTTCGTTGATGCCCATGAACCGGACCGACAGGCTCGGCTCGATCTCGTCCGGGATGCCGGACTGCCTCAGGCCGATGACACCCTGCTCGGCCTCACCGGTACGCATGGCGATGATGGAGGTCGTGCGGGCCTCGCTGACCGGGATCTTGTTGCACGGGTAGATCGGCACCCCGCGCCAGGTGGGGATGCGGTTGCCGGCGATGTCGATGGTCTCCGGGACCAGTCCCCGCTTGTTCAGCTCGCGTCCGATCGCGGCGATCGCGCGCGGGTGGGCCAGCAGCAGCTTGGTACCCCGGCGGCGGCTGAGCAGCTCGTCCAGGTCGTCCGGGCTGGGCACGCCGTCGTGCGGCTGGATCCGCTGGTCGTACTCGCAGTTGCTGAGCAGGCCGAACTCCGGGTTGTTGACCAGCTCGTGCTCCTGGCGCTCCTTCAACGCCTCGACCGTCAGCCGCAGCTGCTGCTCGGTCTGGTTCATCGGCTGGTTGTAGAGGTCGGCCACGCGCGTGTGGATGCGCAGGACGGTCTGGGCGATGCTCAGTTCGTACTCGCGGGGGCGTGACTCGTAGTCCACGAAGGTGTGCGGGATGTCGGGCTCGCCGGAGTGGCCGGCCGCCAGCTCGACCTCCTTCTCGCCGTACTTGTTGGTCCGCTGCTCCGGGATCGAGCGCAGGCGTTCGAGGTGCGCGCGCAGCGAGTCGGAGCGCTCCGCCACCTGTTCGAAGTCCTGACGGCTGAGGATCAGCACCGTGGTCGGGGTGTCCGCGCGGACGGTGTACTCCCAGATCGCCTCCGGGTCGAGCAGCGCCTGGTCACCGAAGTAGGCGCCGTCGGCGAGGACACCGAGCACGGCGTCGTCGCCGTAGGGCCCCGTGCCGACCTTCTCCACGCGGCCGTGCGCGAGCAGGTAGACCTCGTCCGTCCGGTTGCCGAAGCCGGCGATCACCTCGCCGGGCGCGAAGTCGCGCTGACGGCAGCGCCGGGCCAGCTCCGTCAGCACCTCCTCGTCCTCGTACGAGCGGAGCGCCGGCAGTTCGCCCAGTTCGTTCGGGATGACCTCGACCTGGTCGCCGGTCTTGACGAAGGTGATGCGACCGTCGCCGACGGCGTAGGTCAGCCGCCTGTTCACCCGGTAGGTGCCGCCCTGGACGTCGACCCAGGGAAGCGTGCGCAGCAGCCAGCGGGAGCTGATCTCCTGCATCTGCGGAACGGACTTGGTGGTGGTGGCCAGATTCCGCGCAGCCGCCGTCCCGAGGGACTGCTGCGGCCTGCCCTGATCCGTGCGGACCTCTTCGCCTACCGACATAGAGAAATGCCTCCCGTGTCATGCCCGGTGCCGATGCGCACGAGCACCGGTCTCACGTCCGAGGCTCCCAGCACCGGGCGCGGTGGCGCCATTACCCGAAAGAGCGGGAATGGATCATCGGATTAGCGGGCAGAAAGAGGGGCCGCGCCAGACCCGCCCCGCCTGTCCCGGCCCGTACGGCACGCGCCGGCTGTCCGGATCGGCTCGCACACCATACGAACGGTGTGTACCGGGACGTCCGGTTTAGGTAGAAGCGGGCAGGACATCCGGCCGCGACCGACGGCCGGACGGGCACGGCACGAAGGAGTCGGGCATGGCCCCACCCATGTCGGCGAGCGGATTTCTGGACGCGCTCAGGGCGGAGGGCGTCACGATCGCCGAGGTCGGCGACTGGCAGCACCACAACCGCAACCACAAGGGCCCCTGGGGGCCCGTCCACGGCGTGATGATCCACCACACGGTGACCCGGGGCGCCGAACGCACCGTGGAGCTCTGCCGCGACGGCTACGACGACCTGCCCGGGCCGCTGTGCCACGGCGTGATCACGAAGGACGGCACGGTCCACCTGGTCGGCTACGGCCGCGCCAACCACGCCGGGCTGGGTGACGACGAGGTGCTGCGCGCGGTGATCGCCGAGAAGGGACTGCCCCCGGACAACGAGGCGAACACCGACGGCAACCGGCACTTCTACGGCTTCGAGTGCGAGAACCTCGGCGACGGGCAGGACCCCTGGCCGGAGGAACAGCTGGAGGCCGTCGAACGGGTCGCCGCGGCGCTGTGCCGGCACCACGGGTGGACGGAACGGTCGGTCATCGGCCACCTGGAGTGGCAACCGGGAAAGGTGGACCCGCGGGGCTTCTCGATGTCCTGGCTGAGGGAACGGGTCGCCGAGAGGCTGAAGGGGTAGCCACCCCGGGGGGCGCGAAGGTGGGGCGCGGGGACGGTGGCGCGGGAGCGGGGACGGGCGGCGACGGGCACGGGCACGTACACGGCGAGGAGCGGGGACGGGCTGGCGGGCGGGCGGGCGGGCGGGCGGGCAACGATGACGGGCACGGCCACGGGCGCGCCCAGGGGCGACGGACGACGAGCCACAGGCGATGCCGATGGGCCACCCGGCGACGGACGTCGGGCCACGGGCCACAATGAAGCCGTGACCAGCCCGGACCCGCTCACCCCCCGCCTCCCCTCCCCCCTCCACGAGATACGTGACGACCGTTTCGGCCGCCGCGGGCTCCGGTTGGTGCTCAAGCGGGACGATCTCATCCACCCGGAGCTGATCGGCAACAAGTGGCGCAAGCTGGTGCCGAACATCGCGGCGGCGCACGGCCGCGCCCTGGTCACCTTCGGCGGGGCCTACTCCAACCACCTCCGGGCCACCGCCGCCGCGGGCCGCCTGCTGGGCGTGCCCACCACCGGAGTGGTCCGCGGGCAGGAGCTGGCGGACCGCCCGCTCAACCCGTCCCTGGCCCGGTGCGCGGCCGACGGCATGCGGCTGCGCTTCGTGGACCGGTCGACGTACCGCCGCAAGACGGAGCCGGAGATCCTGGCCGCGATCCTGCGCGCGGCCGGCGCCGAGGGCGCGTACGTCGTCCCGGAGGGCGGCAGCAACGCCGAGGCGGTGCGCGGCTGCCGTGACCTCGGCGCGGAGCTGCGCGGTCGCGCCGAGGTCGTCGCGGTCGCCTGCGGCACCGGCGGCACCCTGGCCGGCCTCGCCGCCGGGCTGGCGGACGGGCAGCGCGCGCTCGGCATACCGGTCCTGAGGGGCGGTTTCCTGGAGGACGCGGTACGGGACCTGCAGGAACGTGCCTTCGGTTCCCGCAGCGGCACCTGGTCCCTGGACGACCGCTTCCATTGCGGCGGTTACGCCCGTACGACACCGGCGCTGGAGGCGTTCGCACAGGACTTCGAGCAGCGCCACGGACTGCCGGTGGAGCGTCTCTATGTCGCCAAGTTGCTGTACGGACTCGTCTCCCTGGCGGAGGAGGGCGCCTTCGCGCGCGGGACGACGATCGCCGCCGTCGTCACGGGACGACCTTTCCCGGAGCCCCCGGAAGCCGCCCCGTAGCCCCGGCAGCCGCCCCACAGCCGCCGGAAGCGCCCCGCCGCCCCTCCGGCGGGCGCCCCCTGCGGCCCAGGCAGCCGCCCGCGACCCGCTAGTGGGCCTCCCTGAAGGCCGCCGCCTCCTCCAGGTCCAGGCGTCTGAGCAGCGCGCGCAGCATCTCGTCGTCGATGTAGCGCAGGTCGCGGAGCTTGACGAAGACCTCGCGTTCGGCGCTGATCATCTCGCGGGACAGCCGGCGGTAGGTGTCGTCCACGGACTCGCCGGTGACCGGGTTGACCTGGCCGAGCCGCTCCCAGACGGCGTTGCGGCGGCGCTCCAGCACCATGCGCAGCCGGTCGGCGAGCGGCGGCGGCAGGGTGTTGCGCTCGTCGGAGAGGAGGTCGTCCAGCCGGGCCTCCGCGGCCCGCGAGGCCTGCGCCTGGGCGTTGGCCTCGGCGAGCGTCTCGGCCTGCCGGTCACGGCCGGGGAACCGCAGCAGCCGGATCAGCGGCGGCAGTGTCACGCCCTGGACGACGAGGGTGCCGATGACGGTGGTGAAGGTCAGGAAGAGGATCAGGTTGCGGGGGCCGTCGGGCATGGTCGACGGGATCGCGAAGGCGATGGCCAGGGAGACGACACCGCGCATACCGGCCCACGAGGTGACCATCGCGCCCCGCCAGGTGGGGTTCTGCTCGCGCTCCCTGATGCGCGCGGACAGCAGCCGGGGCAGGAAGGTGGCCGGGTAGACCCAGACGAACCGGGCCACCACCACGACCACGAAGACGGCGAGCGCGTACCAGGTGGCGGCGGCGCCCTCGTACTCGCCGAGCCGCTTGAGGACGATCGGCAGCTGGAGGCCGATCAGGGCGAAGACCGCGGACTCCAGCACGAAGGCGACCATCTTCCACACCGCCTCCTCCTGGAGCCGGGTGGCGAAGTCGACCTCCCACGCGCGGTGGCCGAGGTACAGGGCGACGACCACGACCGCGAGCACCCCGGAGGCGTGCGCCGCCTCCGCGACCCCGTAGGCGACGAACGGGATCAGCAGCGAGAGCGTGTTCTGCAGCAGGGGCTCGGTCAGGTGCGTGCGCAGCCAGTGCAGGGGCGCCATGAGGACGAGGCCGATGCCGACACCGCCGACCGCGGCGAGCGCGAACTCGCGGATGCCGCCGGCCCAGGTGGCCCCCTCGCCGACGGCGGCGCCGAGCGCGACCTTGTACGCGGTGATCGCCGTGGCGTCGTTCAGCAGGGACTCGCCCTGGAGGATCGTGGTGATCCGGGAGGGCAGGCCGACCCGGCGTGCGACCGCCGTCGCCGCCACCGCGTCCGGCGGGGCCACCACCGCGCCCAGCACCAGCGCGGCGGTCAGCGACAGACCGGGGACGAGCAGATAGGCGGCCCAGCCGACGACGACGGTCGCGAAGAGCACATAGCCCACCGAGAGCAGCGCCACCGGCCGCAGCTGCGCCCTCAGGTCGAGGTAGGAGCTGTCGCTCGCCGAGGTGTACAGCAGCGGGGGCAGCAGCAGGGGCAGGACGATGTGCGGATCGAGGGTGTAGGACGGCACTCCGGGGATGTACGAGACCGCCAGGCCCACCGCGACCAGCAGCAGGGGCGCCGGCGCGGGGGTGCGCCGCGCCGCCGCGGCCACCGCGGCGCTGCCCGCCACCAGCAACAGCAGGGGCATCACGTCCATTGGTCCTCGCCCACCCTCGTCTTCGCGCGGCCACCCGCACACCCGTCGTAATCTGGCAATCATGAAACAGTGCACGCACGCCGCCGCGCTGCCGCACCCGGAACCGGAGCCCCTCGAACCGACCTGTCCCGAGTGCCTGCGGGACGGCACCCACCCCGTACAGCTGCGGCTGTGCCTCACCTGCGGTCACGTCGGCTGCTGCGACTCCTCGCCGGGCCGGCACGCGACGGAGCACCACGAGAAGTCCGGCCACCCGGTGATGCGGACCTTCGAGCCCGGCGAGGACTGGCGGTGGTGTTTCGTCGACCACGTCCTCGTGTGAGCCGTGTCGGCGTGACCGTCGGCCTGAGCGCGTGCCACCCGTACGCGTGTGAGCTGGTCGAACGCGCTCGTGTGGGCGAGACCGTCCCGTCCGACCGCCTTCTCGTGTGACACTGCATGCGGCGGCTGCCGCACGACGGTTCGAGCGTCCGACGTCTGGGTACGTCAACCCGGCGCGCGCTCTTCCCTTTTGGGCCCGCAAACCCTCTAGACACGGAGCGTATCCGCAGCTTTACTGTGAGTGACGCCAGGGGGTTGGGGTCCCGGGGACAGCAACGTTCGGAGCGCGATAGCGTCACCGCTTGAACCACGTACGCGTTACCCCCGAGGGGCGACCCTCGGCCCCGTAAAGCTTGTACCACCATGGAGGTGAGGGTGTCCCAGATCGCAGGCGAGCCCGCGACGAACCAGGACTTCGTGGAAGTCCGGCTTCCGGCTGCGGGTGCCTACCTGTCGGTGCTGCGGACGGCCACGGCCGGTCTGGCGGCCCGCTTGGACTTCACCCTGGACGAGATCGAGGACCTGCGCATCGCCGTGGACGAGGCCTGCGCGATCCTGCTCCAGCAGGCCGTGCCCGGCTCGGTGCTCAGCTGTGTCTTCCGGCTCGTGGACGACTCGCTGGAGGTCACGGTGTCGGCGCCGACCACGGACGGCCACGCCCCTTCGCGGGACACCTTCGCCTGGACCGTGCTGTCGGCCCTCGCGGGCAAGGTCTCGTCCGCCGTGGACGAGGACAAGACGGTCTCGATCAGCCTCTACAAACAGCGCGGCGCCGGCCCCGGGCCGGCGTGAGGAACGGGGACGGGCCGGTGCGGGACGAAGAGCGCGGCACACGGGAGCTGCCGACCGGGGACGGGGGTGCCCCCTGGTCGACCAGCGCCGAGACCTCCGGGGCGGACCCCCGGGACGGTTCCCGGCGCATGGCGGACGGCATCGACGGCATCCCCGAGCAGGCCAGGCCGCACCCGGAGGACGACTCCGCGCGGGCCGGCGGTGACGATGCCGCGGAAGGCACGCCGCCCCCGGCACGCGGCGGTGCCGGAACCGGGGTCCGCGCGGGGGCGAGGCCTCGGGGAAGGGCTACGGGCGGGACGATGAGCGAGCACGAGCGAAACGCCGAGGACGACGCGCCGGGCACGGACGCCGTACAGGCCGTGCGGCACGACGCCCAGGACCGCAGCGGGGCGCGGGCGATGTTCATCGAGCTGCGCACCCTGCCGGAGGGCAGCACGGAGTACGCGGAGCTGCGCAACCAGCTGGTCCGCATGCACCTGCCGCTCGTGGAGCACCTGGCCCGCCGCTTCCGCAACCGCGGCGAGCCGCTGGACGACCTCACGCAGGTCGCCACGATCGGTCTGATCAAGTCCGTCGACCGGTTCGATCCCGAGCGCGGCGTGGAGTTCTCCACGTACGCCACCCCGACCGTCGTCGGCGAGATCAAGCGGCACTTCCGCGACAAGGGCTGGGCGGTCCGGGTGCCGCGCCGGCTCCAGGAGCTGCGGCTCTCGCTGACCACCGCGACGGCCGAGCTGTCCCAGCTGCACGGCCGGTCCCCGACCGTGCACGAGCTGGCCGAGAAGCTCGCCATCTCGGAGGAGGAGGTCCTGGAGGGCCTGGAGTCCGCCAACGCGTACTCCACGCTGTCGCTGGACGTCCCCGACACGGACGACGAGTCACCGGCGGTCGCCGACACGCTGGGCGCCGAGGACGAGGCGCTGGAGGGCGTGGAGTACCGCGAGTCCCTCAAGCCGCTGCTGGAGGACCTGCCGCCGCGCGAGAAGCGGATCCTGCTGCTGCGCTTCTTCGGGAACATGACCCAGTCGCAGATCGCGCAGGAGGTCGGCATCTCCCAGATGCACGTCTCCCGGCTGCTGGCCCGCACGCTGGCCCAGCTGCGGGAGAAGCTCCTCGTCGAGGAGTAGGACCCGGACTCGGCTCCTCGGTGTGGAGCAGGCCCGGACCTGTGGGCGTCAGTCGGACCGGCCCGGCCCCTTGATCCCGAGGGCCCGGGTCGTCTCGCCGGTGACGAGGAGCACCAGCGCGGTCACGGCCACCGCCGCCACGACGATGCCCACCGGGAGGGCGACACCGTCGGAGTGGAGCAGGTTGTAGGCCACCGGAAGGGCCAGGACCTGCGTGATCACCGCGGGACCCCGGCTCCAGCCGCGTCGCAGCAGCAGACCGCGCGCGGCGAGCAGCGGCAGCAGCGCGAGGGCGACCAGGGTGATGCCGAGGGTCACGGCCTGCTGCCGGTCGTCCGGTTCTCCGGCGAGTCCGAGGACGAGCACCCACAGGCCGCCGGCCAGGAGGGCGGCGCCCTCCAGCCCGGCCAGCGCCGCCGCGTACGTCAGCCGGCGCGGGCGCGGCCCGGCGGCCGGGTCGGCTGCGGCGGCTTCGGCGGTGTCCGGGGCGGGGTTCTGCTGACTGCTCACCCCAGCAGGGTAGCCCTCCCCCTCCGGCGCCCGGGCGGGCCCCGCGCCCCCGAGTGTCCAGGCTCACGCCCCGGTCTCTTACCGGATCCCTACCTCGGTCTGGGCCGGGTACCCCCCAGTAGGTACGCTGCCATGCATGCGTGCACTTCTCGTGGTCAATCCGGCGGCTACCACCACAAGCGCACGCAGACGTGACGTGCTGATCCACGCGCTGGCGAGCGAGATGAAGCTGGAGGCGGTCACCACCGAATACCGCGGCCACGCCCGTGACCTCGGCCGGCAGGCGGCGGAGAGCGACGACATCGACCTGGTGGTGGCCCTCGGCGGCGACGGCACGGTGAACGAGGTCGTCAACGGCCTCCTGCACGACGGACCCGCCCCCGACCGCCTGCCCGGTCTGGCCGTCGTCCCCGGCGGATCCACGAACGTCTTCGCCCGCGCCCTGGGTCTGCCCAACGATCCCGTCGAGGCCACCGGCGCGCTGCTGGACGCGCTGCGCGAAGGCAGCGAGCGGGTCGTCGGCCTGGGGCTGACCTCCGGCCCGCCGGGCACCGAGGACGAGGCGGTACCGGCCCGTTGGTTCACCTTCAATGCCGGGCTCGGGTTCGACGCCGGTGTGGTGGGCCGGGTCGAGCAGCAGCGCGAGCGCGGGAAGAGGTCGACGCACGCGCTCTACGTCCGCCAGGTGATCCGGCAGTTCCTCGGCGAGCCGAACCGCCGGCACGGCACGATCACACTGGAGCGGCCCGGCGCCGACCCGGTCGAGGATCTGGTCGTCGCCATAGTCTCGAACACGTCCCCGTGGACGTATCTCGGCAATCGCCCCATGTATACGTCGCCTAAGGCCTCGTTCGACACCGGCATCGATGTGCTCGGTCTCAGCCGCCTCTCGACTGCCGCGGTTGCCCGGTATGGCACCCAGTTGCTCACTTCGTCCCCCGAGCGGGGACCGCAGGGCAGACACGCCCTCTCCCTGCACGATCTGGACCAGTTCACCTTGCATTCGAAGGTGCCCCTGCCCCTCCAGATGGACGGTGACCACCTGGGGCTGCGCACTAGCGTGACGTTCACAGGCGTACGCCGTGCACTGCGTGTGATTGTGTGAGCGGAACGGGCGAAACTCCTTTCACTCGAACGTTTAGGCCAGGATCCACCCCATGGAAGTACGGCTGTGACCTAGTCGACACCGAGGAATCAAAAAAAACTTTCCGGAAGGGGTTGTATCCGCCGCTGAGGTTTGCGAGTCTCTACGTGGCGATCGGGACGGCCCGCAACACCGGCCTCCACTGATCACCGGAACCCCTCTTCAAACACAGGACCACGCCGGGTGAAGACTCGGCAGTCGGCCCTTCACTTGTTGAGGGATTCGTGAAAGCGTTCACATTCACAAGCAACTTGCACGTAATACCAAGGAGAGGTAGCAGCCATGGACTGGCGTCACAACGCCGTTTGCCGCGAGGAAGACCCCGAGCTCTTCTTCCCCATCGGCAACACCGGTCCTGCGCTGCTGCAGATCGAGGAAGCCAAGGCCGTCTGCCGTCGCTGCCCGGTGATCGAGCAGTGTCTGCAGTGGGCGCTTGAGTCCGGCCAGGACTCCGGCGTCTGGGGTGGTCTCAGCGAGGACGAGCGCCGTGCCATGAAGCGCCGCGCCGCCCGCAACCGGGCTCGTCAGGCCTCCGCCTGACACACCCACCCCTGCTGACAGCCTGAGCTTGGCGGCGCGCACAGCACGTACGCATCTCCCGCCCCCGAGCCGCAGCGCGCAGTATCCCCCGATGCCGCTAGCGATTTAGCAGAGCAGCAACGAGCACGAGCCTCGGACCAATGGCGGTCCGGGGCTTTTTGCTGTGCTCAGGCGCCCTACCGCCGAGACACCGCCGCAAGCCCCCTCCGGCGAAAGGGAGTCGCCCCCTTACCCGGGGAACTTCCGGGAGCTTGCGCGAACTTCCGGGAATGGGGAGTCGCCTACTTCTGCGCCCGCACCGGAATGTCGAGGATCACCCGGGTCCCCCGCTCCGGCGCCGGCAGCATGTCGAACGAGCCGCCCAACTCGCCCTCCACCAACGTCCGTACGATCTGCAGACCGAGGTTGCCCGAGCGGTGCGGGTCGAAGCCCTCGGGCAGGCCGACCCCGTCGTCCTGGACGGTGACCAGCAGCCGGGCCTCCTTGGTGGTGCCGCCCCGCACCGCCGAGACCTCGACCGTGCCGGTGTCGCCCTCACGGAAGCCGTGCTCCAGCGCGTTCTGCAGGATCTCGGTGAGGACCATGGACAGCGGGGTGGCGACCTCGGCGTCGAGTATCCCGAACCGTCCGCTGCGCCGGCCGGTCACCTTGCCGGGCGAGATCTCGGCCACCATGGCGAGCACCCGGTCGGCGATGTCGTCGAACTCCACCCGCTCGTCCAGGTTCTGGGACAGTGTCTCGTGGACGATGGCGATGGAGCCGACCCGGCGGACCGCCTCCTCCAGCGCCTCCCGGCCGCGCTCGGAGTCGATGCGACGGGCCTGGAGCCGGAGCAGTGCGGCGACCGTCTGGAGGTTGTTCTTCACCCGGTGGTGGATCTCCCGGATGGTGGCGTCCTTGGTGATCAACTCGCGCTCGCGGCGCCGCAGTTCCGTGACGTCCCGGAGCAGCACCAGCGAACCGATGCGCGTGCCCTTGGGCTTGAGCGGGATGGCCCGGAACTGGATGACGCCGTCGTGTGCCTCGATCTCGAACTCGCGCGGCGCCCAACCGCTGGCCACCTTGGCCAGCGCCTCGTCCACGGGACCCCGGGTCGGGGCGAGTTCGGCCGTGGTCCGCCCCAGGTGGTGGCCGACCAGGTCGGCGGCGAGACCGAGCCGGTGGTAGGCGGAGAGGGCGTTCGGGGAGGCGTACTGGACGAGGCCGTCCGCGTCCAGCCGGATCAGGCCGTCGCCGACGCGCGGGGAGGCGTCCATGTCGACCTGCTGGTCGGGGAAGGGGAAGGAGCCGGCCGCGATCATCTGCGCCAGGTCGGAGGCGCTCTGGAGGTAGGTCAGCTCCAGCCGGCTCGGGGTGCGCACGGTGAGCAGGTTGGTGTTCCGGGCGATCACACCGAGGACGCGGCCCTCACGGCGCACGGGGATGGACTCGACCCGTACGGGGACCTCCTCGCGCCACTCCGGGTCGCCCTCGCGCACGATCCGGCCCTCGTCCAGGGCGGCGTCCAGCATGGGCCGCCGGCCGCGCGGGACCAGGTGGCCGACCATGTCGTCCTGGTAGGAGGTGGGGCCGGTGTTCGGCCGCATCTGGGCGACCGAGACGTACCGGGTGCCGTCCCGGGTGGGCACCCACAGCACCAGGTCGGCGAAGGAGAGGTCGGAGAGCAGCTGCCACTCCGAGACCAGCAGGTGGAGCCACTCGAGATCGGAGTCGTCGAGGGCGGTGTGCTGGCGTACGAGTTCGTTCATGGAGGGCACGTGTGCGAGCGTACCGGGGCCTCGTGGATGGCCGGAAAAACACCCGCGGGCCGCGGCGCCTGGAAGGGACCCTCAACCCTCCCGGCACCGCAGCCCGGAGCATCATCGGCCGCGGGGTGTGCGGTCCCGGTCGGCCGAAGTCGAGGAGCCGGAGCAGTCAGGGCAGAGAGCGCCGGTTCCTCTGTCCGCCTTCCTGTGCGGGGAAGACGGAGGCTTCTTCTTCGATTGTGGACTAGACCACTATGGCGTGTCCATGGTGCGGAGGCGTCCCGCCGCGAGGGCACCGGCACGCGATGCCACGCAGCCTAGCCCGCCCGGGTCAGTCGTGGGGCCAGATGGCCATGGCAATTTCCGCGAGCGCCTCCAGTTCCTCCCGGCGCGCGCCGTCGCGGGCCTGCTGCGACATGCCCTGGATCATCGCACCGGCATGCCGGGCGAGGGCGCATGCGTCGGTGCCGGCGGGCAGCAGTCCGGCCGCGATGTCGGCCTGGATCCGGGCTTCCAGCCGGGCGATGTTGGCGTTGCGCAGCCCGCACAGCAGCGCATCGACCTCCGGGGTGGTGCAGTTGGTGGCGGCGTGGACGATCAGGCAGCCGTGCGGGTGGGCGGGGTCGGTGTACTCGGCGGCGGCCTCGCGGAGCATGCGCGCGACACCCGCCCGCGCCGTCGGCTCCTCGGCGAGGGCGCGGTCGGTGAAGGCTCCGTGCGTGCCGGCGTAGACGCGGACGACCTCGTCGAACAGGGTGCGCTTGTCCCCGAAGGCCGCGTACAGGCTGGGGGCGCCGATGCCCATGATCCGGGTCAGGTCGGAGACCGAGGTGGCCTCGTACCCGTGCTCCCAGAAGGCCATGAGCGCCTTCTCCAGGGCCGTGGCCCGGTCGAAGGAGCGCGGCCGCCCCCGCCCCTTCGCTGCTGTGTCCTGACGCGTCGCCATGCGGATTATTTTATAGCGGTCCCTAGAAAATTGTCGGCGGGGTGGTGTACGGTCTTTCTGTATCGATCGCTAGACAAATGCGGAGGGGTGGACATGGGTGCGCTCACGGGGAAGACGGCACTGGTCACGGGCGCGAGCCGGGGCATCGGACGGGGGATCGCCGAGCGGCTCGGGCGCGACGGGGCACGAGTGGCGGTGCACTACGGGAGCAATGAGAGCGCCGCGAAGGAGACGGTCGCGGCGATCGAGGCGGCCGGCGGCTCGGCCTTCGCGGTCGGAGTGGAGCTGGGCCGCCCCGGGGACGCGGAGCGACTGTGGGCGGAGTTCGACCGGCAGGCGGACGGGCTGGACATCCTCGTGCACAACGCGGGCATCGGCACCTCCCGCGCGTTCCCGGAGATCGAGGAGGGGGAGTACGACCGGCTCTTCGCGGTGAACGTGAAGGCCCCGTTCTTCCTCACCCGGCTCGGGGCGGAGCGGCTGCGGGACGGCGGGCGGGTGGTCGCCATATCGTCGGGCCTCTCCCGCGCCGCGGCGATGCCCGACCTGATGGCGTACTCGATGACGAAGGCCGCCCTGGACGTCTTCACCCGGGACCTGTCCAAGGTTCTCGGCCCCCGCGGGATCACGGTGAACTCGGTGGCACCCGGCATCGTGGACACCGACGTCAACGCCTCCTGGCTGCGGGCGAGCGACGAGGCGTGGCAGCAAGCCGCCGGTTACTCGGCGCTGGGCCGGGTGGGCACACCGGCGGACATCGCGGACGTGGTCGCCTTCCTGGTCTCGGAGGACGGCCGCTGGGTGACCGGTCACTGGCTGGACGCCACGGGAGGCTCCCTCACCTGAGCCCCCGCCCTTCCCGACACGGCGGGCCTCCCCCGGCCCGCCGCCCCCTGCCCTGCTCCCCTTCCCTCCCTTCCTCCCTTCCTCCCTTTCTCCCTGCCTCCCTCTTCACCTCCTCCTTCTCCGCGCTCCCGCACGCCGGATTCTGTTAGATTGGTCTAAACCACATAGAGACGCACAGAGCCCTCTCAGAAGGCAGGCCCAGCGTGGAAGTTGTCATCGTTCCGGACGCCGCGGCGGGCGGCGAGCTGATCGCCGAGGCCATGGCCCAGCTGCTGCGACGCAAGCCCGACGCCCTGCTCGGCGTGGCCACCGGCTCCACCCCGCTGCCCATCTACCAGGCGCTGACCGCCAAGGTCCGCTCCGGCGCCGTGGACGCCTCGCGGGCGCGGATAGCGCAGCTCGACGAGTACGTGGGGCTGCCGGCGGACCACCCCGAGTCCTACCGCTCGGTGCTGCGCCGCGAGGTGCTGGAACCGCTCGGGACGGACATGGACGCGTTCATGGGACCGGACGGCACCGCCCAGGACGTCCAGGCGGCGTGCGAGGCGTACGACCGCGCGCTCGCCGAGGCCGGCGGGGTGGACCTGCAGTTGCTCGGCATCGGGACCGACGGGCACATCGGGTTCAACGAGCCGTGCTCCTCGCTCGCCTCGCGCACCCGGATCAAGACGCTGACCGAGCAGACCCGGATCGACAACGCCCGCTTCTTCGGCGGCGACATCGAGCAGGTCCCGCACCACGTGATCACCCAGGGCATCGGGACGATCCTGGAGGCGCGGCACCTGGTGCTGCTGGCCACCGGCGAGGGCAAGGCGGACGCGGTCGCCGCGACCGTCGAGGGTCCGGTCGCCGCCGTCTGCCCCGCCTCGGCGCTCCAGCTCCACCCGCACGCCACGGTGGTCGTGGACGAGGCAGCCGCGTCCAAGCTCAAGCTGGCCGACTACTTCCGTCACACCTACGCCAACAAGCCGGAGTGGCAGGGCATCTGATCCCGGGGGCCCGCCCCTGGTGGACCCGGCCCCCCATTCCCCTCGCCTGCTCCACCGCCTCGCTTCCCCTGTTGGCCTAGACCAACCACGGGAGCAACGGTATATAGAGGGGTCACGGAGCGTGCGGGTGGAGTGCTGACACGACAACCCGTGCCACGATGTGAGCCGTGACCGATTGGGATGTCGGTCGCTTTCGGCACCGGAGCCGGGAAGGCAGAGCATGAGCACCGACGTCAGCAGTGCGGAGAACGAGGCCGGCACCACCCGTACCGCCCGCGTGCCCAAGTACTACCGCCTGAAGAAGCACCTGCTCGACATGACGGAGACCCAGGCGCCGGGCACGCCGGTCCCGCCCGAGCGCACGCTGGCCGCCGAGTTCGACACCTCCCGCACCACGGTGCGCCAGGCGCTGCAGGAGCTGGTGGTGGAGGGCCGGCTGGAACGCATCCAGGGCAAGGGCACCTTCGTGGCCAAGCCCAAGGTCTCCCAGGCCCTGCAGCTCACCTCCTACACCGAGGACATGCGCGCCCAGGGCCTGGAGCCGACCTCACAGCTGCTGGACATCGGGTACATCACCGCGGACGACCGGCTCGCCGAGCTGCTCGACATCACCGCCGGCGGACGCGTGCTGCGCATCGAGCGGCTGCGCATGGCCAACGGCGAGCCGATGGCGATCGAGACCACCCATCTGTCGGCCAAGCGCTTCCCGGCCCTCAGGCGCTCGCTGGTGAAGTACACCTCCCTGTACACCGCGCTCGCCGAGGTCTACGACGTCCACCTCGCCGAGGCCGAGGAGACCATCGAGACCTCCCTGGCGACCCCGCGCGAGGCGGCCCTGCTCGGCACCGACGTGGGCCTGCCGATGCTGATGCTCTCCCGCCACTCGCTGGACCGCGAGGGCAAGCCGGTGGAGTGGGTGCGCTCGGTGTACCGGGGGGACCGGTACAAGTTCGTGGCCCGGCTGAAGCGGCCCGCGGAGTAGCGGGGCGAGGGGGCCGACGGGACCGTGGGCCGGCCGCGTTCGCTGAATCGATATACCGATATGCGGACGAGGTCTTCCACTGTCACGATGCCGTCACCTAGATTGCCTGCGCATTGCAGGTGATCAGCGAGGGGACGGAGCCGTGGCATGTCCGAAACGCCTGAAGTGAGACCACCGGTGGTGACACCGGCCCGGGTGGTCATCGCCGTGTGTCTCGTCGCGCCCTTCGTGGCGATGCTGTGGGTCGGCTCGTACGCCAAGACGGACCCCGCGTTCATCGGGATCCCGTTCTTCTACTGGTACCAGATGCTCTGGGTGCTGATCTCCACCGCGCTCACCATGCTGGCGTACAAGCTCTGGAAGCGTGACCAGCGCGCCCGCGGCGGCGCGGACGGGGGTGCGGCGAAGTGAAGGACGGCGTCAACGGCGTCGCGCTCGGCGTCTTCATCTTCTTCTTCCTGGCCGTCACGGTCATGGGCTTCCTGGCCGCGCGCTGGCGCAGGGCCGAGAACGAGCACTCGCTGGACGAATGGGGGCTGGGCGGCCGGTCGTTCGGCACCTGGGTCACCTGGTTCCTGCTCGGCGGTGACCTGTACACGGCATACACCTTCGTCGCCGTGCCGGCGGCGATCTACGCGGCGGGCGCGTCCGGCTTCTTCGCGGTGCCGTACACGATCCTGGTGTACCCGCTGATCTTCACCTTCCTGCCCCGCCTGTGGTCGGTCTCGCACCGGCACGGGTACGTCACCACCTCCGACTTCGTGCGCGGCCGGTTCGGCTCGAAGGGGCTGTCACTGGCGGTGGCGGTGACCGGCATCCTGGCGACGATGCCGTACATCGCGCTCCAGCTCGTCGGCATCCAGGCGGTGCTGGACGTGATGGGCGTCGGCGGTGGCGAGAACACCAACTGGTTCGTGAAGGACCTGCCGCTGCTGATCGCCTTCGGTGTGCTGGCGGCGTACACGTACTCGTCCGGTCTGCGCGCTCCCGCGCTGATCGCGTTCGTCAAGGACGCCCTGATCTACATCGTCATCGCGGTGGCGATCATCTACATCCCGATCAAGCTGGGCGGGTTCGACGACATCTTCGCCAAGGCGGGCCACGCGTTCAGCCAGGTGAACAAGGCCACCGGGGAACCACGCGGCGCGCTGGCGCCGGGGGACGCGAAGCAGTGGACGTACGCCACCCTGGCACTCGGCTCCGCGCTCGCGCTGTTCATGTACCCGCACTCGATCACCGCGACCCTGTCGTCCAGGAGCCGTGAGGTGATCCGCCGCAACACCACGATCCTGCCGCTGTACTCCCTGATGCTGGGGCTGCTGGCGCTGCTGGGCTTCATGGCGATCGCGGCCGGGGTGAAGGTCACCAACGGGCAGCTCGCCATCCCGCAGCTGTTCGAGGACATGTTCCCCGACTGGTTCGCGGGCGTCGCCTTCGCCGCCATCGGCATCGGCGCCCTCGTCCCGGCCGCCATCATGTCCATCGCCGCGGCCAACCTCTTCACCCG
>NZ_JBVKBI010000033.1:0-68395 GCF_055639035.1 Streptomyces sp. NPDC107654
TCGCCGATCTGGCCGGCGACCGCTGGATGGTGGACTCCACGGTAGACGGCGAGTGGGACGGCCTGTGCCGGGCCCTGCGCGCGGCGGGCCTCAACCCCGAGATGCTGCACGGCGATTACCTGACCGCCTACTCTCTGGCCGCCACCGGAGAGGTCGTCACGATCAGCCAGCCCACCGCCCATCCCCGTCCCGACCTGGCGATCCCCGCTGAAGGTCGCGGCGGCCGCGGCCGGGCGATAGCGATAGTCGGGAGTCGGGAGCCGGAAGATTCCCGGCGTACGCGCAGGTCAAACGTCCTCTATGCTCACGGTTGCACATGATGTGGCGCGAACAGGACGGGACTGTGGGATCAAGCAAGACAGGATGGCCGGCGGTGCTGGGCGCGGTGGGAGTGGCCCTGGCGCTGACCGCTTGCGAGAGCGAGGGGGGCGACGGCGCGGGCACGGACCCGCAGAGCACGGACGGTGCCCTGCTGTCGCAGTCCTTCCAACTCTTGGAGGAGGCGCCGTCGGTGCGGGTCACGGCCGGGGCCGCGGTGGCGATGGGCAGCACCGTGGAGGTCGCCACCGACCGACGGAAGAACTGCCTTGCCAATGCCCAGAACGGGTTCTTCCGGGTAGCCGTCGAGCGCGGCGGTCGTACCTGGATGCGATGGAGCGACGACATCCTGGACCCGTCCCGTGCGATCAGCACGCGGCAGACCGAGCTGTCCAAAGGGCTGCGAGGGAAGTGGCTTGAGCTGAGCCAGGACGGCAGGATCCGCAAGAGCATGGTCGACCTGTGCGCCCTTACCGCCGTGCACACCATCGCCGAGCAGCTGTCACAGCCGGGGCAGCGTGCGGCGAGGGAGGCCGAGGTCAGCGAGAACGGCGAGCGGCTCCTCCCACTGCGCCAGGGCGAGAAGGGCAACTCGGTGACCGCGTACGTCAAGACCGACGGCAAGCCCTATCCACGCAAGATTGCCGTGGACATGCCGACTTTCGCGCCCGAGCCGGTCGACTTCCGACTCGACGCGTACGGCGAGCCGGTCCAGGTGCACCCGCCGGAGGCGTCGAGGACCGTACGCTCGAAGCATCTCGAAGCCCTGGCCGAGGAGGAACTCGCGGCCGGACTGCCCAGCCGCTGAACACCGGCGGCCGGCCGACTCGGGGCTCGAACGCCGGGAGAGGGCGACCGGGCGACCGGGCGCGGGAGATCATCCACTGGACGCTTGGATGCGGTCGACGAGCGAGCCGCCCACCAACACCCCGTCATCCGCGAGTACGGCGGCATGGGCACGGGGGCTGTGCGGGCTCCGATGCGGCTAGGGCCTGTCCGGCGGATCTTATGGTGGTCGTGGGCCTTGGCGCTCCCATCGGCACCGAAGCGGTGCCGGCCGCCCCAGGCCCTCGGGATGTCCCTAGTCGTGCTCTGGCCGACGACCCTAGGGACGTACGAAGATCGCTCAGTGACTGACGACGAACTGTTCGAGGCCGTCCGCGCCCGTGTGGAGGCGGGACGGCCCACTGATTTCGCATCGACTCTGGCGACACCTAAACGCGCTTCGCTGGACAGGGTCGAGGATGCCGAGCGCGCAATCGGTTTTCGGCTACCGCCGCTGGTCCGTCGTCTCTACCTGGAGATCGCTGACGGCGGCATCGGCCCGTTCCTCGGCCTCTCACCCCTGCACGATGAGGAGCTGGGCATGGTCAACGGCTATCTCAGTTGCCTGAATGCCGAGCCGGCCGTGGACGATCCGCCCGCCTTACCGCCAGGCGTGCTGTTCCTCTGTGACTTCGGCTGTGCGATGTGGGCGTTGCTCGACTGCCGCCATCCCGAGGGCCAGATGTGGTGGTGGGAAGAAGGCGACCGTTACAAACTTGACCTGACCTTCCCCCAGTGGATCCAGGCATGGGTTGAGGGGCACCTCACCCACGATTGCATGGAGGCACGGCAGCTGCGGGACGAATCCTGGGTCGGACCGTGGACCGACGAGCAGTCCGAGGATCCATCCGACGAGTCATGAGCGGATTCAGAGGCGTACAGCGGAAACGGTGACGGTGCCGTGGAAAACGCAGGCGCGCTTGTCGAAGCAGCTCGCCACGGCCCGGAGGCTCTTGAGGACCGTTGATCACCCTACGGTGGCTCTTCCACCGTCCACCCCGCCCAACATTCTGTGGCAGGTGCGGGCTCAGCCGAGTCCACTCCGCGTCAGATGAATCGCCCCGTCCCTCAAGGGAGGGAGCGACATTCACATAGCCAAGTCACCGGACCCACCGGGCACCCCCTAGCACCCTGTTCGACGGGCGGATCCCCACTCACTGCCGGTCCCCGTCGGGTGCGGGGAAGCCGACGACAGCCCCGGATCCTGGTACGACCAGCTCAGGTCCACCCTGCACACGACCAACGAGAAGTTCGCGGAGAGCGCCCGTCACGTGGAGTGCGCGCCGGGATGGTACCTGGACGGCAGCGGCGGCTGGATGACCCAAGAGGCACGACGGATGCCCTGCCGGTCTGCATCGCCTGCCTGCCCGGTCGTCGGTTCGGCAGTGCGCCTCTCGCCATGCTCGGCGGCCCCTGGAGGTCGCCCCCGGCTGCGCTCGCCTGGCATGGTGGAGCGGCATGTCGTCGCGTAGGGAAAGAGGGGAGTCCAGTGACCGGCTATGGCAGCTTTCCAGAGCTGATCCGCGATGATGACCCGTGGGAGGGCTTTGACGTGCTGGGTAGTGCGCGCATCCGGGTCTGGAAGTGGGAGCCCGGCCGACTGACGGCGGTGATCAGCGGCCCCGGCGCCTGGAGGTACGAAGAGGCGTTCATCCGGCTGCGAACGGAATATCCGAGCGACTCCGTAGAGCTCTTGCACCACCATCCCGGCGATTGGATCGACATGGCCTTCTACGCGGCGCTGACGGTGGCCGACGACGGCAGTGTGACCAAGACGCGGATCTTCGGCGACACACTGGCGCAGCGCCTGGGGCCCTCTCTGTACGCCACGGAGCATCCCGAAGACAAGTCGGCAGGTTACGGCGGCTCCTGAGCGGACCCGCTTCAGAGCGACCCACACCAACGAAGAACAAAAGGGGTGCGACAGTGACGCTTTACGGCATCAAGCCCGTCTACATCGCCGGCTTCTCGTTCCTCTGCCTCGCAGCCGGCGCCGTACAGCTGTTTCGGCACGGTGGCCCCTACTGGCTGGTGATCCTCCTCTTCGTGGCCGTGGCCTGGAGCAACGGGCAGTGGCGGAAGGCGGGGCAAGGTGATCCGGCCCAACTCTCCAGCTCAGCCTTCTTCGTCATGCTGTTGGCGCCCTTCGTGAGCGCTGCCGCGCTGGTGTGGGGAATCGCTGTGGAGCTGTGACTCCCGAGTCACCATCGAGGCACCTTCATCTCAGGCACGTCGGTCTGTCCACGAAGCATCGGCCAACGATCAGCCGAACCAGCACCGGCTTACCTGCCAAGGACGGGGCGTCCCCTTGCCGGCCGTAACGGCGGTGACGCGTCTGGTGTGATCACCGCAAGTCTGCGCTGGACCCGGGACCGAGGCCGACGAAGCCTTGTGCACGCCTTACGCGGTTCCTTGTGCCCGAACTTGATTGACCGCCGCGATCGTATGGCCTCTCCGGTGACACCAAGGCGTCAAGACGGACCGCCGTCAGATGAGGTGGTCGTTCCGAGAGGGATTCCCGGGGTGGTGACCAGAAAGCGGGGGCACTCTGCGGCCCGGCATGCGGTTCCGCCGTGGGCAGAGTTGCCGACCGAAGACGGTGAACGCGCCGCAGGCACCCGCGCTGTGCCCGCAGGGCGGTCCCGGCTCGCCGTACGGCAGGCCCCCCTGGCCGTCTCCCCACGGAGCCCAGAGACGTAGAAGGTTCCCGACCCGGAGGTCGTCCACCGCTGGTTCGCCCCGGCGTTGCAATCCCACAGAGCGCCGTCCGCGGTGGCGAAGGTATCGGCCGGCCACGCCGTGGACCAGCGAGACGGTCGCCGCGGCCTTCGCCTCCCCCGCGATGTGGGAAGTGCTGCCGTTCTCGCTGGCGACGGAGGCCATGGCAGGCGCGAAGGCCGATGCGACGACGCCACCGCCGTGACAGCGGCCAGGCCGTGCCGCCACGAGGGGCGTGCAGATAGGGGAATTGAGATTCACGACGGATCCCCCTTCTCTGTGGAACCCCCGAGTGCCGGGGAGCACGCCCACAACAGCGCACTGCGGGGAACGCACGCGATCGAGGTGGCTGGAATGTGTGTTGAGTCCCCGACCGGCCAGCCCTAGGTTCGGCTTCACGTATATCTCGAAACACGGGGGAAGAGAATGAGACTGGCCAACCTGCCAGGGCGCCTGAAAGTGCGGGCTTCCGCTGCCGCGGTGGCCGTCGGAGCCGCTCTGGCCGCTTCGATGCTGGCCGCGTCTCCTGCGGCAGCCATGTGGATCGACCCGAACCCCGGGCCGTCGCCCGACAGTTGCGCAGCCGGCAACGTCTGTGTCTATGCCGCTTTGATTCCAGTCGGCATGGCACCCGAACATCGGTACTACTACTACGGCTCGTACAACTTCGTGAACGAGTTCGACGATCACACCGTGTGGAACAACCAGACCGGCGGAGCCCGCGCGCTGCTCTGCCTGGGCTACAACGGCACCAACTGCACCGTCACCATTCCCGCCGGCCAGGCGTTCCACGGATCGCTCACGCCGTACAACTCGATCAAACTGGTCCCCTGACTGTGGCGTTTCGAGGTGCGGGCCGCGATGCCGGAGGCGCACCGCACGCACACCACGGCTTTCGCGACCGCCCTCGGTGACGCCACCATCCGTTGCGTCCGATGCCGCGCCAGTGTGCGGTATGCGGAGCCTCCGCATCCCGCGGCGCGCCCGCAGGACAACGGCGCCGGGCGGCGGAGGCAGGCGTGGCTCGGGCGGAGAGTTGTAGGCCCGGACCCTTCGGGCCCACACAGCGGAAAGCGGCGGTCGCGCCGTCCGGTCCGGCGGCGTCGCCCTGCTCCTGCTCCTGCTCCTGCTCCTGCTCCTGCTCGCCCAACGCCTGCCTTGCTCGTACGCCGGCCCGCCCCGTCCGCTGCGCTGGAAGGGCGTCGCCTCACCTCGATGCCCGGCTGCCGCGTCCCCGATGCTTCCTCCGTCGTATCCAGACGCCGGTGGCGTCTGGCTGCCCCGGTCACACTCACCTGCCTTGAGGAGCGCGGTACCAAGTAGGTACCATCGGCTCATGCCATCACTGAACGTGTCCTTTTCCGATGAGGAGATGGAAGGCGTCCGGGCCGCCGCCGCCGCCGAGGGCAAGAGCCTCAAGCAGTACCTGCACGACCTCGGCGTACGCGAGATGCACCGCAAGCGCTTCGTCGCCGGCGCCACCGCCTGGGCCGACAGACTGCGCGAGGAGTTCGACGAGGCGTTTCCCGAAGAGGTCGCGCCCTCTCAGCGCGGCGACGGGGTTACGGCAGCCTGATGGTCGTCCACATCGACGTCTCCTGGCTCCTCGACGTCCAGGAGGCCGCCCTCGGGCACGAAGACGTGACCGTGACGGACTACTCCGCGCTGGTGGCGGCTGTCGCCCGGCACAAGACCCGGATGCCGACGCTTGAGGCCTCCGACCCGGATGCGGCCTGGCGCGCGGCCGCGCTTCTGCACACGATCGTGCGCCTGGAGCCACTCCCCCACCGCAACAGCCTCTTCGCCGCCTTCGTGGCCGCTCAATACATGGATCAGTCCGGGGAAGGCATCGATCCCCCGTACGGCGCTCTGTCCGACCTCGTCAGAAAGGTCCGGGACACCCGACTGAACGTCTACGCCATCGCCGAGGCCCTGCGGTCCTGGCGCATCTGATCGAAGCACGCCAGGCGGCGGGCCGGCCCAGGCGAAGCGGGCCTTCTTGCGTACGGCGAGATGTCCCTCTGCTGGACACCCCTCCCGCTCTGTGACGATGTGCGGCAGGCGATGGTGCGGACCTTCACCGGCGCCTGCGTACTCCGCGCGGCCCTCACCGCCGGCAGGCCCACAGCGGGCCGGGCCGCGGCAGACCTACGGCGGGCCGGGCCGCCGAGGCCAACGGCGGTAGGGGCGGGGCGCCGTCCTGGCGTCCCGGACGCCAGGACCGAGCACAGCAGGGCGGCCGCGAGGTCCGCCGCCCGTCCTGTCGTAGATCTGCCGTTGCCGGGCGACGGCCGCCTCCAGGATGGCGATGGCCTCCGCGTCCGCGTCCACCTGGTCCGGGGCCGTCGGCCGCCAGGCGCTCGTGGCGGGCTGCGCCACACCTGCGGCTCGGGCGGGGCGAGGCGGGGCACGCGGCCCTCAGCGGCCTCCACGACGAGGATGTCGCGAGGCAGCAGGCGGGTTGGAGGAACGCGTCGTGGATGTCTGCTCGTGGTTCCCGGGCGCACCGCGCAACCGCGGAAGCCGTGAGCCGGACGCAGGTTGGGTCGATGATCGATGATCCACCGATGGACGCCCGCCCGGACCATCCCGCCCGGCCCGGCCCGGCCCCCCACTGGATGTCCGTGTGCAACACGCCCACAACCCGGCCCTGCGCCTGCCGGCTTGGCAACCGTTTACGGGCCCAGGCACCGCAACCTGCGCTCCCGGCTCGGCAGCCGCTGCTCGATCCGCTCCCACAACTCATCCGACCTGATCCACCGTGAAGCCCCCACGTGCCGGACAGCATGCAACTCGCCGCCCACGCACGCACGGGCGCCACGACCCGGGGTCGCGCCGTGTGGACGCCCGTGACGCGAAGCGTTGCCGCAGGCGGGCAGCGCGGGGCCCGGAGGCCTCGACCGCCTGTCGGTCGGGGTGTCGGGTCAGACCACGGCGAGCCGGTCCACCAGCAGATCCACCCTCGACTCTGCGTACTCGGGGAGCAGACGGCGCGCGCGGGTCAGGGTGGCGACCCCGTGCAGGGAGGCCCAGAACACCTCGGTGAACAGCCCCGGGTCGATGCCGTTCCCGGCGACCTCGCTCAGGCTCTCCATCAGCGCGGCGAAGGCGTCCTTGAGTGGCTCCGGGGTGTCCTCCTGCGCGTACGCCAGGCCGCCGTCGAGCTGGAAGATGGCGTCGTACACCGCCGGGTTGCGCTCGGCGAAGTCGAGGTAGGCGCGGGCGAGGGCGGCGACCCTTTCACGCGGGTCGTCCACGTCGGCGGTCGCGGCACGCACCGTCGTGGCCAGCTCGGCGGCGCCCTCCAGGGCGACGGCACCGATGATCTCGCGCTTGCCGCGGAAGTGGCTGTAGAGGACGGGCTGACTGTACTCGATGTGCTCGGCCAGCCGGCGGGTGGTGACCGCGTCCCACCCTTGCTGCTCAGCGAGTTCGCGGGCCGCCGCCACGATGAGACGTTCGCGGGCCGCCCGTTCGCGCTGTTTGCGTTCCTGTACCGACATGACGTCGATTCTAGCATTGCTAGACAATCGAGCGACAGCAGTACTAGCGTTGCCTCCCTGCCTAGCGTTGCTAGCTCACCGGAGGGATCGTCATGCTCGACACACTCGAAGTTGTGACCACCGTCATCGTCGGCCTGATGGTGGGGGTGGAATTCTCCGTCGCCTTCATCATGAACCGGATCCTGGACGCGCTTCCCGAGGACAGCGGCCAGCTCGGCCACGCCCACGGCGGCCGGATGCTCGGCGCCCTTATGCCGTTCTGGTACATAGGCTCGCTCGTCCTCTGCGCGATCTGGGCTGTCGCCGGGTGGCACCACCCCGGCGCCGGACTCGTCGTCACCGCCGCGGGCCTGTTGATCGTCAGCGTGGTCATGTCGATGCTGCTGCTCGTCCCGATCAACAACCGGAACAAGACCTGGACCCCCGACGACCGGCCCGCCGACTGGAAGCGGCAACTGCACCGCTGGGGCCGCTACCACTACGTCCGCGTCGCCGTCATCATCGCCGGCTTCACCCTGCTGGTCACCGCCCTCACCTGACACCGCCGTTGCCCCGGGCGTGCACTGATTCGCCCCGTGCATCGACGTCTTCCGCCCCGTCGGGGTGAGCGGGAGAGGGCCTCGGTTCTCTGACCCGTGGGGCCGACGCCGTGCGGATGGCGCACGACCCCCGCTCCACGGGGACGACTGCCCACCGAAGGCGGACATCCGGGATGCGGTTGCCGGTCGAACAACCCCACCACGGCCCCGGCGAGATCCGCCCCCCGATGAGCCCCGTCCGCCCGGCTGATCGGGCCCCACGCGACCTACGCAACTACACCAATCTCACCGCACCGTTTCCTGGTCATCAAGGGAATCCACGACGTCGTCCTGGCCACGGTCCTGGGCACCCTGCTGGTGACGGGGCACCGCCGGGCGCTGGGCTGGGTGCTGCTGGTGGAATCCCTCGCCGCGTACGGCGACATGGCCACGGTGCCGGCCCGCCACTGGTCCGTGGCCGCCGCACTCGGCGTCCACTGCCTGACCGCGACACTGATGGTGGTCAACGGCCTGCTGATCATGCGCGAGACCCGCAAGGTCGCGGCCGTTGCGCAACCGCGTGCGTCGCAGCCCGTCTGACACTTGGGCCGAAGTGGTTGATGACACGGCCCGCAGCCGACTTGGAGGTACCGAACAGCGGAGCGAGCCGGCGGAGCGTCACGTTGTGGCCGGCCTCGGCGGGCAGTGCCGACTTCGTCACGCCGCAGTACGGTCACCAGCTCACGAACCGGAGCGACTCAGCCCGGTAAACGGCAGTATCCAAGAGGGCTCCGACCCCGTGATCACACCAGCCACGCCGGGATCATGCCCTCCAACCCCCGCACCGGCATCCGCGCAGGAGCGTGACACCATGACTGCCCTCCAGCCACAGAGCAGGGGCGATCCGGGTCGAACGAGCTCGTCGCCGTCTGTCTGCCGTCCGAAGCCGGCTTGGATCTGCGCGCTTCCATAGCGGCAGCCATCGCACCGTTCGACATGAACAGGAACGAAGAGCCCTACCAGGGGGAATGGGACTACTGGTGGCTTGGCGGGCCGAGCACGGATTTGGCCGTGCTGCCTGGGCATGGACACGATCCACGCCTGGTCCGGGAACCGTTCACCGCCCGCGGTGAGGTCCGCCTCTGGAACCCCCGCTGGTGTGACGCCGGCCCCGCGGCCTGCTCGACTTCGAGACCATGCGTGCTCTCGCTTCCGCCGGCGCCGAACGCGAGTGGCGGCAGCGGGACGACTTCGCCGCCGCCTCGGCCGAGTTCGACCTCCTTGCCCACTACCAACAACCAACGCGAGGCCGCACGAGCGGTACCCACGGAACGCCTGCTCATCCTGGACGGGGTATGGACTGGTGGCACAGACCCTTCACGGCCTGGCTAGGGCAATGAGTACCTCTTCTTCGCCAATGCCTACCTGCACGGCCTCCCCCGGACACGCCCCTCGTGCGCATCCCAGTCCGTTGCTGACTGACTGTCGGTTCGGTTGTCGTTGGTGTAGCCGTGGGCAGGCACCAGCCGTGGCCGTGGATCGTCGCAGATGAACTGTGATCGTTGATGGAGCCGTTGCCGGCCGAGCCAGGCCCGAAGCCGGTGGCGGGCCGGCCTCGGGTGCCGGGCCGGCAGGCACGCCCGGGATCCTGTTCGTTCTGCACCCCGGGATCCAGTGGGACTACCGAAGCTCGACTGGTCGCGAGCGGTGACCGACTCCCACGTGCGGGCAGCCCGGCAGGGCCCGAAAGCGGCCTCAGCCCGGTCGGCCTGTGCACGGCCGGGCAACAAGCACCACGTCATCACCGACGTCCAGGGCATCCCGCTCGCGGTGTCGCCGACCGGCGGCCACCGCAACGACGTCACCCAGTTGCTGCCCTTGCTGGACAAGGTCCGGCCGTGGCCGGCGTGATGGGCCGGCCCAGGGGACGGACCGACGCGCAAGCCTTCCTCGGCCTCGCCACCTGCCTCATCACGCACCGCCACGTCCAACGCCTTCGTCAGGATCTCTCACTCCGGCTCAGCTCTCGACACAGCCCTCATACGAGGCCCGAATGCCCGCCGCCGAGACCCCGGCAACGCCCATGAAGGGGCCGCATGTTGAGGTGCGGCCCCCGGGCTGGTGTGGCGGCGGCGGTTCAGCAGGCGCCGAGGTCCTGCCAGACGCCCCACTCACCGGTGGTGCCGGGCTCCTCGCCCGTCGTCCACCACTTGGCCTTCCAGGTGTTACCCTTGTACGAGACCTGCTGGCCGCCGGTGTAGACCTTGTCCTTGGCCCACGGTGCGGCGGTGCACTGGTTGCCCGAGCCGCCGGTGACGGTCAGGGAGTAGGTGGCCGAGTGGCTGCCCGAGGTGCCCGCGCCGGTCACGGTGACGGTGTAGGTGCCGGAGGCCGCGGCGGAGGTGGTGGCCAGGGTGAGGGTGGAGGTGCCTCCCGCGGTGACGGATGTCGGGCTGAGGGAGGCGGTGACGCCCGCCGGGGCCCCGCTGACGCTGAGCTTCACGGTCTGGGCGTCCCCCGCTGTCACGGCCGTCTTCACGGTGGCCGTGGCGGTCTGGCCGGCCGTCACGGAGCCGGAAGTTGGGCTGAGCGCGACGGAGAAGTCGTTCGACGGCGTGGTGGTGCCGCCACCGGTGAACGGCGCGAAGATGTGCGTGAAGTCCCATGTGTTCTGCTGGATGCCGGAGCAGTTGTCCGCCGCCGCCCCGCCCGCGCAGCTGCCGTTGTCCCGCTGCAGCGCCCAGAAGGACAGGGTGTTGATGCCCTTGGCGACCGCCCAGTCGTACACGGTCCGGGCGTTGGCCAGGGTGAAGGTCTCCGCCTTGCCGAAGTCGTCGACGCCCGGCATCTCCGTGACGCCGACCATGTTCCACAACTGGGCCGCGCTCTTGCCCGGGTACAGCTGCGCGAGCAGGTCGTACAGGCCCTGGGCGGCGGTCTGGGTGTCCTTCGCCATGTCGTGGGCCTGGTTGTCGTAGTAGTCGAACGTCATGAGGTTCACGACGTCGACCCGGGTGCCGTTGGCGACCGCGTTGCGCAGCAGCGCCTCACCGGTGTCCCCGAGGCCGTGCGTGGTGGTCGGGAGGGTGTAGGAGATCTCCACCTTGCGCCCGTTGGCCGCGGCCCAGTCCTGGACCAGCTTGATGGCCTTGTTGCGGCGGTCGATGGCGGCGGTGTTGTCGAGCGAGTCGACCTCGATGTCCATGTCGAGCCGCGAGATGTCGTAGGTGGTGATGACCTTCTCGTAGGCGGCGGCGATCTGCTGCACGTCGGTGCAGCTGTCGGCGATCTCGGTACCGGTGGTGTCGGCCGTGTAACCCCCGAACGAGGGGATGACGTCACCGCCGTTGCTCTGGATCGTCTTGATGTCGGTGCCGAACGTCGAGGCGGCGATCGGCATGCTCGTGTCGCCGTTCCAGTACGGCGTGCAGGAGCCCTTGGAGGCGGTCTGAAGGAACGCCATGGTCAGGTGCTTGGCGCCCGACTGGGCGGACAGGGCGGCGGGGCTCTCGCCGGTCCAGGCCTCGAAGTAGGGGGCGAAGACGTGGTTCGGCAGGGGCGTCGCGGCCTGGGCGGTGCCGGTTCCCGCGAGGGCGAGGCCCGTCGCTGCCGCCATGGTGACGGCAGCGGTGAGGGCTGCACGGAAGGAACGCACGAGTCTCATGTCAGTCCCGGTGTGTGGAGGGCGGTGGCCGATGTCCCTTGAGGAAACGGGGAGTTGCCGAGTACTGGGATAGCGCTCGCCAGAGGCTGGGTCAATGGTCTGGACCAAAAAGGGACTAGACCAATTTGGACCACCCGGCGCGCCCTGCCTGAACAGGGCACCCGTCAGGGGACTGGACCACGCTCGAACGTCCGGCGCGGGGACGCACTTGCCGCCGCGAGCCCCTTGACCGGACCGCGCGTGAGGCTATGGTCTAGACCTAGTCGGCACCAGGACCGGACCAATACGTGATCACACACTCCCGCAGGAAGGTGAGATGACATGGACGCAAAAAGACGGGCGGCTCTCGCGATCGGTGCGCTGGTCGCACCGGTACTCGCCGTCAGCCTCCCGGCGAGCACGGCCAGCGCCCACGGATGGGTGACGCTGCCCACGAGTCGTCAGGAACAGTGCGCGGAAGGCGTCGTCGCCTGTGGACAGATCAAGTACGAACCGCAGAGCGTCGAGGGACCGAAGGGACTGCAGAGCTGCAGCGGCGGACACGCGGAGTACGCCGAGCTCGACGACGACAGCAAGGGCTGGAAGGCCACCGCGGTCGGCACGACGGCGACGTTCACCTGGCACAACACGGCCCGGCACTCCACCGCGAACTGGCAGTACTTCATCAACGGCCAGAAGATCGCCGAGTTCGACGGCCACAACCAGCAGCCGGCCGCGGACGTCAGCCAGCAGGTGAACTTCGGCAGCTTCACGGGCCGGCAGAAGGTACTCGCCGTCTGGAACATCGCGGACACCGCCAATGCGTTCTACTCCTGCGTCGACGTCACCATCGGCGGCGGCAGCGGTGGGGGCAACGGAGGGGGTGGTGGGGGCACCGGTGGGGGTTCCTGCACAGCGTCGGCCTGGGACCCAGCCCGGGTCTACAACGGCGGTGACACCGTGTCCTATGAGGGCCACAACTGGCGCGCCAAATGGTGGGTGACCGGCGACAAGCCCGGGACCACCGGCCCATGGGGTGTCTGGGAGGACCTCGGCGCCTGCTAGGGCCTCTCTCTTCCGGATCCTGCCGGCGGGTGTGGTGCGGGGCTTGCACATCCGCCGTGTCGTCGTCACCCGCCGACGTTTCCCGTCGATCACCTCCTCCGGCATGCAACTCCACGCACCGGAGCCCCCCAAGGGCGGCCAGGAAGTGCCGCCCCCCGGGGGCTGGATCCGGAAGCAGGCGGGCCGTGCGTCGCTGACCCGACAGCCACCTCGCCGGCCTGGGCGTTGTCGGAGGCGGAGGCGGCCGACAACACCACCCGGCGGCCTCCAGCGCCGAGGCAATGGCCCACGGGCCCAGCTGCGGCGCACGCTCCAGGACCAGGACGTGTGCGCCGGCCACAGGGCTCACCGGGATCCGCCCTGCGCCGACCAGAGGGCTCACCGGGTCACGCCCGTGGCGGGGTAACCACCGTCCACCCGTATCGCGTCGATGCCGCTGATGTGCCGTGCTCCGCAGCGGTCGTGAGGCAGCACCAGCTGCGGGCCGACGCGGTCGAGCGGCGTGCCGTCGAGGGTGACGCCGAGCAGGACGGGAGCACGGCCGAAGTCCGGGTCGATCTCCGCCCAGGACAGCAGCGCGTGGTGGCCGTCCGCGCCGCGCACGGCGATCAGGAAGCGCAGGCGGTCCTTGCGGCGGGCCGGGTCGAAGGCGGGGCCCGCCGCGACGAGGACGTCGTGCAGGAGCGGCCCGGTGAAGCGGTGGTGCTGGATGCCGCTGGTGGCGCACTCGAAGGCGACCTGTGCCTCGTGCTGGGGCCAGGCAAGCAGCGCGGGCACCGTCAGCCTGGCCGGGCGGTCGAGATCGCCGGTGATGACGATTTCCGCCGGCTCGCCGATGGACGGACGGGCAGTCACGAGGGACTGGGTCACGGGCCACCACCTCCCGCATGACCGTACCCGCCCGACCGTCTCGCGCAAACGCAGATGCCAGGCTCAACTACGAAATACTCGACCCATGAGAAGCCGACGGCAGCTTTCACCTCGCAGTTGCGTCGGCTCAACGCCGTACGCACGGCTACCGGGTTGCGGACTCGGCCGCCTTGCTCGGCGTCAGCACCGACAGCGTGAGGCGCTTGGTCGACGGCGGGAGACCGACCGCCGACCCGCGACAGTGCCCACACGGCTTGCCGTTCACTGATGGCCTGGCGGCCCGCCCTCACTTCAGGTGCCGGGTGAAGAACCGGGCCGCGTCCTCCCCCGCGGGCTGCGGGACACCGGTGTGGCCGCCCATATGGCAGTGCAGGGACTTCTCCTTGGAGGCGAATGCGTCGAACAGGTTCAGGGCCGCCTGCCGGTCGTTGCCTTCGTCGTCCCACTGCAGCAGGACGTGCAGCGGAATGGTGACCCGGCGGGCCTCCTCGAACACGGCGCGCGGCACGAAGCTCCCGGCGAAGAGGCCGGCGGCCACGATGCGCGGCTCGACCACCGCCAGGCGAACGCCGATGGAGATCACTCCCCCCGAGTACCCGACCGGACCGCCGATCTCGGGCAGCGGCATCAGGGCGTCCAGGGCGGCCTGCCATTCCGGGACGGCCCTGTCGACGAGCGGGAGGATCAGGGCGTCGATGATCTCGTCGCTCACCGGCTCGCCGGCTTCCATGGCCCGGCGCAGGTCGGCGCGGGCCTGCTCGGCGGCGGCCCAACGCGGCCGTTCACCGCTCCCGGGAAGCTCGATGGTGGCTGCGGCGAAGCCGTCCGCTGCTGCGCGCCGGGCGCGCGCCACCAGTCGTGGGTACATCTTGTTCAGTCCCAGCGGGGGGTGGCCGAGAAGGATCAGCGGCGCCGGTACGGATGCGGATGCCGGCGTCCACAGGATGCCGGGGATCTCGCCGAGAGTGAATTCGCGTTCGAGGACACCGTCGTCGAAGCGCTGTTCGGAAGTGAAGTGAAGGGTCATGGTCGTGCCTTTCAGGAGTGCGCGTGAACGGCGCTCCCGGACGACCTATCGCCCGACCGTGACCCCGAAGGAGAGCACCCATGTCGATACGTTCACGGGTACCACCTCCTCGTTCTCTCGCACGGCCTCCCCGAAGGTAGCAGCGGCCGCCGTGGTCCGCCAATCTGTTTTTCCTACGGCTCCGTAGCCGGGTGCCAAGTCGGAACACCGACCGGCGGGGACTGGGCGGTCGGCTGCCGTTCACGCCGTCCCGTCACTCACACTCGGTGTCCCTGCGTAACGTCGTGGACTTCGATGCGGAACCACCCCACTGGAAGCGAACCGCCCCCGCGCGCGTCCCGTGGACGACCCACGCCCAACTGCCCTTCCCGACCCCCTCGTTCGACTGGTTCGGTGCCAGCCGGAAAGGGAAGACCGCACCACCCTCCCGTCGCCGGCGTCCCGCCAGACCCCGCACAGGCTGACGCAGATCAGTACATGCCGGAATTCGATGGGAGGTCTCGCCGTCGGCCGGTCCGTACGGCACAGGACCGAGGGGGACGAACCGGTGCGCCCAGTGCTGTTGGTGGATGTCGACGGACCACTGAACCCGTATGCCGCGAAGCCGCACCGTCGCCCCGTGGGCTACGAGACACACCGCCTGCTGACGCCTCGCTGGGAGGCCGCCGAGCGGCGGCGACTGGCGCGTGGGGACTGCCGAACAGGCCTGTCAGGCCCCTGCGGGTGTGGCCCCCACGACTCGGCCTGACCATGGACGACTTCGCCGCGCTGACGGCATGGGCGACCGGCCTCGACTGACTCCGCGGCCGGTCGCCAAGCGGCTGCTGCGCGGTCCTCGGGCCGGGGGAACGTCGGCGAGTTCGGATGTGAGGCTGTGGCGGGGCGGTCGCCGAGGTGGTCTGCGTTCGTCATTCGCTGACGGGGTCTAAGAGGGTGGTGCAGGCCTCACCTGGAACTGACCTCAGCGGCATGGCCGTCGGGAGCAGCGGGCACCTGGGCGCCGGCGGCCCGGGCTGTCGTAAGGCAATCGATCCGCAGTCAGCGCCGCGCCGGGTCCGACTCGGCGCGGGGTGACGGAGAGATTCCGACTGCCGCCAGGGCGCCCCCGGGCGCGGGTTCCTGCACCGTGGACTGGGCGCACGCTTATATGGGCTGGTCGGCGCCTCGGCGAGGCAGCCGACGCGTACTGGTCGGACATGGGGCAGCGAGCCCTGCGGCGACCTGGCCGACCAACATCCCTCGCCCTTTCGTCGTGCCTGACACTTGGTGTGTTCCAGCCGGGCGGCACCAGTGCGGCAGTCACTTACATGCCACTCGACAGCGTGATGGGAATCTGCTGTGCCGACGGGATGTAGTGGTGGGCGAGGTGGGCGTCTCGGTTGTGGTTGCGGCGGTGGGCCTCCGGGTCGGTGTACCGCTCGAGACGCCGACGACCGGAGACCGTGTCGCGGACCAGCGTCGTCGCTCGGGTCAGCCAGGACTTCATGCGCCTTCTCCCCTGTGTAGGTGATCGTTCTCAGGGAGTATGCGCTCGCTCTCGAAGCAGACGGTGCTGCTTTGAGCGGAACTTGAGCTTGGGCGATGCCGCCTTCGGAAGTGGGCCACTGTGCACTCCCTGGGCGGGGAGGCTGGGCGAGGCCTGCGCGGCGCGATGAGCCTCCGCCAACGTGAGGTCGCGGTTCGCCAGGTGGGGGTGACCGTACCCAGAGGGTGCTCATGCTGGAAACCGATCATCCGATCATGGAAGATGAAACTATGACGTCGGAAGTGAGCGAGATCATTCTGAGCAAGCAAGATCTTCGCGAAGTCACCGGGTTTGCCGCGACGTGCGCTGAACGGGTGCTCAAGATATTCGAGGCCGATCAGCCGGGCGACTCGCGGCCCCGGGACGCTGTCAGCGCGGCGTGGGATTTCGCCCGGGGCGGCGAGCGCGGAAAGTGTCTGCGCGACACAGCGTCGGCGGCCCTGAAGGCGGCCAAGGTCACGGACTCCGCGGCTGCGCGCGAGGCAGCATGGGCGGCGATGTCCGCGGCCGGCGCCGCCTACCTGCATCCATTGGCCAAGGCCACCCAGGTCAAGCACATTCTCGGGGCCGGCGCCTACGCGGCCAGAGCAGCCGAGCTCCTCGCCGGTGACGATCGGAGCGTCGGGGTCAGGCACCTTGAGCAGACGGTGCAGCGTGCCACGCCCACCGTCGTTGACGTACTCACACGCTATCCGGCGGCGCCGAGCGGCGGAGGACGAGTCGGTGAGTTGATCCGCATGCTGGACGCCGGCCTTCGTTCACTCACCTTCCCCGAGTGACACTTGCGGCCTTCAAACGGCGCCGCGAGCAAGGCGCGTTGGAGTGTGGCGCTTCCGCGTCAGGGTCTGACGGGCGTCTTCAGATGCGCGGATCGCCGGAGGAGAAGCCGGTAACGAAGCGGGCGAGCTGCTCGGTGGCTCCGCTGGGTAGACGGGCGGCTTCTGTCTCCGGCAATGCCGTGATCACGGTGCACAGCCGCGCAGCGGGATCCGGTAGCCGGGTCCAGGCCGCAGCGGGCGCGTCGACCACGGCGAGCAGCAGGTCGCCGTCGTGGAAGTAGGCGTCAAGGAGCGGTTCCTCCAGCAGCAGGCGCACTGCGAGGGGGAGGACGTAGGGCAGCGCCACCCGCTGAGAGACCAGGGTGCGCAGGTCCGCCGGACCGAGTTCGCCCAGGGGCACGCGCCGCAACGCATGGACCTTACGGACCAGATGGGTCGCGTCGGCGGCGGACTGCGACCAGGCGGGTGGGTCCAACTCGTCGAGCGTACGGTCGAGGTGCAGCAGGTGGTCCATGCGGCTCATTCTCGCCGGAACAGGCAGACGCTCTCCGCCTCAGGTGACCGACAAGGGGGTGCGTGACGGCTGATCCTTATGGCGGCACCCGTCGTCCGGGGCAGTCGGTGGGAGTGGATACTGGTTCTGCCTGCAGGCACGGATGAGGGGGACGACCAGTGACCGGCGACAACCGCGTAGGACCGCCCAATTTCGGTAGCGAGCGGGACATGCTGCGCGCTTTTCTCGACTACCATCGCGCGACCCTCGCCATGAAGTGCGAAGGACTGACCGACGAAGAGCTGCGGCGGCAGTCGATGCCGCCGTCCA
Source organism: Streptomyces sp. NPDC107654 (assembly GCF_055639035.1). Lineage (NCBI taxonomy): Bacteria > Bacillati > Actinomycetota > Actinomycetes > Kitasatosporales > Streptomycetaceae > Streptomyces > Streptomyces sp. NPDC107654. The sequence goes on from NZ_JBVKBI010000033.1 coordinate 17,615, forward strand.
CGCTTTCGCTGCTCGGTCTGGTGCGGCACATGGCGGAGGTGGAGCGTGCGTGGTTCCGTCGCGTGTTCGACGACAACGACGCGCCCATGGTCTGGTCCGACACAATCGACTTCCAGGCGGCGTACGACGCGAGCGCGTCGACCAGGCAGGAGGCGTTCGCAGCCTGGGAGGCCGAGGTGGAGAACTCGCGCCGGATCGAACGGGAGGCCGCATCCCTCGACCAGGCCGGGTACCAGCCCCGATGGGACGAGGAAGTGTCGCTGCGGATGGTGATGGTGCACGTCCTCCTGGAGTACGGCCGCCACAACGGGCACGCGGACTTTCTGCGTGAGGGCGTCGACGGGACCGTGGGCGCCTGAGTCCACCGGACGCCACCGGCCCTCCCCGTGCCGTGTCAGGGCCGGACGCGATCGTGCCCGTCCTGGGTGGGGTCGACCGACGCCGTCCACGGTGGGGGGCCGACCCCGCCCGTCCACGGCGGGCGACCGATCCCACCTCAACGCTCGCAGGTGGCCGATCCCAGGGCGTACCTGACGCGGATCGTCTCGAACCTGGACACTGGAACGGCTGCGTTCCACCCGGCACAAGCGGGAGACCTACGTGGGGCCGTGGCTCCCGGAGCCCGTCCTCACCGGCGGCGATGCCTCCGAGATCGTCACGGACGCCGAGTCGGTGTCGATGGCGATGTTGGTGGTGCTGGAGACACTCAGCCCGCTGGAGCGCGCGGTGTTCGTCCTGAAGGAGGTGCTCGGCTTCAGCCACTCCGAGATCGCGGAAGCGGTGGACCGTTCCGGGGCCGCGGTGCGGCAGGCCGCGCACCGAGCCCGTGAGCATGTGCGGGCCACGCGACCGCGCTTCGCCGCGGGCCGCTCGAGGCAGCGTGAGGCCACCGAGCAGTTGCTCGCCGCCGCGGCCGGCGGTGACGCCAACGCCCTGATGGAACTGCTCCGCCCGGACGTCACCCTGTGGACCGACGGCGGCGGCAAGGTCCGCCAGGCCCTGCGCCCGGTGGTGGGCGCTGCCACGGTGGCCGCCTAATTCGCGTCCCTCGGCACCGTCTCCTACCAGGGCGCGAGCCTGCCGACAGGGAAGCCGGGCTCGTCGAGATCAACGCCGGCCCGGGCATCGGGTTCAGCGGGCCCGGACGTGTGATCGCCACCCTCACCTTCGACTGCGACAGCGACAGCCGGATCACCACCCTCCACAACGTCGCCGATCCGGACAAACATCGGGCCGTCGCCGACGGCACCGCCTACGACATGGGGACGCGGTGAACATCACCGTGGACGGCCGCGAGGCGCGACCCTGGTCGGTGGCCCCGGGCGGCCGGCTGGCGGGGACGCCACGCCTCGAAGCAGCCGGCAGGCCGTTCCCCGGCATGTCTCGCCGAGCCGTCCGGCACCGGACGGACGCCCTGTGGTCTGGCCGGCCGCGACGCTACGCTCCCGCACAGGGCGGCTGTGTGATCGTGACGCCCGTCCGACCTGCGGGTTCCTGCGGATGCAGCAACCGGCCGTCCGCTGCAAGGTGGGAGTGCCCCCACTCTCGGACCTGAGCACGGCAGGAGGACGACCATGGCGAAGGCGAAGGGCTCCTCGGGGAAGAACGAACCGTCCAAGGGCGACAAGGTGACCTGGCGCAGCCACGGCAGCGAGACCACCGGCACCGTGGAGAAGAAGATCACCGACCGCACCGAGGCGTCGGGCCGCACCGTGGACGCCTCACCCGACGACCCCCAGTACGAGGTGCGCAGTGACAAGTCGGGCCGCACGGCCGTGCACAAGCCGTCGGCCCTCAAGAGGAAGAAGTAGAGCGGCGTGGCCGGCTCCGACGAGCACCGCGAGACCTGGGACGCCTTCCGGGAACTGGTGAACATGACGCCGTCCGCGCTGGAGGAATGGCTGGCGACGCAGGAGTCCCGGGAGGCCGGGCAGCACAAGGACGGGGGTGAGTCCACCGGTCACGCCTCCGGGCGCACGATCGTGGAGATCCTCCACAAGAAGAAGGGCGACCTCTCGGACGCGGACTACGCGCACATGCGCAAAGTGATCGGTTACGTCCGCCGCCACCTGGCCCAGCGCCCGTCCGGAGACGTACGGGACACACGGTGGCGCCACTCGCTGATGAACTGGGGCCACGACCCGCTCAACGACGGATGAGTCCCGCTCACGGGCATGCGCATGCGTCGTACCGGGCCCGGCGCCCCGCACGCGTCGTATCCGCGGCGGCTGCCTACAGTGGAGTGAGGCCCTCAGCCCCGACACCATCGCGAGCGCAGCAGCCATGAGACACCATTCCGCCCGGCCGACCGACGGCGCCGACGCCTTGTTCGGGCTGGACGCGCTCGGCTCGGGCGCCCCGCCGCACGAGGGCGGTGCGTCCGGGCACGGCGGCTCCGGCGAAGCGGGAGCTCGGGACCGACCCCTCTTCCGCGACTCCCCCGCGGCCCGCCGTCTGCTGCCCGTGCGGACCGTCTACGCGGAGCCCGCCGCCGCCGCTTCCGCCCGCGGCCGTGAGATCCTCGCCCGCTTCCCGGACGCGGAAGTGGTCGAGGTGCCGTCCCACTGGGGCATCCCGGGGCTGCACGGCAACGAGGGCAATGTCGACCGATGGGTGCGGGTGAAGGGAGAGACGCTGGTACTGGGCGAGCGGAAGACGCTGACCACACGGCCCAACGGACGGTCCGCCGACTGGATCGCCCCCGGCGCCTCGAACGGGTGCGCCATGGCCTGCGCGTACTGCTACGTCCCGCGCCGCAAGGGGTACGCCAACCCGGTCACCGTCTTCACGAACATCGACGCGATCCTCGCCCACCTGGCGCGGCACATCGCTCGCCAGGGCCGCAAAGCGGAACCGAACCAGTGCGACGAGTCAGCCTGGGTCTACGACATCGGGGAGAACGGCGACTGCTCGGTGGACGCGCTGATCAGCGACAACACCGCCGATCTCGTGCGGTTCTTCCGCCAGTGGCCGTCGGCGAAGGCGTCGTTCGCCACCAAGTTCGTCAATCCCGACCTGCTGCCCCTGGACCCGCGGGGCCGGACCCGCATCCGTTTCTCGCTGATGCCCCCGGCGGACTCGCGGCTGCTGGACATCCGCACGTCACCGGTGGGCGACCGGATCGCCGCCGCGGCGGACTTCCTGGACGCCGGCTACGAGGTCCACTTCAACCTCTCCCCCGTGGTGCTGCGTCCCGGCTGGCAGGAGGCCTGGTCCGAGGTTCTCCGGCACCTCGACGACGTACTGCCCGACCGGGTCAAACGGCAGGCGGCCTGCGAAGTCATCATGCTCACGCACAACCGGGAACTGCACGAGGTGAACCTCGGCTGGCACCCCCGAGCCGAGGAGGTGCTGTGGCAGCCCGCCCTCCAGCAGGGCAAACGCTCCGAGAACGGGGCCCTGAACGTCCGCTACACCAACCACGTCAAGGCGGAGGCCGTCCAGGCCCTGCGGACACTGGTGGCGTCCCACGCACCGTGGCTGCGCATCCGCTACGCCTTCTGAGGCACGTCGTCACAGCCTGTAGCGGGCCCCACGGCTACGCGGCGGGCACCCGCACAGCGGCCAGCACCGGCAGGTGGTCCGTGGCTGCCCGCAGGTCTCGTTCTTCGATCCCGGACAGCCCCATCGGCACCCCGCACCCGAGCACCCGCACCCCCTCCGTCGCGAAGACCGCGTCGATCCGCTGCAGCGGATCGCCCAGCCGGGTGGTGTGCTCGCGCCCCCACGGCTTCGTCGCCCAGCCGTCCTGCAGGGCAGCCGCGAGCAGGCCGAAGGTACGGCCGTCGGGCCGGTCGTTGAGGTCGCCCGCGGCGACGGCGTACGGCCCGTCCAGGGCGGCCAGCCGGTCGAGGAGCAGGCGGCCCTGCCGGTAGCGCTCCTGGTCGTCGATGCTCAGGTGGCAGCTGAGCACCCCGAGCCGGGCCCGGCCGAACCGCAGTACGGCAGTCGCGAAGCCACGCTGGTGCAGACCGGGGGTGCGGGGAAGGAGCACGTCTTCCGTGCGTTCCACATGGGCGCGGAGCGAGGAGAGGACCATGGGGCCGGAAGCGGTGGCGCCGCCCGAGACGTACACGAGTCCGCAGGAACCGGCGAGACGGACGGCGGCCTGACGCCAGCGGAAGAACCGCGGGGCCTCCTGAACGCAGACGATGTCGGGCCGGCAGGCCCGGATCACCCGGGCGAGGGCCGCGACGTCGTCGCGCATGGAACGGATGTTGTAACTGAGCACGCGTACGACCACGGAGCCGTCGGGCTCCGTCACCGACCTGGGCAGATCTTGCACGCCTTCCCCTCTCCACGCCACGGTGCGAGCTTGGGCCCGAGGGGTCCGCTTCTCAGCGGAGCAGCGACCGCTCGGTGGGTGCCAGCCGTAGCCGCTGTGGTGCCCTGGCCCACCGCTCCGCAACGGTCGGCAGCACCTCCTCGCGCCAACGTTCCGATGCCTCCAGGCGATTGAGGTGACGGTCGATGTGGTCTTCGTCGGTGAAACGCGCGAACCATACGAAGACCTCCTCGTTCGTTCGTACCGGCAGCGCCGGGAAGGTGTTCGGGGCGTGTTCCGACTGTAGGTACGCCAGTGGCTCGCCGCCGGTCTCGGCCAGTACGGGGCGCACACGCTGCTGGAAGAAGTCGGCGAACGTGGTGTCGAACGGGCGGTGGCCGTACCAGATCGTGGCGAGGACGAACGACGGTGGCGATGGTGCCGGCTCGCCGGGTGCCGGTCGGGCGGCGACGGGCACCGGGAGTCCACCGCGCACCGAGGCCGGTCGCAGCAGCAGCACGTCATCGGAGTCGATCATCGTCGCGTTCGCCTCGTCGCGGTGGGCCTGCCAGACCGGGCCGCCGTAGAAGCTCTCCAGGGCCTCGGCACGGTGCGGCATGTCCTCGAAGCCGCGGAGCCAGACGAACCGGTCAGGGTCGTCCAGGTCACGGAACTGCCCCAGGACGGTCGCCCCCACTGTCTCTTGGGACTCGACGAACTCCCGGTCGAACAGATCGATCAGCACGTCTCGTCGTCCTGGGTGCAGCGTGTACTGCCGCAGCTCGACGACTGGGCACCGCGGGGCTCTCAGCACTCTTGCTCCTCGTTCAGCCATTGCAACCATCTTTGTTACAGCAAGCGGTAGGGTGGCTGCCTGACCACCGCTCTGTCGGCTAGTTCACCAGCGTCTCGCGCAGTACATCGGCGATCGACGTGTCCGCCAGCTCCCGTCGCATGGCCTGCTCGACCCGGCCGTAGACCCCGCCGAGGGCGGGGCGGATGCCTCGGCCGACCGGACACTCCAGGTTGGGTTCGGTGCGGTGCAGGCCGAACGGCGGCTTCGCGTCGACGGCGTCGTACACCTCGAGCAGGGTGATCCCCTCCGGCTCACGGGCCAGACTCCAGCCTGCACCGGCGCCGTGGCGGACCTCCACCAGACCGGCTCGCCGCAGGTCACCGAGGCTGCGACGGATGATCACCGGGTTGGTGTTGACGCTGGCCGCGACCTGCTCGGAGGTGAGAACCTCCTGCCCGCGGCGCTGCGCCAACGCCAGCCAGGCCAGCGCATGCGTCGCGATGGTCAGTCGACTGTTCGCCGCCATCACCCTTCCCCTCCTCGCTTGTCGCAACAGCTTCTGTTACAGCCACGCCTGCAGTCAAGACACGTCGGGACCCGTCACGACCCGTCGGGTCCCGTCGGGGCACCCAGGGACACGTCGGGGATCGCGCCAGAGGCCAGGAGAACCGCGGTCTCGGCCACGGTGAGCGGCCCCGCTCAGCAGTGCCATGTCTCCTTCCGTCGCGATCGCGTGCATGAGCGGAGCCGCACCGTTTCCTTCATCAGGGTCCGCACCCGCAGGGAGCAGCCGGGCGAGCAGTTCCACGTGCTGGCGCTCCACGGCGAGGAGCTCGGCGGCCACCGGCCACTGCCCTCGACAGCCGCCTGTGACTCGGGGAGCGACGATGAAGACCTCGAACCGTCGCCAGGTGCGCTCCACCGCAGCCTCCAGGTACGGCCGTGCCGTGCGGCTCCGGCGCGTGACCGATGGCGTTGGCCGCGTCCTGGCTCCTGCGGGCAGGCGGGGGGCTTTTATTCCGCGAATTTCGGCTGACTTCCGGCAATGAGCCCGTTCCCGTTCCGTCGCTGATCATCCTGCGGGACGTCCGCGGGTTCCTTGGCGGCTCTCCCGCGGCGTGGCTCCATTCCAGCAGAAATCATGTCCTCCGATTCCCCTGCCCAACTGGTGAAACCTCCGGCGGTCGTGTTGAAACGTGGTGTGGATCACCCTGCTCTGCCGGGACGCAAAGGGTGTTTCCATCTGGCCAGTAAGTGCTTTCTGTGGGGTGGGGGCGTGTGAGACGGTAAGGGCTCCAGCTCCCCGTGCGAGAGGAAGAGAATGAAGCTTTCCGTGCGCCGTTGCCTCGGCGTTGCAGCAATCTCTGTGGCCGCGCTGACCGCCACGGCCGTGCCGGCCACGGCCGCCGTGGGGTCGTCCACCACGGCTTCCGCCATCGGGCCGTCCATCAACCGTACGGACTGCAACGAGAACGGCTACCTCGAGATTCACAACAACGACGGTCGTGACACTCTCTGTTTCGCCAACGCCGGATCGATACCCGTCGCCATCTATGGCGTGAACTGGGTGGAGTCGGGGAACAACGTCGCGACCCTTCAGTTCCAGCGCAATCTGAGCGATCCGAGGCTTGAAACCGTCACACTGCAGAAGTGGAGCTCGTGGAATCCCGGCCACGTCCACGAGATCATATCCATCAGGATTCACTGAGATCTGAGTGCGGCATGGGGCGCCTTTCGAGGCGCCCCTTTTCGGGCATGCCATTTCATCTTCGCGAGGGGGCCATGACAGCGGCTCAGCGGAATGCGGGGTAGGCAGGGCTCGAATGAGCCGGTCGTGCGGTGGCATCAGCCAATGGCCGGCGCGGGCCACGAGCAGCGGCTGGAAGAAGCCTGTGCTCCGCGGCTGCCCGCCGCTCTCGCCCGGCTCGCGGCGGACCATCCCCGCACCGTGGTCCACATCCGGGAAGGCGAACCCGAGGAGACCGTGCCGCTCGTGCGTCAGGGCGCCGTGGATCTCGCCCTCGCCTACCACTTCGACGGTCCGCTGCCCGTCGGGCCGGGCGGGGCTCGGCTCCGGCCTGGAGGGGACGCCGCTCCTCGAAGACACCCTGCACATCGTCCTGCCGTCAGGACACCGGCTCGCCCACCGCGACGTACTCGACCTCGCCGAGCTGGCGACCGAGCCCTGGGTGCTCGGCTGCCTGAAGACCGCGGCACATCTTCGCCGCTACGCCGAGCGCGCCGGCTTTGATCCGGAGGTGCGCGGAACCACGACCGACTACTTCTTCGCCCGTTCACTGGTCGCCGCGGGCATGGGAGTCTCCCTGATCCCCTCCGTCGCGCTCGCCCCGAAGATCCCCGGCCTGCGCGCCGTCCCGGTCAAGTCGCCGGGGCCGATCCGGCACATCGGCGTCGCCGCGATCGGTCGCGGCGACCGGCCCCACCTCACGACGCTCGTCCAGGCGCTTCGCGAGCAGGCCGTGCGGCACGACGGGTGGTGATCCGCCTGCTGGGGACGGCTCCCGGCCGGATGAGCGGAGGCTGATCAGATCAGCGGCCGGCCGGTGCGGGCTGATACCCGCACCGCAGGAGGAGCACGGTGAGACCATCCGGGCGGAGGCGCCTCGCCGGCAGATTGCCCTTGCCCGGGTGCCGGCCCGCTGCCGCGGCGAGGACGAACTCGAGGGCACTGCCGAGGGCATCTTCGACCGTTTCCGCTGAAGCCGACGACGCGGTGCGGGAGCACAGGCGACCCGATCACGTGGGCAGCGTGCTCGTACGGGCGTGTGACGGTGTCCGACTGCCCCCGGCCGGCGCCGGATCGACCGGCCCGGGCAGCCCTGCCAGGTCCGCTGCTGGGCCTGGGGCTGCGGCTGGGTCTGGGGTTGGGCGTCCCAGGGACGACTCGGTGCTCTCGCCGAGGAAGCCGCCCGACTGGTGCTGCCACAGCTTGGCGTAGGCGCCGTCCGCCGCGAGCAGTTCCGCGTGGGTGCCCTGTTCGACGACGCTTCCCCGGTCGAGGACGACGAGCCGGTCCATGCCGGCGACGGTGCTCAGGCGATGGGCGACCACGAGGGCCGTACGTCCGTCCATCAGGCGCCACAGGGCGTCCTGGACGAGGAGTTCGCTCTCCGAGTCCAGCGCGCTGGTCGCCTCGTCCAGCAGCAGGACCGGGGCGTCGCGCAGGATGGCCCTGGCGAGTGCGACGCGCTGGCGCTGGCCGCCCGAGAGTTTGACCCCCCTCTCCCCCACCAGCGTGGCGAAGCCGTCGGGGAGTTGGTCGGCGAACTCCGTGACGTGCGCGGCCGCGGCCGCGACGCGGATCTCCTCGTCGGTGGCGCCGGGCCGGGCGAAGGCGATGTTGTCCCGCAGACTGCGGTGGAACATGGCCGGTTCCTGTGGGACGTAGGCGATCAGGGAGCGAAGGTCGGTCTGGCGCAGCCGGCTGATGTCCTGGCCACCGATCAGGATGCGTCCGTCGTCGATGTCCGACATCCGCAGCAGGAGCCGGGTGAGCGTGGTCTTGCCGCCCCCGGACCTGCCGACGAGACCGATCCGTGCGCCTGCGGGGACGTCCAGGTCGAGCCCCTGGAAAATCGGTTTCGCACCCGTGTGGGCGAAGGTCACCGCCTCGAAGCGGATGCTCGTGTCCCGCGGGGCGAGCGGTTCGGGTTCCGTCGGATCGAGCACGGTGGGCGGGTCCAGGAACAACTCCGTGAACTGCGCGGCCTCGGTCATCGAGCTTTCCAGACGCCGGTAGATCTGGTTGAACTCGAACATGATCTGTGTGGCGTTGGAGTAGTAGGTGAAACTGACGACGATCTCCTCGACTCCCTGGCCCTTGCCACCGAAGGCGACGGCGACCAACAGACCGAGCACGTTGGTCAGCACGGACATCGGGGCGACCAGGGTGTCGACGCGCAGATTGCCGTAGTCCCACGACCTCAGCGTGAGAAGCCGGGAGTCCGCGACCCGACTGCGGTGTTCGTCGGCCTCCCGCCGCTCCGCCGCGAACGCCCGGATGGTCTCCATGTTCATGAGGCTGTCGGCGACGTGGCCGGAGACCCGGGCGATCGCCGCCTCACGGTCGTTGACGAGTCTCTGCCGGCGGCGGATCAGAGGCGTCGCGGCCACCGCGGTCAGCGCGATCATCACGAACAGGCCGACGACGAGCATCGGTTCGTAGCTCCACAGCACCACGGCACCGAACACCAGGGGGACGAGACTGCCCACGATCCGGTACGTCACCGTGTCCACGAAGTCCTCGAAGCGCTTGCCGAAGCTGAGGACCCGTTTGGTCAGGGAGCCGGCGAAGTTGTCATGGAAGAACGCGGCGTCCTGGGCCAGGAGTTCGTCCATGCCGCTCACGTACAGGTGTTCCATGCCGAGGGCGTCCACGCGGTTCAGGCAGTGCTGCCCGATCCGCCACACGGCCTCGGCGAGCAACAGCGCCACGCCGAACCCCAGCACGTACGGCAGCGCCGCACCGGGGTCGAGACCGCCGTCATCGGCGGCCTGTCCTGCCAGTTTGGCGATCAGCAGGGGGGCGACGTAGCGGATCCCGATGTTGCCCACGGCCGGCAACAGCAGCGCGGGCAGGGCCAGCTGTCGTAGCCGCAGCAGTTCCCGGCAGTAGCGGCGCAGCGCCAGAACGACCGCGCTCCTGCCCGGCGTCGGCCCTCGCGTATCTGTTGTCCCCATCACACTCCCGGAGGTCGGACGTGGGAAGTCTCCCGTCCGCGGAGTTTCCCAGTCCAGGCATTTACGGCGGACCGGCGAGAACCGGACACCGCCGGTCTCACCGGACACAGGGCGGTCGGTGGTGGGCTCGCGACGGTTGGCGCAGGAGACGTCGTGGCAGCTCCGGAGCCCCGGCTCAGCGTGTGTCCATCGTGCGTTCGACGGAGCTGACGACCCACCGGACGCGGAGGCGCGGGAGCCGCCGTCGCGCAGGGTTCGGTCCACCTCGCCGCAGCAGCCACCCGGGGGCACCGGCTGCCCCTGGCAGCGAGGCGTGGAGGCCCTCGGAGGTCGTGCGTCAGCCCGCGACGACACGCTCAGTCGCGGCCGCCGGGGCGGGAGTCGTACCGCACGCAGTGGAACCGACCGGCGTCCTCCCGGCCGGACGGGTCATCGCCCAGCGCCCGGACCGCCGTGATCGCATACCGCTGCTCCCGGTCGTCGGTGAACCGACGCTGCGGGTAGGTACGGGACGGATCGACCGTGGTCTGGAGGCCGCGCTCGGCCAGTGCCCGTACCACCGGCGCGTAGGAGACGGTACGGAGCACGAACGCGCTCACCCATACGGGGCGACGTGCGCCGTCGAGCAGTGCCGTGAACGTCCGTTCCGTGATGTAGCTGCCGCCGCCTGTCAGCGTGATCAGACCGAGGTCGGCGAGCGCCCCGCTCAGGCGAGGGCCGGGTGGGCGCTGTTCCAGATTGTCCGTGAAGGCGGCGTCCAGCAGGCCCACCTCCAGGGCGTACCGCACCGCGGGCGCGGCCACGTCCAGCCCGTACACCGGTACGGCGTCGGGTCTGCGCCGCTCGGCGTAGAACTTCTCGTCCCAGGCGGAGAGTTCCGCCGTCGACATGGCCTGTGCCGCCCGGGAGGTGTATCGCTGGTACAGGTCCGCCAGGGTCACGTCGTGGTTGAGCAGCGCGGCGTTGATGCCGTACGAGCAGCACACGTCCAGCACCACGGGCACGCCGGGGCGGCCGTCGTCGAGCGCTGCCCGTTCGGCCGCGGCCTGCCGGAAGGCCGGCTGGGCGTGCCGCGGGATCTCGTACTCCAGCGGCGCGAGCCGCAGGAAGTAGGCGCGCGGGTCCGGACTGTCGTAGATGTCGTCGAACCTCGACTTGCCCCCGGCCGCGCCGCCCCCACCACCCGAGCTCCGCCCGGTCATGGTCCGCTCCTTTCGTGACGGGACGCACCGCATCCACCTGCCAGTATGTGAGGCCCAGGTCCGGGTGGCGGTGGCGCGCGAAGGGCGCGCGGATGCGTCCGGCGGCACGGAACGCGGAGGACGGCTGGAGTCACCACGCGTCTCGTTCCCCGATCGTCTACAGTGTCGTAGACCGTCTACGGGAATGTAGACGGTCGGGTGCCGCGCATATCGAGTGCCGTGTGTCCGGTCGTCCGTCCGGGAGGACTCTTGCCGATGACCCCACCTGTGCTGCTCTCGTCACAGCTCGCGGTGAACCCTCTGGACGCGCAGTCGCTTCTGGCCGCCTTCGGCGTACTGGGAGTGGGTGTGGTCATGTTCGCCGAGACGGGCCTGTTGATCGGCTTCTTCCTGCCGGGTGACTCCCTGCTGTTCACCGCGGGCCTGCTGTGCACCGGCACCGGGCAGCACGGCGTCCGGCTGTCGCTGGGGCCGCTGTTGGCCGCCGCGGCGGTGGGCGCGCTGGCCGGCGCTCAGTGCGGCTATCTGATCGGGCGCCGGGCGGGTGGTGCCCTGCTGGCGCGCGGCCGTTCGGCGAGGCTTCGGGAGGGCGCGGAGAGAGCCGAGGAACTGCTCCGTCGCTACGGGCACGCCAAGGCGATCGTCCTGGCGCGCTTCGTGCCGGTGGTGCGGACCGTACTCAATCCGCTGGCGGGGGCGCTGGAGGTGCCCGTCCGGGTGTTCACCGTGTGGCAGGTGGCCGGGGGCCTGGTGTGGAGCGTGGGCCTGACCCTGGCGGGTTACGCGCTGGGCTCCTCGATCCCCGACGTGGACCGCTATCTCCTCCCGCTGGTCGCGCTGATCGTCGCGGTGTCGCTGATTCCGCTCGCCGTCGAGCTGTACCGCGGCCGCGGGCGGGACCGCGGCCGCGGGCGGGCCGAGGAGAAGGAGGTCCGCGGATGATCCTGGCGTTCGACGGGGCGTCGATCGACGGCTCCGTCTATCGGGACCTGGTGGATCTCGCACAGCGCTCGCCGGGCTGGCTGAACACCGCGGTGACGCTGTGGTCGGCGTACGGGCCGGCGGTGTTCGCCCTGCTCATGCTGGCCGGCTGGTGGCGGGCCCGGCGGACGGGGGCGACGGCGGCGGTGACCGCGCTGGCCGTTCCGGTCGTCGTGGTCCTGGCGTACGGCGTCGACGCCGTGCTCAAACTGGCCGTCCGCGAGGACCGGCCGTGCCGGAGCCTGCGGGTGAGAACCCTGGAGGCGTGTCCGGCCCCCGGTGACTGGTCGTTCCCCAGCAACCACGCGGCGATCGCCGCGGCCGCCGCCGTGGCGCTGCTGTTCGTCTCGCGGCGGCTGGGCGCGGTCGCCTGCGCGGCGGCGGTGGTCATGGCGGCCTCGCGGGTCTGGGTCGGCGTGCACTACCCGCACGACGTGGTGACCGGACTCGTGGTGGGCGGGTCGACCGCACTCGCCGCGATGCTCGCGGTCCGGCGCGGGTCTTCTGCGCTGGCCCGTCGGGTGGCCGCGTCGGCTCCCCTCCGCCCGCTGCTGTCGGCCTCGTGAACCGCAGGGACGTCACCGAGCCGGCCGGCGGCATCGGCCTCGGCGCGTGGTCGGCGTTCGCGGTGCTGACCATGGTTGTCGGCCACCAGGCCGGAGCTCCGCTGTGGCTTGATCACGGTCTTCTCACCTGGGCGGTCGGTCATCGCCCGGAGCCGGTCGTGGCCGCGGCTCGGGCGGTGACCAGTACCGGTACCGGCGTCGTCCCCTACGCGCTCGCCGCGCTGGCCGGCGCCGTGGCGGGACGCACCGCGCGGCAGCGGCTGGTCGCCACCGCGCTCTGCCTCGCCTGCCTCGGACTGGGACAGCTGCTGCGGTACGGCCTGATGGAGCTCCTCCGCCGGCCGCGCCCACCGCACGGGGACTGGACGACACACGCCGGCGGCTTCGCATTCCCGTCCGGGCACACCACGACGGCCGCCCTGACCGCCGGAATGCTGATCATCGCGCTGACCCTGCGTGCCCCGCGCGGTGGCGTGGCACTGCGGATCGCCGTCGCCTGCTGGGGCCTGCTGGTGGGCGTGACCCGGATCTACCTCGGCGTGCACTGGTTCACCGACGTCGTGGGCGGCTGGCTGTTCGCCGTCGGCTGGCTGGGGGCGTGCCTGCGCGCGGTCGCCGCCCTCCCGCCCACCGCTTTCCCCAGCCACACGAGCGATCCGTCCGCGGAGCCGAGGGAGGACCATGCGCCCCAAGATCCTGGTGGTGGAGGACGATCACGCCCTGCGTGACGTCCTGCGCCGGGGCCTGTACGAGGAGGACTTCGACCCGGTTCCGGCCGCCGACGGCGCCACCGCCCTGCGTCTCGCCGCGGACGGTGTCGCGGCGGCCGTCCTGGACGTAGGCCTGCCCGACGCGGACGGACGGGACGTGTGCCAGGCGATGCGAGCCCACGGTTTCCCCGGCCCCGTGATCTTCCTGACCGCGCGGCACGGGCTCACCGACCGCCTCTCCGGCTTCTCCGCCGGGGGCGACGACTACCTGCCCAAGCCCTTCCACCTCGCCGAACTCGCCGCCAGGCTGAGAGCCGCACTCAGACGGACGGCCACCACGACGCCGGCCTCGGCCGGTGAGCTGGTTCTGGATCCGGTGGACCACAGCGCGAGCGCGCATGGCGTCCGCGTTCCCCTGTCCCCCACCGAGTTCCGGCTGCTGGCCACGCTCGTCGCCGCGGACGGCATCCTCGTACGCCGCCGAGACCTGGTGCGGGCCGGCTGGCCCGAGGGCGCGCAGGTCGGCGACAACACGCTGGACCAGTATCTGAGCCGGCTGCGCCGCAAACTGCGGGAGGCAGGCAGCGGTCTGACGATCGACACGGCGCGCGGGATCGGGCACCGGCTGTCATGAACGGTTCCTCCGCCATGGCCCGTTCCTCGCCTGCCATGGCCCGTTCCTCGCCTGCCATGAACCGTTCCTCGTCCGTCCTGCGGCACCTCGCCCCACGCACCCTGCGCGGCCGTCTCTCCCTGGTGGCGCTGACCACCGCGGCCCTGCTGATGACCATCCTGACCGTCGTGTTCAACACCGTGACGGGCCGGCACCTGCGGCACCAGGCGGACGACGAACTGCGCAACCGGGCGGCAGCGGTGGCCACGACCGTCGACACCACCGGGCCCCGGGTGCGCATCCTGGACACAGCCCACGACCACCTCCTCGACGCCGACGTGTGGATCTACGCCGGAACCCGTCTTCTGGAGAAACCGCCGTCCGCCACGGCCGGCGACCCGCCGTCCGAGGCCGCGCACCGGCTGGCCGGTGGGCCGAACGACGCCTGCGCGACCGTTGAGGCACACGGTCACCGACCCGTCCGGCTGTGCGCCCACCGCCTCTCCGGCCGTCGCGCCGCCGCCACCGTCGTCACCGCCCTCGATCTGACTCCGTACCACAACTCGGCCGTCACCCTGCTGCTGGGCTCGCTCGTCCTGGACGCCGTGATGCTCGGCTGCACCTACCTGCTCACCCGGCTGTCCGTCGGCCGCGCACTGCGTCCGGTGCGGACGATGACCGACCAGGCCACGCAGTGGAGCGCCGTGGGCTCCGAAGAGCGCTTCCGCACGGAGGAGCACCCCGCCGAACTCGCCCGCCTCGGTGCCTCCCTGGACGCGCTCCTGGACCGCATACGCACCGCCCTGCGCCACGAGCAGCAACTGACCGGCGAGCTGTCCCACGAACTGCGGACGCCGCTCAGCCGGATCATCATGGAACTCGACTGGTGGCGGGCCCGCCCCCGCACGGACGCCGAGACCCGCGCCACCCAGGAGGTGATCGCCGAGGCCGCCCGGTGCATGGGCACGATCTGCGACACCCTTCTGGCCGACGCCCGGGAGAACGCGCTGCACCCGGAGACGGCCCCGGGAACATCCGACGTCGTGCCCGTCCTGGACCGCCTGCTGCAGCGCCTGGACGCGCCGGACCGGGTGACGACCGCGGTGGAGGGGGAAACGCCCGTTCTGGAGGCGGGTGTCTCCCCCGCTCTCCTCGAACGCATCCTCAGCCCCCTGCTCGGCAACGCCGTCCGCTACGCCCACTCCCGCGTGACCGTGTCCGCGCGGAGCGTCCCCGGTGCCTTGCGGATCGACGTCGTCGACGACGGCCCCGGTGTGCCGGTGACGTTCGAGAACGAGCTGTTACAGCCGGGCCGCCGTGCCGATCCCGGCGACGGGCACGACGGCGCGGGCCTGGGCCTCCCGCTCGCGCGGCGCCTGGCCCGCGCCGTCGGCGGCGAGGTGTCCCACGACCCCCGGCACACACCGGGGGCCAGGTTCACGGTCATACTGCCCACGGGGTGACCGCTGCCCGCGCATCCCTCACCGAGCGGCGTTCCTGCGCGTGGGCGTACGCCATCACCTACCTGACAGGCTCTCGTCCAGCCACGTTCCGTCGCGCATGATGACCCTGCCGCGCAGCTCCGGTTCGCCGCGCCACGCGCGCACCGTCTTCGGCACCACACGCACGTAGAGGAAGGGACCCTCCTCGGCACGCGGGTCCCATCCGAACTTGGCGGCGAACCGCTCCGCCGCGTCTCCGGGCACGTCCTGGTCCAGGAAACACTGCGCCTCGCCCTGGAGAAGCACCACATCGAAGGTGTCAGGCAGCGCCAGGCGCACGCGCGGCTCCGCGCGGGCGTTCCGCGCCGTCACGGAAGTGGCGCTGGTGCACATCCACACCGCTCGACCGTCCCACACGAACCACAGCGGCACCTGATGCGGCCCGTGATCAGGATGTGCCGTCGACACCCATACGTCCCGCTCGGCAGCGAGTCGCTCCAGAGTGTCGCGCCTGCGTTCCGCCGTCTGACGGCGAAGAGTTCCCGTGCTCTGCATGAGCGCCGACCCTAGCCAGTGGACTCACAGCGCGCATGAGGCGCGAGACCTACTCCGGACGACCGACAGACCTCTCGGCCTCCTCACCCCGGTCGATGCGTCAGGCACCCGACGCACGGACCGTGGCCTGCGTCTGGTGGAGCTGGTTCGGCACATCGCTTCACCGGTGCCGTGCGCGCACTTCTCCCCTCGGCCGGAGAGGAGGAGCGTCGAGCAGAACCGCGTAAGGAGGCGTTCAGGCGAAGGGCGCGACGACCCGGGAAGCCGCTGACGTGCGAACGGCTGGTGGCGCCTCTGCCCGACGTGCGCAACCGGCGCGAACCAGGTGCTGTCGGACCGCACGTGCGGGGTCAACGACAAAAACGCGCTGGAGACGTGCGCCAGATCGATGTGACGCCGCCGAGTGAGGTCCACGCGCGGGTTCGCTGGACGGGAGTTCAGCAGGCCTCCGCCCCTCGGGTCAGGAAGATCCGGACGTCCTGCATGGCGGACGGACATCATCGCGAGCCGCCCGTGGGAGTCCCGTGATGAGGTCAGGGGTTCGTCCAGGCCTCGGGGTCCGTCGCGAGGCTCAGGACCTCGTCGGGCAGCTTGGCGGCGGCCACGTGGGCCAGGGTGACCTCACCGAGGATCTTGCGAACGTTGGCGCGTACGGCGATCCACAGCGGCAGCAGCGGCTCCGCGGGGCCGCGGTAGGACAGCTCGGGCGGGCGCACTCCCCGCACCGACACCAAAGGGCCGTCCGCCACACGGATGACGTCGGCGATGGCGATCGAGTCCGCCGGACGGGCGAGCCGGTAGCCGCCCTTGCCGCCGCGCCGGCTCACCACGAGACCACCCCGGCGCAGGTCGCCGAGGATGCCCTCGAGGAACTTGTGCGGGATGCCCTGCGCCGCGGCGATCGCCTCGGCCTTGAGCGAGGTGTCGTCCCCCGCCGCGGCCAGCTCCAGTGCCGCCCGCACCGCATAGTCCGCCCGCGCCGAGATCCGCATGCCGCGATTATCCCCCACTCTTGTGTTCCGCCCGTCACCGGTCGCACCGTCAACCAGGGAGGGTGAAGGGTGGGTGCGTTCCGTTGAGGAAGTAGTCCCCGATCTCGCGCAGCCTGTGTGCGGCCGGCTCACGCAGGGTGTGCGTCCGGGCGTCGCGCCAGAAGCGGTCGAGTCCGTGCCGCACGGAGGCCGCGTCGGTGCCGATGACGTCCAGGGCACGGGTGGTGATCTCCTGCGCGGCCCGGGTGGCGGCGGCCTCCGCCACGCTCGCGAGAACGGCGGTTTCCGCGCCCTCCTCGTCGTCGAGATCATCGCCCTGTGCGAGGCCGCGCAGCAGGGCCTCCACCGCCTGGTCGGCGAGGGCGGAGGCGGCACACGCGGTGACGGCCAGCTCACCGTAGACGGCCAGTGCGTAGGGATCCTGCGGGGGTCCGTCCGGCCAGGGCTCCGGCGAGAAGGGCTGCCAGGGCGACCGCACGGCCCGTCCGTGATCGTGGACCTCGGCCAGCAGTCCTTCGGCGATGCCGAGACAGAACTGGGCGGAGACCAGCCGGGCGGTCGGCACGGCCAGGGAGGCGGCAGGTGGCAGGACGCCCTCGTCCGGCGAGAGCGTGCCGAGCACGTCGTCCGCCGCGACCGGCACGGAGCCGAACTCCACGGCACCACCGGCCGCCAGACGCTGACCGAAGGTGTCCCCGCTGATGCCGCTCACCACACCCGGGTGGGCGGGGTCGACGAGGACGGCCAGCGGCTCGCCGGTGCCGTACTGGGCCGCGCGGACCACCAGTCTGTCGGCGATCCCGACTCCGGCGGCATACCGCTGGTAGCCGTCCAGCAGATAGCCGTCCGCCGTGGGAGTCAGGATGAGCGGCGGCTCGTGTGAGGTGATGCCGCCTCCCCAGCACCACTGCCCCGCTGTCGCTTCCCGCTCGATGCGGGCGGCGCGGGCCGGGGTGGCGAAGAACCGGGCGCTGCCGAACAGGAAGTAGTGGTTGCCCAGCAGGTGGCCGATGGCCCCGTCGGCCGCGGAGACGGTCCGGATGACCGCGCAGGCCGTACGCCAGTCCCCGCCGCCTCCGCCGAGTTCGGCCGGAGCCAGCAGCGTCAGCAGCCCCGACTCGCGCAACCGCGCCACCTCGTCGAGCGGTGCCCTGCCCACCTGTTCGCGCTCGACCGCGTCCGCGGCCAGGTCGTCCGCCGTCTCACGGGCTATGTGCAGCCAGTCGACCTGCCGGGCTCCCGCGTCGGTCACCTCATGGGCCACCAGCGTCACACGCGCGTCCGCTTCATCCGGCTGCGGCTGTCGCCGTAGCTCAGTGCTGTGGTCATGGCGTCTTCCTTCGCAGGACCGAAGTCAGTGCGGCACCGGAGGAGGCGGCACGGAGTGCGCTGCGCGGTGCCGCGTCGGCTCGCCCATCCTCACTCTCCTCGTCGCCGACCGTCAACACTTCCCTAGTAATTCGATAGGAATACTGGGGATGGGCGCTGCTCTTGGCTGATTGGCGCTCACGGATGGCGAGTTGGCGACCGCTCTGGTCGACCGGACGGTCGTGACCTCACCACGGCGGACGGAGGGGCGACCCGTGCCCCTCGTCATGGGGAGCTGCCATCCCGGCAGGACCCGCACCTCGACGCGAATCGCCGTCAGCCGTGACGTCGCGGTCTCGGGTGGCAGCGGTGTCCTGATGAACTGGGCCTGGCCGGCTGGTCGTACCGGCGCCGCCACCATCAGACGGGCGACCTCGTTGGCCGTCGCGGCGCCGTAGTCGGTGCGCAACAGCCTGCGGGGCGCGTCAGCCGCACAGTGGTATGTGACCGGCGGCTAGGCCGCTTCAGGTCCTGCCACCTCGCAACGTCGACGTGCCCCGCTCTGGGGGCTTCGCCGAGTTCCGTCGCCGGCCGGCCCACGCGGAAGGCCTCGACCTCGGTGGCACGAGGGGAAGCGGGCCGGGCTGCCCGTCTGCGGGCGTCCCGGCGGCGGGCCGATCCGCGCGACCTCGGCGTGCGAGACGGTGAGTCGGCGTCGGTGCGGTGACGTTCCGTCGGGCCCCGGGGGCGGGGGCGTGAACGACGCGTTCGCAGGGGGAGTTCGGGGCGCTACGATCACGTGTGTGACCGCTCCGGAACCGACCATCCTCGCCACGTCAGGAGGGCACCGTGCCGGTACGCGCACCCGGTTGCTCTTCGACGCCCTGGTCCACCACGCGGTCGATCTCTCCGGCGCACACGGCAGGCGTCCCCGCGTCCTGTACGTCGGCACGGCGACCGGTGACGCCGAGCACGTGACGGCGCGGGTGGCGGAGGCGGCCCGGGTGGCGGGTTACGACCTCACTCCCCTGCAACTGTTCCCCATGCCGAATGTCGAGGACGTCGAGGGCACGGTCCTCGCGCACGACGTGGTCTGGGTGATGGGCGGTTCGGTGGCCAACCTGCTCGCCGTGTGGCGGGTGCACGGCCTGGACGTGATCATGCGGCGCGCGTGGCGGGCGGGTGTGGTGCTGGCCGGCATCAGCGCGGGTTCCATCTGCTGGTTCGAGGGCGGCGCGACGGACTCCTTCGGCCCCGGGCTGCGCCCGGTCACCGACGGGCTGGGCCTGCTGCCGTACGGCAACGGCGTGCACTACGACTCGGACGCGGGCCGGCGTCCGCTGATCCACCGGCTGGTCGCCGAAGGCGCCTTCGGGACGGCCCATTGCACCGACGACGGGGTGGGTCTGGTCTATCGGGGCACCGAACTGGTCGAGGCCGTGGCGGAAGTGCCGGGGAAGGCGGCCTATGTGGTGAGCCGTGCGGGCACGGGGACGGCGGAGGAGCGGATCGAACCGCGGCTGCTGCCCGCACCCAGGTTCTGAGCGGAGCCGATACCGCCGGGGGACTCGCGCGCGGCCGGTCGTTCCGGTCGGTGTCGGTGCGGGGCGTACGTCCACGGCAGTTCCCCGTCGGTACGGGGCGCCCACGGCAGTCACCCCTCATCGGTGCGGAGCGCCCACGGCAGTGCCCCCAGTCCGTGAGGGGCGCCCACGGCAGACCCCTCATCGGTGCGGCGCGTCCCGCGGCATCCCCCCGTTGATGCGGGGCGTCCTCGCGGCAGCCGCTCCCCCAGTGCGTGGTGCGCAGGAATATGGGGGTCACTTCCCCATGTGGGGATCACGGCGGTCTGGCACCGTCTTGCTCTGTGACTGAGACCGCCGACCTCCCGGCTCCCCGGACCGCCAGCCTCCCGGCTCCGTTCGACGCCCGCCTGCCGCTCGCCTGGTGGGCCCCGGCGCTGACCCTCGCGGAGCGGCTCGCCGCGCCCGGCGTTCCGGTGGCGCACGTCGGTCCCGCCACCGGACGCGCTCCATGGAACCTGGGGGACGGCGAGGGCTTCGCCCTGCGACTGGCCCACCTCGGGGTGGACGGGGCGACCGCGGCTGCCCTCGCCGCGGAGACGGCCGAGCGCCTCGCCGACCGCGCGGTCAAGCCCGACTGGGCCGACTTCGCCGAGGCGGCACTGGCCGCCGCCCCCGAGAGCCCGGACGAGCCGACCACGGACGGCGAGGGTCCCGAGGTCTTCGCCGCCGTCGTACGGCCGCTCGTCACCCCGGCCGCGGACCGGCTCGCCCGCCGCACGGCGGACGCCCCCACGTGCGAACGGGTCGTATGGCGGGACGCGTTCGAGCGGCGGCTGACCGAGCAGCTGACCCGGCAGGCCGCCCGGACCCTGGTCCATGAGCTGTCCCAGGCCCGGCGCGCCGGGCGGCTCGCCGGCGCGGGCCCGCGTGAGCGGTTCGCCTCGTTCGTCGCCGCCACCGGCAGTCGGCGGGGCCTGTCCGCGCTCTTCGCTGCCTACCCGGTGCTCGCCCGGATGCTCGCGCAGACCGCGCTGGACGCGACGGACGCCGCGGCGGAGCTGGTGACGCGGTTCCAAGCCGACCGGGAGGACCTGGTCACCGGGCTCCTCGACGGGCGCGCGCCCGGTGCGCTGGCCGGGGTGGACCTCGGCCTCGGCGACTCCCACCAGGGCAACCGGGCCGTCGCCATCCTGCGCTTCGCCGGCGGCGACCGGCTCGTGTACAAACCCCGCCCGCTCGAGCAGCACGGCCTGCTGGACGACCTGTCCGCCTGGCTCGGCGCGAAGGTGCCCGGCCTCGCGCTGCGCACGCCACGCAGTGTGCGCCGGCCGGGGTACGGCTGGCTGGAGTTCGTGGAGCACCGCTGGTGCCGGTCGGTCTCCGAGACCGATGCCTTCTACCGGCACCAGGGTGCGCTGCTGGCCCTGCTGTACGCGGTGGACGGCGCCGACATGCACTACGAGAACGTCGTCGCCTGTGGCGACCAGCCGGTCCTGGTGGACGCGGAGACCCTGCTGCACACCGGCCTTCCGCAGGCCATGACGGCCGGCACCGATCCGGCCGCGGACGCCCTGCAGGCCTCCGTACACCGCACCTGTCTGCTGCCCCACCTGCTGATCGGCGAGCGGGGCGCGCTGGACATCTCCGCGCTGGGCCGGAACAGCGAGGGCACCTTCCCGAGCGAGGGCCTGCACTGGGAGGACAGCGGCGAGGACACGATGCGGGCCGTACGGGGGGCGGTGCTCAGCCCGGCCGCGCAGAACCAGCCGCTGCCCGCGGGGGCGCCCCGGGAAGGGGCCGACCACCGGGCGGCCCTGCTGGAGGGGTTCCGCACCGCATACGCGGCGCTGGCCGCGCACGGTCGTGAACTGCTCGCCCAGGGCGGGCCGCTGGCGGAGCACGCGGACAGCCCCGCCCGGCTCATCGCGCGTTCCACCCGCCTGTACGCCACGCTGCTGGAGGAGTCCGCCCACCCTTCGCTGCTCGGCGACGCCCTGGCTCGGGAGGGTGTGTTCGCGGTGCTGTGGAGCGAGTCCGAGCACGACGAGGCGCGTCGGCGCCTGGTCGAGCACGAGACCGCGGAGCTGTGGCGCGGTGACGTCCCCCTGTTCGTGCATCGGCCGTCCGGTACAGGGGTCCGGACGGCCGATGGCACCTGGTTGCCGGACGTGCTGCCGGTGGCGGCCCTGGCCGCGGTCGGCGAGAAGCTGGCCCGGACGGACGAGGTCGACTGCCACGACCAGGAGTGGGTCATCTCGGCCACGCTGGCGGCGCGCGGCACCGGTTCACCCCTGGCGCGGCGTTCCGAACTCGCCCTCGCCCCGCTTCCGGCGGTCGTGCCGGACGCCTCGCGGCTGCTGGCCGCCGCGTGCGGCATCGCCGACGAGATCGCCGCCCGCGCGGTACGCGGCGGCGGCCGGACCAACTGGCTGGGCCTGGAGCAGGTGTCGGGGCCGCACTGGGCCGTGCTGCCGATGGGTGCGGGGCTGGGTCAGGGCTACTGCGGGGTGGCGCTGTTCCTGGCGCAGGCGGACGCGCTGACCGGCGCCGGGCGGTATGCCGCGCTGGCCCGGGAGGCGGTCCGGCCGCTGCCCGCCCTGTTGACGGCGCTGGCCGCCGATCCAGAACTGAGCGCGGCGGCCGGGCCCGGCGCGTACTCCGGGCTCGGCGGCATCGTCCACGCACTCGTGAGGCTGTCGGCGCTGCTCGGTGAGGACCTGACGGACTGTCTGCCGGACGCGCTCACCGCGCTCGGGCACGCCGTCGCCGCCTGCTCCGATCCGGGGCTGGCCGGTGGCGCGGCCGGCGCGCTCACCGCCGCCGTCGCCGCGTACGGGGCGACCCGGGCACCCCAGGCCCTGCGACTGGCCGACGCGGTGGCGGACCTGCTGCTGGCGACGGTGCGCGGACCGGAGCGGCCGGGGCCGTCCGCGGACGCCTCGGACCTCGGTGACGGGCCCAGGCCCGGGTGCGCGGACCGCGCGGCCGGGTTCGTCGACGGCGAGCCCGGCGTCGCGGACGGCACGGCCGGATTCACAGACGGCACGGCCGGATTCACAGGCGGCACGGCCGGATTTGCAGACCGCACGGCCAGGATCACAGACCGGAAGCCCGGAATCGTGGACGTCACAGCCGGGTTCGCAGAAGGCAGGCCCGGAATCGCGGTCGCAGAACCCGGATTCGCCGCCGACGAGCGCGGATTCGCTCACGGCGCGGCCGTACTCGCGGACGCCGCACCCGGGTTCGCGGACGGCGCGGCCGGGATCGGGTGGGCCCTGCGGCGCTACGCCGGCTGCCGACCGGAGCGCGCCGCCGCGCACGCGGGGGCCGCCGACGCGCTGCTGCGTGCCGCGGTCCGCACGGTGGGGGCCGCGCCCGCGGACCTCTCCTGGGTCTCCGGGCTCGCCGGCGTGGCCGCCGCCGCGCCCCTGGGCGCCGCCGGAGCGCTGACGCCCTTCCTGGCGAACGCCGAGGTGCGGCCGGGTCTGAGCCTCGGACAGGGCACGCTCGGCACGCTGGAGGCGCTGGCCACGCTCGCCGGGCGGGGCGACACCGTGGCCGCCGGGGCGCTGTCCCGGTGTTCCGGGCAGGTGCTCGCGCTGGTCGAGGCGCAAAGCCACCGGTGCGCCACTCCCGACCACGTCCCCTCTCCCGGGCTGTTGACGGGGCTGTCCGGCATCGGCTACGGACTTCTCCGTCTCGCCCGCCCCGACACCGTTCCGTCCCTGCTGCTCCTGGAAGAGCCCGGTCGCTGACGGACCGCCTCCCCCGCTCCCGCGCACCACGCGCACGGGCCGGCAACCGGACGCGTGCCCTCGCCCGTGTGCCGGTCGCCGCGGTGCTGGTGGGGCCGGTACGTCCGCTGCGCGACCTGCCGCGGGCCGCGATGTCCGATTACTATCTGCGCTCATGCGTTCCCATGCGCCTTCTCTGGTCGGACGGGACTCCCAACTGGCCCTGCTCGAACGTGCCCTGGCCGACGCGCGCGAGGGCCGCGGCGGTGTCGTGTTCCTGGTGGGAGAGGCCGGTGTCGGCAAGTCGCGGGTCGCCGCGGAGGTCGTCGGCGGGGCCCTGGGCGCCGGGATGCGGGTGCTGCGGGGCCGCAGCAGCACCACGGGACCGGCCGTACCGTTCCGACCGCTCACCGAAGCCCTGATGTCGCTCTTCCGCGGTGGCGAACCCATGGACGACCTGCCCCTCGGCCCTTACCGGCCGGTGCTCGGGCGGCTGATCCCGGACTGGGACACCGGGGAACGGGACAGCAGTTCCATGGTGATCCTGGGTGAGGCCGTGCTGCGCCTGCTCATCGCCGCCGGGCGCGGGCAGGGCCAGCTGCTGCTGCTGGAGGACCTGCACGACGCCGACCCGGAAACGCTCGGTGTTCTCGAATACCTGGTGGACAACCTGGACTACTCGCCCGTCCTGCTGCTCGCCACGGTACGGACGGATTTCAGCGACGCCCTCGACCTCGCGCAGTCCGCCCGTCGGCGCGGCGCCGCCGCCCTGGTCGAGCTGCCGCCGCTGACCCGGCCCCAGACGCACGAGATGATCGCGGCGCAACTCGGGGCCGACGGCCCGGAGCAGGTGCCCGCGGCGGTGCTGGAGCGGCTGTGGGAGGACAGTTCGGGGAGCCCGTACCTGGTGGAGGAGCTGCTCCAGTCGATGATCGGGGCCGGCACCCTGGTGCGGGGGCCGGAGGGCTGGCGGGCCGTGGGCGACCTCCGCAGCGACGTCTCCTCGTCGCTGGCGCGTGGCATTCTGCGGCGTATCGACCGGCTCGGCGCGCAGGGCCTGACCCTGCTGTCGGCCGCCGCCGTGCTCGGACGGCGCTTCCCGCTCACGGTCCTGCAGCGCATGACCGGCGTCGACGACCGGGCCCTGCTCAGCCATCTGCACGCGGGGGTGGCCGCGCGGCTGGTGGTTCCCGACGAACCCGCGCCGGACTGGTACTCCTTCCGTCACTCGCTCACCGTGGAGGCCCTGTTCACGCAGATGACGCCGGGTCTGCGCGCGGACCTGGCCCGGCGGGGCGCGGAGGCGGTCGAGGAACTGCATCCGGGCCTGCCCGGTGACTGGTGTCCGCTCGCGGCCGGTCTGCGCAGCACGGCGGGTGACAAGGTGGAGGCCGGTCTGCTGTTCGCGGACGCGGGCGAGCGGGCGCTGGCGGCCGGGGCGCTCGGCTCCGCCGTCACCCTGCTGAGCCGGTCCGAGAGCCTGCTGGCCGACGCGGGTGATCCGCAGTCGCGGGCCACGGTGCTGGAGAACCTGCTGCCGGCCCTCGCGGAGGCCGGTGACTTCGCCCGCGCCCTCGCCCTGGCCGAGGACCTGCACGCCCTGGACGGCTCCGGGCTGAGCCCCGCCCGCCTGGCCACACTCCACACCCGGCTGGCCAAGGTCGCCCACACGGCGGGCCGGTGGAGTGACGGCAACCGGCAGATCGCCCGCGCCCGTGAGGTGCTGGCCGCGGCACCGGACGAGTCGGTCGCCGCGGCCGTGGACGTCACGGCCGCCTACCTGGCTCTCGACACGCCGGGGCCCGACCGGACCCAGCACGCGGAGAAGCTGGCCCGGTCCGCCGCCGACACCGCCGAACGGCACGGTCTGCCCGTCGTCGCCTGCCAGGCCCGGGAGTTGCTCGCGACGGTGGCCCGCGAGCGGGACCCGGAGGAGTCGGCGGCGATGCTCGGGCAGGCCCTGGCCACGGCGGAGCGCCACCGTCTCCCGCTGCAGCGCATGTACGCGGCCACCCGGCTCGGTGGCAACGCCTGGCTGGCCGACGGCGACACCACGGGCCTGGTGGCGGTCCGGGAGGAGGCCCTGCGGCTCGGCTCCGTGAACATCGTCCACACCGTGGACGGCATCCTCGTGCTGGACGCGGTGCTGCGCGGCCGCTACGACGCCGCCCGGTCGGCCGCCGCCGAGTGCATGGCCGTCGTACGGAGGCTGCGTCTCGCGCCCGTCGTGCGGTACGTCCTGATGGCCCAGGCAGTCCTGGCGGCCCACCACGCCGACCGCGCGGCGATGGAGCGGTCGTTGGCGGCTTTCGCCGAGTGGGACGGCGCCGGTTCGCAGGAGGAAGCGCTCGGCCGCGGTCTGGCCCGGGCGTTCTGCGCCCTGCTGGAGGAGGACCGCGGCCTCGCCCGGGAGGAGCTGCGGCAGGTGCTGGCGCTGGAGGCGGGGAACCCCTCGACGTACCATCTCGGCGGCACCCACGGGCTGGTCCTGCTGCTGGACGTGCTCGCCGGGGACGCGGACCGGGCGCGGCACGAGGAGATCACCGCCACCGCCGTCGCCCGGATGCGCTGGAACCGTCAGTTCGTGCTGCTGAGCGACGCCGTGCTGCTGGGCCGCGAGGGGGCGGGTGAGCGGGCGGCGGCCGCGGTGGAGGCCGCGCTGGCGGTGGCCGAGCCGTACCCGCTGGCCCAGCATCTCGGGTTGCGGCTGATCGCGGACGCGGCGCACCAGGACGGCTGGGGCGATCCGGTGGGCTGGCTGCGGAGGGCGGAGCACTACTTCCACGAGCGGGACGTCCAGGCCGTCACCGGCGCCTGCCGGGCGGGGCTGCGCCGGCTCGGCGCCTCCGTGCACCAGCACCGCACCGGTACCAGTGGCATCCCCGACCAGCTGCGCGCCCAGGGGGTCACGGTGCGGGAGTTCGAGGTGTTCCGGTTACTGGCGGAGCGGCTGAGCAACAAGGACATCGCCGACCGGCTGTTCATCTCGCCGCGCACGGCGGAGAAGCACATCGCGAGTCTGGTCACGAAGACGGGGGCGGCGAACCGCGCGGAGCTGTGCGCACAGTCGGCCGCCCTGCGGGACGCGTAGGGTTCCC
Organism: Streptomyces sp. NPDC107654; assembly: GCF_055639035.1. NCBI lineage: Bacteria > Bacillati > Actinomycetota > Actinomycetes > Kitasatosporales > Streptomycetaceae > Streptomyces > Streptomyces sp. NPDC107654. Next base: position 44,103 of record NZ_JBVKBI010000033.1, read on the forward strand.
CGGCCCCGGCGAGCGGGGCCGGCGGCGTGGGACGGGGTGGAAGCCCTGGCCGTGGCGGCCGTCCGCGTCCGTGCCGGGCCGTGCCCGGTCGGGCGGTGCGGCCCGGGCCCCGGCGTCGGTTCGTTCCCGCCGGTCCGGTGGTGCCGCTGTCGGTGGGGACGAGGTGCGGCCGGGCCGGCCGCCGCCGGCGGCGTCGGGCGCGGGGCGGGCGTTCAGTGCGGGGCCGAGACCGAGGTGTCGATCGAGGTCAGCGTGATGACGAGTCCGCTGGTGAGGACCATGCCCGCCAGCACGCGGGCTCGGGCGCAGGCGCGGTTGCGGCCCGACAGGGTGATGCCGCCGGCGGCGTCCGTCTCGGCGTCCGGGCGGGCGGGGAGGTCGGCGGGAGCGGAGGAGGCATCGCGGCGGAGCTCGGCCATGGTGAGGAACCTCGTGTCTGTGAGGGCGGGTGCGGGACGGTGGGCGGGCGGCGTCGGGAGGTCCGCCCGGTGACTCTCAGCGTGCGAAGGGCCGGTCGGTACGGCGACGTCCGGCGATCGCCGTGGTGGCGACGCGGGCGCCGGTGCGGAGCGGGTCGCGGCCGACCCCGGCCTGGAGGATCGTGGCGGGCCGCCGGGCGGGGGCCGGGGGGTTCGCGCTGGGGGGCGCCGCGGGTGCGGCTGATTCGGTCACGAGAACAAGGTCACAGATGCGGTGGGGGCCCGCATGGGGAACTGTCCCCCATATTCTCCGGCCGCTCTGGCCCGGTGCCGGCCGCCGATGGGGGGCTGGGGCCGCGGAGCGCGCGGTGTCGGGGGACGAGGGGTCGGGCCGTGCCGCGGTGACGGGGTGAAAGGCGCAGGCCGGCGACGTGTGCGCGGATGACGAGGGGCCGTGCGCCGGGTGGGCGAGGGGTGTGCGGGGCGGGTTGGCCGGTCGTACGGGTACATGGGGGCGTGCACGCGCCGACGGGCCCGCTCCCGTGCGCACGAGGCGACGGGCCGGCGGCCGGGGAAGGGGCCGGTGTGCTCGGGGGTGTCCGGTTCCCGTTCCGGATGCCGGGGGGCGCTCGCGCCCGGGGAGCCTCGTCCGGGCGCGAGCGTCGCCCATCTTGGTGCCCTCGCCCGCCCCGGGCGCGGTTGTCCTGGGAGAACTTGGGGGATCGGCCCGCATCCGCCGTCACGGCGGCTCCCGTTCTACTGGTGTCCGGCCGGCGGCCCGCGGTCATGTCCCGGCAGAGCGCCGCCGGCCCGATCTCGACCGTGTGCCACAGCCAACAGGTGCCGTACGACAAGACATACAGGAGTGGACGACATGCGGACCTCTCTGGGTATCGACCCCGTTGCGCGGAGTGTGTACATCGCCATGGTCGACCGGCCCGGCGCGAAGGTGTCCGAGCTGGCCGAGCATCTGGAGGAGACCGAGGAAGCGGTCCGGAACGGGTTGGAGCGGTTGTCCGCGCTGCTGCTCGTCGTTCCGGGGGACTCCGCGAGCGGCTGGCGTCCGGTCGATCCGGAGGTCGGGCTGGCCGCGATGCTCGCCCGGCAGCAGGACGAACTGGCCCGTCACCGCCTCCAGGTGGAGGGCAGTCGGCTGGAGGTGACGCGGCTGCTGTCGGAGCGGGGGCGGCGCGGCCCGGCGGGCGTCCCGGACGTGGAGTGGCTGGCCGGCGCGGAGGCCGTGTGGCGGCACGTCACCTCTCTCGCCGAGGAGTGCGCGAACGAATGGCTGAGCGTCGGACCGGCCGAGCGACTGGACGCGGCGGCCCTCGACGCGGGCCGCCCGGTGGACGAGATACTGCGGCGGCGCGGCACCCCCGCGCGCGCCATCGTGCTGGAGAGCGTCCGCAACGGCCCCGGGGCGACGGAGCGTCTGCGCCGCAGCGAGGAGTGCGGCGGCACCGTCCGCACCCTGCCGTCGCTGCCGGTGTGGATGATCCTCTCCGACCGCAGGCATGTCGTGGTGCCGGTCGTCGGCGGACGCAGCGTCGTCGGCGCGATGGCGTGCGGTGTGGAGTCGGTCACGGAAGCCTTCGCGACCCTGTTCGCCCGGCTGTGGAAGGAAGCCCTGCCGCTCGCTGAGGCGCGCCCCCGTACCCGAGGCAGCCTCTCCCTCCAGGAACAGCATGTGCTCCGGCTGTGGGCGCAGGGGCTCACGGACGCGGCGGCGGCCCGCAAGATGGACGTCTCCCTGCGCACGGTGCGCCGGCTCTCGGAGAAGCTGACGGACCGGTTCGGTGCTCAGAGCCGGTTTCAGCTCGGCGCCCTCGCGCTCGCCAGCGGCGGCATCCGCGCCGAGGACGTGGCCTGATCCGCCGCGCACCCGGCGTGACCGGAGCGCCGTGAAGGGGCCGGACCTCGGCGACGAGGTCCGGCCCCTTCACGGCGTGGCACCGGGCTCGTCACCCGGCCGGCGCGAACTGCGCCGTGATGGCCGCCATCATCAGGTCGGCGATGCCCTGGGAGAGTCGCGCCGGGGTGGGAGAGTCGAACACGGCCCGCACCGGCACGTCGACCCGCAGCGCCTTTCGCAGCCGGGACGCCACCTGCGTGGCGAGGAGCGAATGCCCGCCCAGTTGGAAGAAGTTGTCGTGCACGCCGACGCGCTCGATGCCCAGCAGTTCCTGCCACACGGCCGTGACGGTCCGTTCGACGGCGTTGCGCGGCGCCGTGTACTCCGTCCCCAGATCCGGTCGCTGGTGGTCCGGCGCCGGCAGGGCCGCCCGGTCCACCTTGCCGTTGGCGGTCAGCGGTAGCCGCTCCAGCGTCACGAACGCCGCCGGGATCATGTAGTCGGGCAGGAACCGCCCCAGGTGGGCGTGGAGTTCGGCGGTACTCGGGGCGTCCGCGCCGGTGGTGACGAGGTAGGCCACGAGCCGCTTGTCGCCGGGCGTGTCCTCGCGGACGACCACACTGACCTCGCCGATGCCGGGGTGGGTCAGCACAGTGGCCTCGATCTCGCCCAGCTCGATGCGGTTGCCGCGGATCTTCACCTGGTTGTCGATCCGCCGCAGGAACTCCAGTTGCCCGTCCGCCCGCCACCGCACCAGGTCACCGGTGCGGTAGACCCTGGTGCTCAGCCCTTCGGCCTCGTACGCGGTGAACCTCTCCGCGGTCAGCTCCGGCCTGTGCCGGTAGCCGCGGGCCACCGGCACTCCCCCGACGAGGAGTTCGCCGGGGACCCCGACCGGCACCGGCCGGCCGTGCTGGTCCACCACGAACGCGAGGACGTTGGGGATGGGCCGGCCGATCGGCGGGACCGCGTCGCCGGGTTCGACCACCGTCGAGGTGACGATGATCGTGGTCTCGGTGGGACCGTAGTTGTTGATCACACGGAACGGCAGCCGGGCCCGGGCCGGCATCCGCAGCCGGTCACCGCCGGTCAGTACGTAGTCGAGGGTGCTGTCCGCCGCCCACTCCAGCGCCACCAGGGCTTCGAGCATCGGCGTGGACAGGAAGGTCGCGTGGATGCGCTGCTCGCACAGCCAGTCCCGCAGCAGGTGCGGGGTGAGCCTGACGGTCTCGGTGGTGACGCAGCAGGTCGCGCCCCGGGTCAGGCCGAGCCACAGCTCCCACGCCGCCGCGTCGAAGCCGATCCCGGCCAGCAGTGCGATCCGCTGCCCGGGTTCCAGCCCGTACTCCCGTGCCGTCCAGTGCACCAGGTTGACCACGCTGCGGTGTTCGACCTGCACGCCCTTGGGGCGGCCGGTGGACCCGCTGGTGTAGATCAGGTAGGCCAGGTGGTGCGGTGCGGTGACCGGCCGGGGGTCGGTGTCCGGCTCTCCGGCCAGCGTCGCGGTGTCCTGGTCGACCAGCAGCAGCGGTACGTCCGAGGGCAGCCGGCCGGTGTGCGCGGTGCCGGTGAGGACGACCGGGGTCGCGGTGTCCCGCACCATGTACGCCAGGCGTTCGGCCGGGTACTCCGGGTCCAGCGGCACGTACGGCGCCCCCGCCTTCAGAACGCCGAGGACGGCCGTCACCAGGTCCGGGCCTCGTTCCAGGCACACCGCGACCGGCAGGTCCGGCCGTACTCCGTACCGGCTGCGCAGGTGGTGGGCGATCCGGTTGGCGCGCGCGTTCAGCTCGCCGTAGGTCAGCGTGCCCCGCGGCCACTCGACGGCCACCGTGTCCGGCTGCCGTGCCGCCCGCTCCTCGAACAGGCCGTGCAGCGTGGCGGTGTCCGGGAAGGCGGTGGCGGTGTCGTTCCACTCGGCCACCGTCCGCCGCCGCTCCTCGGGGGTGAGCAGGCAGAGCCGGGACAGCCGTACCGCGGGCTCCTCGGCCACCGTCTCCAGTACGGTGCCCAGGTGGCCGGCCAGTCGGGCGACCGTGTCGCGTTCGAAGAGGTCCGTCCGGTACTCCAGGGCACCGCGCAGACCGCCGTCCGCGTCCTCGGACATCATCAGGGTGAGGTCGAACTTGGCGTCCGGCAGCGTGACCGTGAACGGCTCCACGTCCAGCCCCGGAAGGCTCCAGGCGTGTTCGTCCGGCGTGTTCTGCAGCACGAACATCGTCTGGAACAGGGGGTTGCGGGACGGGTCGCGGTCCGGGGCGAGTTCCTCCACGAGGCGTTCGAAGGGCAGGTCCTGGTGGTCGTAGGCGTCGAGGGCGGTGTCCTTGACGCGGCCGAGGAGTTCGGTGAAGGCCGGGTCGCCGGAGAGGTCGGTGCGCATGACCAGCGTGTTCACGAAGAAGCCGATCAGGTCCTCGGTCTCGGCACGGTTGCGGCCGGCGACCGGGGTGCCGACGGTCACGTCGTCCTGGCGGCCGTACTTGGCCAGCAGCACCTGGAAGGCCGCCAGCAGCACCATGTACAGGCTCGCGGAGCCGCTTCTGGCAGCCTTCCGCAGCCCGGCGGTCACCGCCGCGCTCACCTCGAACGTCACGGTGTCGCCGCCGCCGGGCCGTCCCGGCGGACGGCGGTGGTCGGTCGGCAGTTCCAGTGGTTCCACACCGGCGAGCCGCTCCCGCCAGTACGCCAGCTGCCCCTCCAGCACCTCGCCGGTGAGCCTTTGTCGCTGCCACACGGAGAAGTCCGCGTACTGGACCGGCAGTTCCTCGTCCTTGGGCGGGGTGCCGGTCGTCGCCGCCCGGTAGCCCTCGCGCAGTTCGCGCGCCATGAGGGGTTCCGACCAGCCGTCGCAGGCGATGTGGTGCACCGTCAGCAGCAGTTGTGCCTCCTCGTCGGCCAGCCGCACCAGGTGTGCGCGCAGCAGCGGTCCCGTCGCCAGGTCGAACGGGCGGGCGGCCTCCGCTCGGGCGAAGCTCCGTGCCGCCTCCTGCCGCTCCGCGGGATCGGCGAGGTGCCGCAGGTCGTGGACGGCCGTGCGCACCGGTGCCGGCGGATCGACGACCTGCGCCGGCTCACCGTCCTCGTCGGCGACGAACCGTGTCCGCAGGATCTCGTGCCGCGCCACCATGCGGGTCAGCGCCGCGTCGAGGGCGGCGGTGTCCAGCGCACCGCTGACGCGCAGTGCGAAGGGCACGGCGTACTCCGCGCGTCCGGGCTCCAGTTGGTCGAGGAACCACAGCCGTTGCTGGGCGAAGCTCAGCGGCAGCGGCCCGCCGGTCCGGGCGGCAGGCGTGATCCGCTCGGTGCCGGCCGTCCCGTCCGCCGCCGGCCCCGCCACGGCCGCGGCCAGCCCGGCGACGGTGGGTGCCGCGAACAAGGCCCGCACCGGCACCTCCACCCCCAGCGTGTCCCGCAGCCGTGACGTCACCTGGGTGGCGAGCAGCGAATGGCCGCCCAGCTCGAAGAAGTTGTCGTCGACACCGGTGATCTCGGTGCCCAGTACCTGGGACCAGGCCGCCGCGATCGCCCGCTCGACCGGAGTGCGGGGAGCCGGACCGCCGACCGCCGACGCGCGGGGCAGCGGCGCGGGCAGCGCCCGCCGGTCCACCTTGCCGTTCGGGGTGAGCGGCAGCCGCTCCAGCGCCACGAACGCGGACGGCACCATGAAGCCGGGCAGTTCTCGGCGCAGCCGGCCGCGCAGGGCCTCGCTCCGCACGGTGCCGCCGGCCGCGGGGACGACGTAGGCGACCAGCCGCCTGTCGCCGGGGGTGTCCTCGCGGACGACGACGGTGGCCGCGGCGACGTCGGGGCCGGACAGCAGCACCGCCTCGATCTCCCCGGGCTCGATGCGGTGCCCGCGCAGCTTGACCTGCTCGTCCAGCCGCCCCAGGAACTCCAGTTGCCCGTCGGCCAGCCAGCGCACGCGGTCCCCGGTCCGGTAGACCCGGCGCGGTGTGCCGTCGACGTGGACGGTCACGAACCGCTCCGCCGTCTGCTCCGGCCGCCCCCGGTACCCGCGTGCCAGCCCGGTCCCGCCGACGAGGAGTTCGCCCGGCACCCCGGTCGGCACCGGCCGGCCGTACCGGTCCACGACGTACACGAAGGTGCCGCGCACCGGCCGGCCGATCGGCGGCACGGCCGTGCCGGGGACGACCTCCGTCGAGGTCGTCACCACCGTCGACTCGGTCGGTCCGTAGTTGTTGACGACGCGGAAGGGCAGGCGCAGCCCGGTCGGCAGGCGCAGTGCGTCACCACCGGTCAGCACGTATGCGAGGGAGGTCGGCTCCGACCAGTCGAGGGCCGCCAGTGCCTCCAGCACAGGTGTCGAGACGAAGGTCCCCGTGACGCGCTGCTCGGTCAGCCAGCGCTGGAGCAGCGGCGGCGTCAGCCGCACCGTGTCGTCGGGTACGCACACGGTGGCACCGGTCGCCAGCGCGGGCCACAGCTCCCAGGCCGACGCGTCGAACCCGACCCCCGCCAGCAGCGCGACACGCCGTCCCGGGGCGGCGCCGAAGGTGTCGGCCGTCCAGCGGACCAGGCCGACCAGGCTGCGGTGCTCGATCTCGACGCCCTTGGGCCGGCCGGTGGAACCGCTGGTGTAGATGACGTACGCCAGGTCGCCGGGGGCCGCCGCGGGTTCCGGGTCGTGCGCCGGCAGGTCCGCGAGGGACGGCCAGTCCCGGTCGGTGAGGAACCGGCCGGGCTCCTCCGGCAGCCGCGCGGCCCCGGCGCCGTCGGTGACGACGAGCGCGGCCCGCGCGTCCGCGACCATGTAGGCGAGCCGGTCGGACGGGTGCTCCGGGTCGAGCGGCACGTAGGCGGCACCGGACTTGAGGACCGCGAGCAGTGCGGTGATCTGCTCGGGGCCGCGCTCCAGGCACACGGCGACCGCGGCCCCGGGACCGGCTCCGCGCGAACGCAGGTGCCGGGCCAGCCGGTTGGCCCGCGCGTTCAGCTCCCGGTAGGTCAGCTCCCCGTCGGCCGAGAGCACCGCCGGGGTGTCCGGCCGCAGGGCGGCGCACTCCTCGACGAGCCGGTGCACCGTCGCCCCGGGACCGGATTCGGCACCGGCACCGGCCTCGGCCCCCGCTTCGGGTACGGCTCCGGCTCCGCCCTCGGTGTCCGCGGCGGAGTTCACGCCGCTCCAGTCGGACAGCACCCGCTGCCGTTCGGCGCCGGCCAGCACCTCCAGCTCCGACAGCCGGTGCTCCGGGCCGGTGACGGCCGTGCGCAGCAGCGTGGTGAAGTGCTCGGCCAGCCGCTCGGCCGTGTCCGGGGCGAACAGGTCGAGGGCGAACACCAGATCGCCGTCGAGCGAGCCGTCGGGCCGCTCGGTGAGGAACAGGGTCAGGTCGAACTTGGCCTCCTCCTCGCGGACCGCGAACGGCTCCACCACCGTTCCGGGCAGTCGCCACGCGTGGCCGTCCGGGGTGTTCTGGAGCACGAACATCGTCTGGAACAGCGGGTTGCGGGACAGGTCCCGGTCGGGGGCCAGTTCTTCCACGAGGCGTTCGAAGGGCAGGTCCTGGTGGTCGTAGGCGCCCAGCGCGGTGTCCTTGACGCGAGCCAGCAGCTCGGTGAAGGCCGGGTCGCCGGACAGGTCGGTCCGCAGGACCAGCGTGTTGACGAAGAAGCCGATCAGGTCCTCGGTCTCGGCGCGGTTGCGTCCGGCGACCGGGGTGCCGACCGCGATGTCCTCCTGTCCGCTGTACTTCGCCATCAGCAGCTGGAACACCGCCAGCAGGGACATGAACAGGCTCGCCCCCTGTCCCGCGGCCAGCCTCCGGGCCGCGCCGGCCAGGTCGGCGGGCACCGAGAAGGAGACCGTGCCGCCCCGGCCCGACCGCTCGGCCGGCCGGCGGTGGTCGGTGGGCAGTTCCAGCGGCCGCACTCCGGCGAGCCGCTCCCGCCAGTACGCGGTCTGCCCCGCCAGCGCCGGGCCGTCCAGTACCTCGCGCTGCCAGCTCGCGAAGTCCGCGTACTGCAGGCCGAGGGGGGCCAGGCCGACCGGCCGGCCGGTCACCGCCGCCCCGTACAGCTCGCCCAGCTCCCGCGTCAGGATGCCCTCCGACCAGCCGTCGGAGACGATGTGGTGCACGGCGAGCAGCAGCAGCCACTCCGCGTCGGCCACCCGTACCGCCACCGCGCGCAGCAGTGGCCCCGCGGCGAGGTCGAACGGCCGCTCCACCGCCTCGCGCAGTATCTCCCGCGCGGCGCCGGCGCCGAGGTGCCGGGCGTCGTGGACGTCCACCGGCATCTCCCGTACGGCGTCGACGACCTGGGACGGGCGTCCCGTGCCGTCCGCGACGAACCGGGTCCGCAGGATCTCGTGCCGCGCGGTCAGCGCCGTCAGCGCGGCGCCGAACGCGTCCGGCGCGAAGTCCCCTTCGATCCGCAGCCCGACCGGGATCGTGTACTCGGACCGGCCTGGCGCCAACTGATCCAGGAACCAAAGGCGTTGCTGGGCGAAGGACAGCGGCAGGGGTCCCGTCGAGCGGTCCGCCCGCGGGATCGCGGCGGAGGTGCCCGGCCCCAGTGCGTCCACGGCCGCCGCCAGCAGCGCCGGTGTCGGCGCGTCGAACACCGTCCGGTGCGGCACGTCCACCCCGAGGTCCCGGCGCAGCCGGGAGACGACCCGGGCGGCCAGCAGGGAGTGCCCGCCGAGTTCGAGGAAATCGTCGTCCGCGCCGACCGCGTCGACGCCCAGCAGTTCGGCCCAGACGGCGGCGACCGCCCGCTCCGTGGGCGTACGCGGTGCGGTGAACGCGGCGGAGACGTCCGGGCGGTGGCTCTCGGGCGCGGGCAGGGCCCGCCGGTCCACCTTGCCGTTCGGGGTGAGTGGCAGCCGCTCCAGTACGACGTACCGGGCGGGCACCATGTGCGCGGGCAGTTCCCGCGCCAGCGCCGCGCGCAGCCCGGCGACGGCCACGGCGGCGCCGCCGGCCGGCACCAGGTACGCCACCAGGCGTTTGTCGCCGGGGACGTCCTCGCGGACCACGACCGTGGCCGCCGCGACGTCCGGGCGGGACAGCAGGGCGTTCTCGACCTCCCCGAGTTCCACCCGATGCCCGCGCAGCTTGACCTGGTCGTCCATCCGGCCCAGGTAGACCAGGCGTCCGTCCGGCAGCCACTTCACCAGGTCGCCGGTGCGGTAGACGCGGGCCTCGGGGTCGGCGGAGAAGGGGTGCGGCACGAACCGCCGCGCCGTCAGCTCGGGCCGTCCCAGATAGCCGAGGGCGACGTTGACACCCCCGATGAGCAGCTCACCGGGCACGCCGACCGGCTGGACCCGGCCGTGCGCACCGACCACGTAGACCTCGGTGTTGTCGATCGCCCGGCCCATCGGCACGTGCTCCGCCGTCGGCTCCACCGACACCGTCCGGCTGACCACGTTGCCCACGGTCGCCTCGGTCGGCCCGTACTCGTTGACGATGGCCGTGTCCTCGCCGCCGAGGGCCAGCACCCGGTGCGCCAGCGCCGGGGTCAGGTCCTCGCCGCCGGCGACCACCGTGGCGATGCCGTGCCGGACGCCGTCCTGCTCCAGGCGGGCGGTCAGCAGCTCCAGGTGCGAGGGCGTCACCTTCAGGAAGCTGATCGGTACACCGGAGGCGACGATGTCCACGGCCGCGTCGAACACCGTACGGCCCGGCTCCGGCCGCGGCACCACCAGGCACAGCCCCTGCACCAGCGGCAGGAACAGCGCGGTCACCGTCAGGTCGAACGCCGCCGACGAGCACAGCAGCGAGCCTATGCGCGCCCCGGGCGCCGGGGGGTAGTTCCGGTCGCACCAGTGCAGGTAGTTGACGACGCCACGGTGCCCGACCCGCACGCCCTTGGGGCGGCCCGTGGAACCCGAGGTGTAGATGACGTACGCCGCGTCGTCCGGGCCGGCGGCGACGGCCGGGGCGGTGCCGGTGCCGGCCGGCCACTCCCGGTCGGCGAGCAGCAGCGCGGTCTCCGGCGCGAACAGGCCCGCGTGCGCGGACTGCGTCACCACCATCGTGGCGGCACTGTCCTCGACCATGTACCGCAGCCGCTCGGCCGGATAGGCCGGGTCCAACGGCACGTACGCGGCGCCCGACTTGAGCACGCCCAGCAGCGCGCAGACCAGGTCCGGGCCGTGGTCCAGGCACACGGCGACCAGTGCGCCGGGGCCGACGCCCCGCTCCGCCAGGTACCGTGCCAGCCCCTCGGCCCGCTCGTCCAGCTCGCGGTAGGTCAGCCGCCGCCCGCCGTGCTCCAGGGCCACCGCATCGGGCCGGCGAGCGACCCGCTCCTCCACCAGCCGGTGCACGGTGGCGCTGTCCGGGAACGCGGACCGAGGCCCGTTCCACTCGGTCAGGATCCGGTGCCGCTCCGGCTCCGTCAGCATCTCCAGCGCGCTGAGCGGTTCCCCGGGCGTGTCGGCGGCGGAGGACGCCAGTGTCACGAGGTGCCCCGCCATCCGCTCCGCCGTGGCCCGTTCGAACAGATCCGTCCGGTAGCCGAGGACACCGCTCAGCCCGCCGTCGTCCGCGACGACCTCCAGGGTGACGTGCGCGTCGGGCGGGAACACGGCGGCCTCCCTGACGGCCGTGCGCCACGCGAACCAGGCCACCGCGTCCGCCGGCACCGCCACCGGGACGTCGGCCCGGCCGGTGGGCACCGCGAGCTGCACCTGCCCCCGGCCGGCGTGCACAGCGAGCGGCACCGGGCCCCGCCCGCCGGCGTCCGCCATGCCCCGCGCGGCCTGTGCGACAGCCTCGGTGAACGCCGGGTCGCCGTGTGCGCCGCGCACCAGGATCGCCGTGTCGGGGGCGTCCGCCTGCACGGCTACCGGGACGTCGTCCCGGCCCGCGTACCGCCCCAGCAGCGTGTGGAACACCGTCAGCAGGACCGCGGGGAGCTCCACGCCGCCGTCGCGGGCCAGCGCGGCCAGCGCGTCGGCGGTCCGGGCGGGTACGTCGAACCGGACGCGGTCCGAGGGGCCCGGGCTGTCGTCCGACGGCCGTCGGTCAGACGGCAGTTCCAGCGGTTCCAGGCCCGCCGACTCGTGCCTCCACTCCCCCAGCTGGTGATCAGCCACCGTTCACTCCCCATCGTCAGGACACCCGTCAGCGGTACATGCGGTACATGCGGTACAAGCGGTTCACGGCGGCACGTCGTACGACGGGTGGTGAGGGGCGGGGCACCCCGGGCGGGCCGGGAGCCGAGCCGCCGGCAACACCACGGCCCCGGCGAGACGTCCGCGCCAAGCACGCTAGGGCGCACGGGCGGGCGCTCCCAGTGGGCACAAGTGACGCCCGGCGGGGTGGTCACAACTGCCCAGTGCCGCCCGCGATCACCGCTGGCCACCATGGACGGCGTCACTAGCGGACAGCCCGGACGCCCCGACTGGGGGCGCCTTCACGGGCACCCGGCCCGATCGCAGCGGTCGCGGCCCCATCACGGTGTCGAGAGGAAAGAGCCGGTCGTGTACCCGCATCACCAGCCCCCGGACAGCCCGCGCCACGCGGTCCTGACCACCATCGCCTCGGACTCACACACCTGGAACCTGCTCTTCCTGCAACTGCTGCTGGAGGAGCAGGGCTGGGAGGTCACCAATCTCGGCGCGTGCGTCCCGGTCGGCGTCGTGGTCGAGGAGGCCACGGCCCGCACGCCCGACCTCATCGTCGTCAGCACGGTCAACGGACACGGTGCCGAGGAAGCCCCGGGTCTGGCCCGGGCTGTACGCGCCGTGCCGGCGCTGGCCGAGGTGCCGTTCGTCGTCGGAGGCAAGCTGGACACCTCCGGCAGCCCCGCCCCGGAGGTCCACGCCGCGCTCACCGACGCCGGCTTCGACGCCGTCCTGACCGGTGCGAACGCCGTCCCCGGACTGCTCGCCCTGCTGGACGGCCTGCCCGAGCAGCGGCACGGAAGGTCCCCCGCCGATGCCGTCCGCTGAACCCGCCCCCGGCGCCGGGGCCTTCCACCGCTTCATGGCGGACGCCGCCCGCACCGGCACCCTCGTCGTGCAGCCCCGCATGGGCTTCGCCGACCCCGCCCGGATGCGTGCGGGCCTGATCGCCACCCGGGCCGCCGACGCCACGACCGTCGGCACCCTCACCCTGGACAGCTTCACCCGCGTCGGCGACTACGCCGCCGCCGCCCGCGCCGTCGCCCAGGGCCACCACCTCAACGGCTATCCGCTGGTCAGCACGGACCTGGAGACCACCACCGGCCTCCTCGACGGCGTCCACGGGCCCGGCTTCCCCGTGCAGGTGCGGCACGGCTCCGCACGGCCCGGGCGGATCGTCGACGCCCTCGTCGCCGCCGGACTCGACGCCACCGAGGGCGGCCCCGTCTCCTACTGCCTGCCCTACGGCCGCACCCCGCTGGCCACCTCGGTCCGCTCCTGGGCCGAAGCCTGCCGCAGCCTCGCCGCCCTGCGCGAGACCGGCACCGAACCGCACCTGGAGACCTTCGGCGGCTGCATGCTGGGCCAGCTCTGCCCGCCCTCCCTGCTCGTCGCCCTCTCCGTCCTGGAGGCCACGTTCTTCCGCCGGCACGGCCTGCGCAGCGTCTCCCTCAGCTACGCCCAGCAGATCGACCCCGTACAGGACGAGGAGGCCGTCCACGCGCTGCGCGCCCTGGCCGCCGACCACCTCCCGGACACCTCCTGGCACGTGGTCGTCTACGCGTACATGGGCGTCTACCCGGAGACCCGCGCGGGTGCACTGCGGCTGGTCGCGGACGCCGCCCGGCTCGCCGTGCGCACCGGGGCCGCCCGTCTCATCGTCAAGACACCGGCGGAGTCGGCCCGCATCCCCTCCGTCGAGGAGAACGTCACCGCGCTGGAGACCGCCGCCACCGCCGCCCGCACCGCGCGGCCGGCCCCTCCGCCACCGTCCACCGGCATCGAGGCGGAGGCCCGCTCCCTCGTCGAGGCCGTCCTGCACCTGCACGACGACCTCGGCCAGGCCCTGGTCCGTGCCTTCGCGCACGGGTACCTCGACGTCCCCTTCTGCCTGCACCCCGACAACGCGGGGCGCACCCGCAGCTTCATCTCCGACCGCGGCCGGCTGGAGTGGTCCCGCACCGGGTCGCTCCCGCTCGGCCGGCCCACCGCGGCACCGCCGTCCCGGCGGCTGACCTCCTCCGGCCTGCTGCACGCGCTCCAGCACGTCAAGAACCGCTACGACGACCCCGCCGCCCTCGCCGGCCGGGCGAGCTGACCCGAGCGGCTTCCACGCCCCGGCTGCCCTACGCCGGCCGGTGACCGGCGACCGGCGACCGGCGACCGGTGGCCGGCGACCGGCGACCGGCGACCGGTGGCCGGCGACCGGCGACCGGCGACCGGTGACCGGCGACCGGTGACCGGCGACCGGCGACCGGTGGCTGGCGACCGGCGACCGGCCCCCCGCCCGGAAACGACAGGAACCGACCCGCCCGGAAACGACACGAAAGGACGACGAACATGACACTTCAGATGGACCTCCCGACGACACCCGAGACCCCCGGGCTGCCCTCGCCGCTGGAACACCTGCGCGACCCGCGAACCCGGGCGGCCCTGCGGATCCAGCAGGCACTCGTGGCCGGTGCCCGCGCCTTCCTGCGCTCCGACGGCGCCGTGGAGATGGCCCACCCGGTCATCGGCCCCGTCACGGACCCGGGTTCGCGCGGCGCCAAGCAGGTCGACGTCGACTACTACGGCCACCGCTACAAGCTGATGACCAGCGCCATCCTCTACAAGCAGGCGTCGCTGCTGGCCTTCGACCGCATCTTCCTCGTCGCGCCCAACGTCCGTCTGGAGCCCGTCGAGACCAGCAGCACCCACCGCCACCTCGCCGAGTTCCGGCAGATCGACGTCGAGTACGCGGGCGCCACCCGTGACGTCGCCATGGACGTCGCCGAGGAGCTGGTCCGCCACGCCGTGACCGCCGCCGTCGACGAGTGCGGCGCCGATCTCGCGGTGCTCGGCCGCGACCCCGACGCCCTGCTCCGCTACGTGGCCCGGCCGTTCGCCCGCGTCCCGCACCGCGAGGTCGTCGACGGCCTGCGCCGCGACGGTTACCCGCAGGACGCCGGAACCGAGATCGACTGGGAGGCCGAGGAGCGCATCTCCCGCCAGGCCGACGCCCCGTTCTTCATCGTCGGCTATCCCAAGGGCTCCCGTGGCTTCTACGACAAGGAGAGCCCGGCCGCACCCGGTACGCTGCTCAACTTCGACCTCATCGCCCCCGAGGGCTGCGGCGAACTGTGCAGCGGCAGCGAACGCGAGTACGACTACGCGGCCCTGGTCACCCGGATGCGCGAAACCGGGGAGAACCCCTCCAAGTACGCCTGGTACCTGGACGTCGCCCGTCACGGCATCCCCAGCAGCGCCGGCTTCGGCATCGGGCTGGAGCGCCTGACCCGCTGGGTCACCGGCCTGGACTCCGCCTGGCGGACCACGGCCTTCCCGAAGATCGCGGGGGTGGTGTCGCCGTGACCCGGCTGACCGCACCCGGCCTGCCCGAGGAAACCGTCCGGGCCCGGGCCCGCGACGGCGCCGCCGCCGTCTTCCCGCCCCTGGACAGTTACGGCACCGCCGTCTTCGGCGCCGGCCCCGAACCCGCCGGCGACGAGATCGACGCGCTGCGCCTGGCCCCGCCCGTCTTCATGCCGGGCCGCCTCGCCGCGCTCATCGACCTCGGCCGCGAACCCCTCTACTCCGACGTCCGCCTCGACACCGACCTCGGCGGCTTCACCTCCCCGCTGCCGGTCTACCTGTCGGCGCTCGGCTCCACCCGGGTCGCCGGCACCAGCCTCGCGCTCAGCCGCCAGGCCGGACGGCTCGGCATCCCCATGGTCATCGGCGAGAACGTCGCCCCGATGAACGGCTTCCGCACCGGCGGCGACGACCACCGCAAGGGCCTGCTGGAACGCATCCAGGCGTACTGCGAGGAACTCCCCGACGGGATCGGCGGCATCTGCGTCCAGCAGAGCACCGAGGACGCCGACTCCGAGGTCTGGAACCACGTCTACAGCGACCCGGCCGTCACCGGACTCCTCACCTCCGGCCGCCTGGGCTTCGAACTCAAGGTCGGGCAGGGGGCGAAGCCCGGCCTCGGCGGCCTCACCATGGTCAGCGAAGCGGTCGCCTCCGACCTCGCCGGGCAGTACGCCGTGGAACGGCTCGGCCCCGGCGCCTCGTCGCTCCTGCGCTGTGCGAGCCCCGGCACCTTCACAGAGGAGATCCTCCGCCGGCAGATCCAGCTCATGCGCAACAACTACCCGCGCGCCCGCTGCTGGGTGAAGCTGTTCCCCGGCCGCGACGTCGGCCACGCCGCCACCGTCGCCTGGGACGCCGGCGCCCACGCGGTCGCCGTCGACGGCGCCGAGGGCGGCACCGGCTGGGCACCTACCGGCTTCCTCGGCCACGTCGGACTGCCCCTCGCCGAAGCCCTGCGCCGCGTCGACCCCGCCGGCCGCACCCTCCTCGCCAGCGGACGCGTCTGGGACGGCATCCGCGCCGTGAAGCTGCTCGCCCTCGGCGTCCGCGCCGTCGGCCTCGGCCGCGCCGCCCTGATCGCCGCCGACGAGGACCCCGAGCACGGACTCGAGCGCTTGCTGGACGCCATGGCGCTCGAACTGCGCATGGCCGTCAGCGCGCTGGGCCGCTACGCGGCGCGGGAGACCGGCCCCGAAGACCTGTGGGAGCCCCGGTCATGATCTACGAGCACACCTACGACCTGGTCACCGACGACCTCTTCGTCCTGCTGCCCCGGATGGTGCCCGGCTCGGACGTCTTCCTGAAGATCGAGGGTCTCAACCCGGCCGGCTCCGTCAAACTGAAGACCGCGCTGAGCCTCATCGAGGACGCCGAGCACCGCGGCGTCCTGACGCCGGGCGCCCGGGTGATCGAGTCCTCCTCCGGCAACCTCGGCATCGCCCTCAGCTCCGTCTGCGCCACCAAGGGGTACCGCTTCACCTGCGTCGTCGACCCGAACACCAACGCCACCAGCATCGATCACATGCGCGCCCTGGGCGCCGAGGTGGTCGTCGTCGACACCGTCGACGCCAACGGCGGGTTCCTCCAGTCACGCATCGCCCACATCCGCCGCCACATCGCAGCGGACCCGACCGTCGTCTGGCTCAACCAGTACGCCAACCCGGCCAACCCGCGCGCCCATTACGAACAGACCGCGCGCACCCTGCTGAAGGAGGTCCAGCACCTCGACTACCTGTTCATCGGCGTCGGCTCCACGGGCACCTTCGTCGGCTGCGCGCAGTACCTGCGCGAGTTCTCGCCCCACACCCGGATCGTCGCCGTGGACGCACTCGGCTCCGTCATCCTCGGCGCGGCACCCGGTCCGCGTCGCATCCCCGGACTCGGCGCCAGCCGCATGCCCGAACTGTTCGAACCCGGCCTCGCCGACGACGTCGTACTGGTCGCCGAGGAGGACGCCGTGCGCGAGTGCCGACTGCTCGCCCGCACCCACGGCCTGCTCACCGGCGGCTCCACCGGCTCGGTCCTGGCCGCCGTCCGCCGCCGGGCCGACACCCTCCCGGCCGGCTCGCGCATCGCCGCGATCTCCCCCGACCTCGGCGAGCGCTACCTCGGCACGATCTACAACGACGACTGGGTCGAGCGGAACCTCGGCGCCCTGACCTGATCCCGCCCGCGCCACCTGCCCCCGAAAGGCAACCACCGATGTCGACCTTCCACGTGATCGACGGCTCCGTCGCCCAGGATGTCATCGGCTCCGCGCCGTCCGACGTCCTGGACCTCGTACGGGAGACCTACCTGCAGCACAGCCACGGGGCCACCGTGAACCCCAGCAGTCACTTCCTGCGCTTCCCGCACGATCCCGGCGCCCGGATCATCGCCCTGCCCGCCCACCTCGGGGGCGACACGCCGGTCTCCGGCCTCAAGTGGATCGCCAGCTACCCGCAGAACGTGCGCCGGAACCTGCCGCGCGCCTCCGCCGTCCTCCTGCTGAACGACGCCGAGACCGGCTACCCGTTCGCCTGCCTGGAGGCGTCCGGCATCAGCGCCGCCCGCACCGCGGCGTCCGCGGCACTCGCCGTGGAGACCCTTGCCGACGGCGACGCCCCGAAGACGGTCCTCTTCGTCGGCGCCGGCGTCATCGGCCGGACCGTCTCCGACTTCCTCGCGGCCCGCGGCACCAAGGTCCGCGACTGCCTGGTCCACGACCACGTCGACGCCTACGCCGAGACCTTCGCCGCCTACGCCGCCGACACGCACGGCTGGCAGACCCGGGCCGTGTCACAGATCGACGCGGCCCTGGCCACCGCCGACCTGGTCGTCCTCGCCACCACCGCGCCGGCGCCCTGGCTGGCGGACGGGCAGACCCTCCTGCCGGGACAGCTCATCCTGAATCTGTCCCTGCGCGACATCCACCCCACCGTCATGATCAAGTGTCACAACGTCCTGGACGACATCGACCACTGCCTCACCGCACGGACCTCGCCCCACCTCACGGAGATGGAGTACGGCACGCGCGACTTCATCGACGGCACCCTGGCCGACGTGCTGCGGGGTGACGTGACGCTCGGCCACGACCGCCCCACCGTGTTCTCCCCGTTCGGCCTCGGCGTCCTCGACCTGGCCGTCGGCTACCACATCTACCGGACCGCCGTGCGCACCGGCCGGGCCACCGAGATACCGGGTTTCTTCCCCGAGCTGAAGCGCTGGTGAGCCGGGCGGCCCCGGCCGCTGCCCCCGACGCCCCGGTCTCGTGCTCCCACCGAACACAAGGTGGGAGCACGAGACCGGGGCGTCGTCGTGTGCGCCGCAAGGGCAAGGAGAGGGGGCCGGGAGAGGGAGCGGGACGGGAGAGGGAGGGCCACGGGGACGTGGGATGCGCGGACGAGGGGCCGAGGGTGGCGGACCGGGGGACGGGAGAGGGAAGGGGGGAGGGGCTGCGACGCCACCGGCCGTGGCCCGCGGCGGTGGGGGCCCGTGGCCGTTGGGTGCCCGTGGCGGTGGGGGCCCGTGGCCGTTGGGTGCCCGTGGCCGTTGGGTGCCCGTGGCGACCTTCCGGCCCCGGAGGCGCAGGGCACCCCGCGTCCGGCCGGCCTGGAGGCACCCGCCGGTGACGCCGGGTGGTGCGGGGCGGGACCGAGCGCGCGGGACCGAGCCAGGCGGCGCGCTCCGGGCACCGCGGCCCCGCCCCCACCGACAGCGGCGGGCCGAGGAAGCGGAACAGGACGAGGGGCCCCACTGACAGCGGCGGGCCGAGGAAGCGGGACAGGACGAGGGGCCCGCCACAGTCGTGGCGGACCCCTCGTCGGCCGTCGGCTCCGGTCCTTCGGCGGAGCCTCCGCTCAGGCCGGCAGCAACTCCCGTTCCCGGTCGTCGGCGGTCACCGGCACGGTCTCCCGCAGTGTGGAGACCACCAGCTCCAGTTGTTCGTCGCCCCTGACCATCTCCATGTGCCGGCCGGGCATCGCCCGCTGGGCCAGACCGGCCGGGTACAGGCCGTGCCAGTGGGCGATGTACCGGGCTTCCGGCACCTCGTCGCCGCTGCCGTCGCGTACCGTGTCGCTGACGAACAGCGTCGCCCTGGCACCCGAGCGCCCGGGCCGGTAGGCGGCGAGCGAGCGCACCTCCGCCTCCAGCACGGCATAGGGCAGCCACTCGTCGAGCGTGACCAGAGCACCGTCCAGGTTCATCTCCGGCGCCAGGCGCTGCAACTCCCGCTGCGTCGCGGCCCGTTCGGCGCCCTGCTCGTCCTGGCCACGGTGCCACAGCGCGTTCACCCGACGGTACACCTCGGCGTGCCGCTCGAAGCGGTCCCGCTGGTCGTCGCCGGTCACCGCCGGCTCCAGCAGGAACAGCCCCGACACCTCCTCCGGTGCCGCCACTCCCATCGCGTGCGCGATCACGGCGCCCGTCGACCATCCGAGGATCGTGCACGGGCCCGTGGGCTGCACCCGGCGGATCTCCCGCCAGTACCGTTCCGCGATCGACTCGATCCCGACGAGCGGCGCCTCATCCGCGTCCAGCCCCGGGGCCTGGATGCCGTACACGGTGAAGGTGCCCGCCAGGCACCGTGCGAGCGACCGGTACGGGTGGGTGCTGCCACCGCCCGGGTGTACGCAGAACAGCACGGGCAGCTCGGGATCGACCACGGACGAAAGGAGCACCACGAGCCCGGACGACGCCGGTCGCGGGACGTCGAGCGCGGCCGCCAGCCGGGCCACCGTCGGATGCCGCACGATCTGCTGGAGGGCGACGCCCAGACCGGCCTCCCGCAGTCGGGAGACCGCCCGCACCGAGCTGATCGACTGTCCGCCCAGTTCGAAGAAGTTGTCGTGGATGCCGACGGTGTCGATGCCGAGGACGTCGCACCACACTCCGGCGATGGTCTCCTCCGTCGCGTTGCGGGGTGCGGTGTAGGTGGTGGCGAGTTCGGGTCGGTGGTGGTCGGGTGCGGGCAGGGCTTTGGTGTCGACTTTCCCGTTGGGTGTCAGGGGGAGTTGGTCGAGGGTGACGTAGAGGCCCGGGACCATGTAGTCGGGCAGCTGCCGCTGCAGATGGGCGCGGAGGTCGGGGGTGCCGGGGGTGTGTCCGGGGGTGGGCACGAGGTAGGCGATGAGCTGCTTGTTGCCGGGTGTGTCCTCCCGGACGGTGACCGCGGCGGTGTGGACCTGCGGATGAGAGGTGAGGGCGTTCTCGATCTCGCCGAGTTCGATGCGGTAGCCGCGCAGCTTGACCTGGTTGTCGATCCGGCCGATGAACTCCAGCGTCCCGTCCGCACGCCACTTGACCAGGTCACCGGTGTGATAGACCCGCGGGTCGGGGCGGGGCGGGGTGAGGGGGTTGGGAGTGAAGCGCTCCTCGGTCAGCTCGGGCCGGTCGTGATAGTGCCGGGCCAGACAGACACCCCCCAGCAGGGCATGGCCGGGAACACCGACCGGCGCGGGCTGGTTGTGGTGGTCCACCACGTAGGCGGTGGTGTTGGTGATGGGCCGGCCCAGCGTGGTCGTGCCCCCGTGCGGGTCCGGCACGGTGGTCAGGCTCATCACGTTCGCCACCGAGCCCTCGGTCGCCCCGTACTCGTTGCTGATCGTCGTCCGTGTGCTGCCGGCCTCCAGCAGCCGCGCGACGAGCTGGGGGGTGAGGTTCTCACCACCGGCGACGATCGTGGAGATGTGATGCCGGGCCCCCCGGCTCTCCAGGTGAGCGGCCAGCACCTCCAGATGCGACGGCGTCGCCTTGAGGAAACTGATGGGAGTGTTCGTGCAGATCAGGTCGATGGCCGCGTCGAACGCCGTCCGCTCCGGCCCCGTCACCGGAATCACCAGCTGCTGGCCCTGGACCAGCGGCAGGAACAACGCCGTGATCGTCAGATCGAACGTCACCGACGAATACAAGACCGTCCCGATCCCGCCATTCGGGTCTGCGGGATAGTTCCGGTCGCACCAGTGCAGATAGTTCACGACACCGCGGTGCTCCAAGGCCACACCCTTGGGCCTGCCGGTGGAACCGGAGGTGTAGATGACATACGCCAGATCATCCGGCGAAGCCACCGGCTCAAGGTCGCACTCCGCACCGGCCGGCCACTGGGCGTCGGTCAGAAGCCGCGGAACCCCTTCCGGGATGCGCCCGTCAAGAGCCGTGCTGGTGATGACGAGCGCAGCCTTCGCGTCCTCCACCATGTAGGTGATGCGGTCGCTCGGATAGTCCGGGTCCAGCGGAACGAACGCGGCACCCGCCTTCAGAATGCCCAGCAACGACGCGATCAGATCGGGCGAACGATCCAGACAGACCGCGATCAGCGTGTCCGGAGTAATCCCCGCCTCCCGCAGATGATGAGCCAGCCGGTTCGCACGCGCGTTGATGCCGGCGTAGGTCCAGCGCTCACCACCGAACGTCACCGCGATCGCGTCGGGGTGGGTGGCGACGCGGTCCTCGATCAGCCGGTGGATCGTCGCCGTGTCCGGGTAGGGGCCCGTGACACCGTTCCAGTCGACCAGGACCTCCCGCCGCTCCCTCTCCGTGAGCATGTTGAGGTCGCCGATGCGTGCGCCGGGCGAGTCCACCACGGAGGTCAGCAGCGCCAGCAGGTGGCCGGTCATGCGCTCGACCGTCTCCGCGTCGAACCTGCTCCGGTCGTAGACGAAGCGGAACTCCAGGGCCCGGCCCGCCGACACGACGAGGGTCAACGGGTATCCGGTGCGCTCCACACAGTTCACCAGGCGCCGGGTCAGTCCCTCGGGGAAGTCCGACGGCTTCTGCACCACCGGGTAGTTCTCGAAGACGAGGATGGACCGGAACAACGGCTCGCCGCGCGGGATCCTGCTGTGTTTCTGCACGTCGACGAGGTGGCAGTACTCCCACTGCCGCATGTCCAGTTGCTCGTCCTGGAGATCCCGCAGCCACTCGGAGACGACCAGGTCGCCCGTGAGCCGGCCGCGCACCGGCAGCGTGTTGATGAACAGGCCCATCATCGACTCGACACCGGGCAGATCGATCGAACGGCCCGAGATGGTCGAGCCGAACAGCACCTCGTCCTGACGGCTGTACCGTGAGAGCAGGATCGACCACAGGCCCTGTACCAGAGTGTTCATCGTGACCCGCTGGGACTTGGCGTAGTCCCGTGCCCGCGCGAACAGCTCCGCGGAGGCGCACGCCTCGAACTCGCCGACTCCCGTGTCCCCGGTGTCCCGGTCGACGTGCAGGGCGGTGGGCTCGGTGACGCCCGCGAGGTAGTCGGACCAGAACGCCGCCGAGTCGTCGTCCCGCCGGGAGTTGAGCCACTCGATGTAGCGACGGTAGGGGACCGTGGGCGGCAGCCCGGCGGGGGTGCCGTCGAGCAGTGCGCGGTAGAGGGCGAACAACTCCTTCTGGAGGATCTGCACGCTCCAGCCGTCGAGGAGGATGTGGTGGAACGACCAGACGACGATCCGGCGTTCCTCCGTCATGCGCAGCACGGTGACCCGGACCAGCGGGGCCCGTGACAGGTCGAACCCCCGGGCCCAGTCCTCCGCCAGGAAGGCGTCGAGCCGCTCCTCCTGACCGGGCAGGCCGCGCAGATCCCTCACCTCGAAGGGGAGGGGAGCCCGGCGCTGTACCACCTGCACCGGCTCCGACACCCCCTCCCACACGAACGCGCTGCGCAGGATCGAGTGCCGGTCGACGAGCTGTTGCCAGGCGGCACCGAACAGCCCGTCGTCGAAGGGGCCTTCGACCTCCTCCGTCATCTGCACCATGTAGGGGCGGGTGTCGGAGGTGTCCTCCAGGGAGTGGTACAGCATGCCGAACTGCAGGGGCGAGAGCCCGTAGACGTCTTCCACGTTGTGCGCGCTCATATCGAGAACCTCTTCAGGATCGCGGCCATGTCGGCGTCACCGACATCGGTGAGGGGAACGCCAGGGGACTCCCGGCGGGCGTCGGCGGCTCCGTCGGCGCTGCCGGCGATCAGCTCGCGCAGGTGGCCGAGGACGCCGTCGGCCAGGTGTTCGACGGTGGCCCGGTCGTGCAGCGCGGTCGAGTAGTTGATGTACAGGCCGAACGTGTCGCCCTCCACGGCGGCGGTCACGTCCAGCACGTTCCACCGCATGCCGTCCGGGCTGATCGAGTGCCCCTTGGGCTCTTCGGGGCCGGAGTACCGCCCGATGCCCGGCAGGTCCCTGGTGAACTGCCCCAGGTAGTTGAAGTTCACTTCCGGTGTGGGCTGCCGGCGCAGTACGGAGGCTACGTCCGGGGCGCCGAGGTGGCGCAGGATGCCGTAGCCGACGCCCTTGTTGGGGATCCGCGCCAACTGCTCGCGGACCGAGTCGAGCGAGGCCACCGCGCTGGTGGTGCCTGGCGTCAGCCGCAGGGCGACGGGGAAGACGGACGTGAACCACCCCACCGTCCGTGACAGGTCGACGTCGGGGAACAGATCCTCCCGGCCGTGCCCCTCCAGACCGATCAGGGTCTCGTCGTCCCCCGTCCAGTCGCGCAGGGCGTGGGCCAGCGCGGTGAGCAACGCGTCGTTGATCTGGGTGCTGAAGGTCTTCGGCACGTCCCGCAGCAGGGCACGAGTCTCCTCCGGGTCGAGCGTCGCCATGACGGCGGCGGCGGATCCCAGGTCGTTGCGGCCGTCCCGGTCACGCGGCACCCGGCCGGCCGGCTTGGGCTCGGCCCAGTAGGCGAACTCCGCCCGTGCCTGCGCGGAGTCGGCGAAGCCGTGCAGTCGCTGAGCCCACGACCGGAACGACGTCGTCTTGGCCGGCAGCAGGGGCGCGAGCCCGGCGGCCCGCCGCTCGTAGCAACTGCCCAGGTCCTCCAGCAGGATCCGCCAGGACACTCCGTCGACCGCCAGGTGGTGTACGACGATGAGCAGCCGCTGCCCGCGCGTGGCCCCCAACTCCTGCAGGGCCGCCCGCAGCAGCGGGCCCTTGGCCAGGTCGAGGCTCTGCTGTGTCTCCTCCGCGATGCGCAGCGCCACCGACTCCAGGGACTCGTCCGCGACATCGGACAGGTCGTGCACGTCGAGGACGCCGGTGTCCACGGTCTCGTCCAGGTACTGCCGCCAGCCGTCCGTCCCGTCCGTGCAGCGCAGGCGCAGCGCGTCGTGGTGCTCGATCAGGTCGGCCAGCGCGAGCCGCAGCACGTCGGGGTCGAGCCCGTCGGTGACGAGGAGTTCGGCCTGGTTGAAGTGGTCGAACGCCGGCAGGTCCTTCTCGAAGAACCAGTGCTGGATCGGTGTCAGCGGGACCTCGCCCACCACGCGGCCCTGTTCCGCGTCGACCGGTGCGGCCGTACCGGCGTGGACCGCGATCTCGGCGATCGTCTGGTTCTTGAAGATCAGCCGCGGAGTGAGGTGCACACCGAACTTCTTGGCGCGGGCGATCATCTGGATGCTGATGATCGAATCCCCGCCCAGTTCGAAGAAGTTGTCGTGGATGCCGACGGTGTCGATGCCGAGGATCTCGGCCCAGATCGCGGCAAGGGTGCGCTCGGTGTCCGTCCGGGGTGCGGTGTAGGTGGTGGCGAGTTCGGGTCGGTGGTGGTCGGGTGCGGGCAGGGCTTTGGTGTCGACTTTCCCGTTGGGTGTCAGGGGGAG
>NZ_JBVKBI010000034.1:0-63016 GCF_055639035.1 Streptomyces sp. NPDC107654
GCTCCACCAGCAACGGCATCGGATCCGAGGCGGTCACCAGCTCCCGCAACGGATGGCGGGCCAGCAGCGCCTCCACCTCCGGGTCCAGCGCCGCCTTCAGCCGGTCGTGCACGGACAGGGAGTCGTCGCCCAGGGCGCGCGCGGCGGCCAGGACCAGGTCGCGCTCGGGGCCCTTCGGCACCCCGGCGGCGGCGCGCTCGTACAGCTCCGCGCCCTCCTCCAGCACCAGACCCGTGTCGATCCCGGCCGGCACCTTCACGGACGCGGTGTGCCGCCAGGTCGCCAGCGGGTGGCTCCAGGCCTCCACCCGGAACGTCCAGCGGCCCGTCGCGTCCGGGGTGATCTCGGCGCCCCAGCGGTCGCTGCCGGGGGACAGTTCCCGCATCGGTGTCCAGGGGCCGCGGCGGCCCTTGGGATCGCGCAGGACCACGTTGGCGCCCACGGCGTCGTGCCCTTCGCGGAACACGGTGGCGGTGACCTCGAAGGTCTCCCCGGTCACCGCCTTCGCCGGGCGCCTGCCGCACTCCACGGCCGGCCGGACGTCGCGTACCGGTACACGGCCGATGGCCGGGGTCCTGCGCATATCTCACCTCCGCCGTGCGCGAAGCCGGGCACCCGGCCCGGCTTCGCGATCCAAGAGTCGGGCCGGCGAGTGCCGGTCCGAGAGGAACGCCTTGTACGGTGCCAGGTCAGGGGCTTGGCGCCGTGGAACGCCGCTCCGGTGGCGGCGCTCTTCTGGCCGCCCGGCGCGGCTGCGGCCGTCCGTCCTGCTCGCGCAGGTAGGTGACCAGGTTGGTGCGCAGATAGCGCTCGGCCGCGTCCGCGGCTTCGCGGGCGCAGCGTTTGCCCATCAGCACGCACAGCGTGTACCCCGAGTCCTCGAAGGTGGCCCGGACCGTGCGGTCGTAGGGCGAGGCGAGCATGACGCGCTCCCACGCCCGGTAACGCCGCAACTGCCGGGCCACTTCGGCCTTGGCGGGTAGCAGCATGGCCCTCATTCACCTTCCACGCTCTCGACTGGGCGCGTTCCCGACGGTCGGGTGGTGTCCGCGCAGGGGAGGGCACGGCACCGTTACGGCGATCGAGGCTTTCACTCATGGTGCACGTGCGACGACCCAGCGTCTTGTTGGAGCTTCAACCAGATGGGGTGTCGGGTGCTCGTGTTGCACGAATGGCGTAGTGCCCTCACCGTGGAGGTGACTCAGAAGCGATCACCGCTCACGCTGGGTGTCCGGGATCCCTCCCGGACGGGCGAGGGGAGCGAGAGCTTCGCCGGTGAGGAGCAAGCGACGATGAAGACCGCAGTGCCCTGCTACTACCACCTCGACGTGGAAGTCAGCCCGGAACGGGTGGGACAGGTCAGCCGCATCCTGGCCGCCCACCTCCGCTACTGGGACCTCGAGAACCTCGTGGACCCCGTCTGCCGCGGCGCCGAACTGCTGCTGCGGGCGATCGACGCGCACGCGAAGGACAAGCACACCTCGATCGAGATGTGGTGGAACGGCCAGCACCTCATCACCGCCTTCGGTGACGACGACCCGGATCTGCGCCCGGACCAGGACCTGCGGTCCTGCCTGGCGGACATCGCCGCCATGAGCGACGGCTGGGGGTGCTGCGCCTCGGACACCGGCAGCAAGATCATCTGGTTCTCGCAGCGCGCCCGCGCCGGCCAGCGCGTCCCGCTCGTGCCCGTCGCCCCCGCACCCACGCTGCGCACGGGTCTGCGGGTGCCCCGCGAGGAACCCGTGGCCGTCCTGGCCGCGCCGGCGCCCGCCGGTGACGACGCCCTGGAGGGCCGCCGGTGAGCGCCCGCAAGACCCGCAAAGGGGTGCCTGTGTGGAGCGGGCACCCCTACCCGTTGGGCGCCGCCTTCGACGGTCAGGGCACCAACTTCGCCCTGTTCAGCGAGGTCGCCGAGCGTGTCGAGCTGATCCTGGTGGACGACGCGGGCACCGCGGTCCCCGTCCCCTTGCAGGAGGTCGACGGCTTCGTCTGGCACGCCTACCTGCCCGGGGTCGGCCCCGGACAGCGCTACGGCTACCGGGTGCACGGCCCCTGGCAGCCCTCGTTCGGCCACCGCTGCAACCCGGCCAAGCTGCTGCTCGACCCGTACGCCCGCGCCGTCGACGGCCAGATCGACAACCACGCCTCGCTGTACGAGCGGGCCCCGGACGGGCCCGCCCCGGCGGACAGTGCCGGCCACTCGATGCTGGGCGTCGTCACCGACCCCTTCTTCGACTGGGGCGACGACCGCCCGCCCCGGACGCCCTACGCGGACTCGGTGATCTACGAGGCCCACGTCCGCGGTCTGACCATGAGCCACCCGGACGTCCCCGAAGGGCTGCGCGGCACCTACGCCGGCCTCGCGCACCCCGCCGTGATCGAGCACCTCACCTCGCTCGGCGTGACCGCGGTGGAACTCATGCCGGTGCACCAGTTCGTCCAGGACGGTGTGCTCCAGGACCGCGGCCTGTCCAACTACTGGGGCTACAACACCATCGGCTTCTTCGCCCCGCACAACGCCTACGCCGCCTTCGGCACCCGCGGCCAGCAGGTCAACGAGTTCAAGGCCATGGTGAAGGCGCTGCACGCGGCCGGCCTCGAAGTCATCCTCGACGTCGTCTACAACCACACCGCCGAGGGCAACGAGCGGGGCCCCACGCTGTCCTTCCGCGGCATCGACAACTCCTCCTACTACCGCCTGGTCGACGGCGACTGGGCGCACTACTACGACACCACCGGCACCGGCAACAGCCTGCTGATGCGGCACCCCTACGTGCTCCAGCTGATCATGGACTCCCTGCGGTACTGGGTGACCGAGATGCACGTCGACGGCTTCCGCTTCGACCTGGCGGCCACGCTCGCCCGGCAGTTCCACGAGGTGGACCGGCTCTCGGCGTTCTTCGACCTCATCCAGCAGGACCCGGTGATCAGCCGTGTCAAGCTCATCGCCGAGCCCTGGGACGTGGGCGAGGGCGGCTACCAGGTGGGCAACTTCCCGCCGCTGTGGTCGGAGTGGAACGGCAGGTACCGGGACGCGGTACGGGACTTCTGGCGGGCCGAGCCCGATTCGCTCGGCGAGTTCGCCTCCCGGCTCACCGGCTCCTCCGACCTCTACCAGCACAGCAGGCGCCGACCGAGGGCGAGCGTCAACTTCGTCACCGCGCACGACGGTTTCACCCTGCGCGACCTCGTGTCCTACAACGACAAGCACAACGAGGCCAACGGCGAGGACAACCGGGACGGCGAGAGCCACAACCGGTCCTGGAACTGCGGGGTGGAGGGCGAGACCGACGACCCCGCCGTCCTCGAACTCCGGGCCCGTCAGCAGCGCAACATGCTGGCGACGCTGCTGCTCTCGCAGGGCATCCCGATGCTGTGCCACGGCGATGAACTCGGGCGCACCCAGCGCGGCAACAACAACGCCTACTGCCAGGACAACGAGATCTCCTGGGTGGACTGGGACCTCACCGACGAACAGCGCTCCCTGGCCGACTTCACCCGGCACCTCATCGCGCTGCGCGCCGCGCATCCCGTGCTGCGCCGGCGACGCTTCTTCCGCGGCGAGACCCCGACCCGCGCCGGACAGCCGCTGCCCGACCTGATGTGGCTGCGGCCCGACGCCCGCGAGATGACCGCCCGGGACTGGCAG
Organism: Streptomyces sp. NPDC107654; assembly: GCF_055639035.1. Lineage (NCBI taxonomy): Bacteria > Bacillati > Actinomycetota > Actinomycetes > Kitasatosporales > Streptomycetaceae > Streptomyces > Streptomyces sp. NPDC107654. Next base: position 3,653 of record NZ_JBVKBI010000034.1, read on the forward strand.
CGCGGCGACGCCCACTCGGTCGCCGTGTTCCTCAACGGCGACGCCATCGCCGAACGCGACCCCTACGGTCGCCGCATGGTCGACGACTCCTTCCTGCTGCTCGTCAACGGCTACTGGGAGCCGGTCGACTTCCGCCTGCCGGACACGTCCTTCGGCGAACGCTGGACCGCCCTGATCGACACCGCCGATCCCGACGGCATCCCCGACGAACGCGAACACAAGGCGGGCACGCGGATCCGCGGGGAGGCCCGGAGTCTGGTCCTCCTGTCACGTCCGCCGCGGACGACGCCGCAGGGGCGCGGGGAACGCCGCCAGCAGCCTCGACGGGCCCGCCGGTGAGACCGGCGGGCCCGACCCCCGGAAGGCTCGGGCTCAGGGGTTCCGGCGTGACGTCACCGTGAACTGCGCACCGTCGGCGTCCCGCAGGATCGCCTCGGTCTCGGTCTCGCGCAGCACGCTGCCGCCGTGCTTCTCCGCCGCGCGGACGCAGTCGGCCACGTCGGCCACCGTGAAGTGGATCTGCCAGTGCGGCCGGACCGAGGGGTCCGGGGCCGCCTCCACGGCTCCCGAGTCGATGCGCGCCACCACGTCACCCCGGCTGCGCAGCACCACCTCGCCGCCCTCGTACTCGACCTGGCAGCAGCCCGGCAGCCCGCTCGCCCAGTCCAGGACCTCGCCGTAGAACAGCGCGGCGTCGAAGGCGTCCCGGGTGTGCAGCCGGACGAAGGTCGGCGCCGCCTGCCGCCACGCCTCCCAGTTGGTGACCAGCTCGCCCTGCCAGATCCCGAACGTCGCCCCGTCCCGGTCGGCGAGCAGTGCCGCCCGGCCCGGCGGGAAGGACAGCGGCCCGACCGCCGCCGTGCCGCCGCGCTCCCGCACCCGGGACACGGCCACGTCCGCGTCCGGGACCGCGAAGTACGGCGTCCAGGCCACCGCCATCTGCCACATCGAGGCGACCGCGGCGATCCCGGCCACCGGTACCCCGTTCGCCAGCGCGATCCGGAAGTGCTCGCCGAGCTGCACGCCGCGCCAGCGCCAGCCGAGCACGGCCGCGTAGAAGTCCTGGGTGGCCTCGAGATCGCGGCTGGTCAGGCTCACCCAGCACGGCGCGCCGAACACGGAGCGGGTCGAGACGACTTCTTTGCGGCGCGGTACGCCGTCGGCGGGGGTGTCGTGGTTCATGGCAGTCAGGTCCTGGTCTCGGGGCCGGGCGGCCACCGGTCTGCACCAGTGTCCGGCCGGGGCGGGGTGGGCTGCCTCCCGACTACCCCGGGTGGCGGGGGTCCAGGCCCCTGCCACCATGGAGGGATGGGAGAGAGTGAGCCGGAGCGGATCGCCGCGCTGCAGGCCGAGGTCGACCAGATGAAGGAGGCCATGGCCTCCCACGCGGTGATCGACCAGGCGATCGGGATGGTGGTCGCCCTCGGCCGGATCACCCCGGACGAGGGGTGGCAGGTGCTGAGGGACGTCTCCCAGCACACCAACATCAAGTTGCGCCACATCGCGGAGCTGATCCTCGTCTGGGGGCGGCGCGGCGACATCCCCGCCGACATCCGCGCCGCGCTGGAGGACGCCCTGGACCGGTACGGCCCCACGCAGGTCCCCGGGTCCGAGGAGAGGTGAGCCGGGGACCGGGCGAAGGCGTTCAGCGGACCTCCGCCAGCAGTTCCTCGCGCAGCCGGTCGAAGCAGCCGCTGAGCAGCCGGGAGACGTGCATCTGGGAGATGCCGAGCTGCTGGGCGATCCGGCTCTGGGTCATACCGCCGAAGAAGCGCAGGTAGAGGATGGTGCGTTCGCGTTCGGGCAGGGCCGCGAGGCAGGGCTTGACCGCGGCGCGGTCCACGACGAGGTCGTAGCCCGGGTCGGGGCCGCCCAGGGAGTCTCCGAGGGCGTAGCCGTCCGTGCCGGCCACCTCGGCGTCCAGGGACAGCGCGGAGAAGCACTCCAGCGCCTCCATCCCGGCGCGCACCTCGTCCTCGCCGAGCCGGGTGTGCGCGGCGATCTCGGCGACGGTGGGAGCCCGGCCCGGTGTCGTCTGCGCCAGCTCCTTCACGGCGGCGCGGACCCGGTTGCGCAGGTCCTGCACCCGGCGCGGCACGTGCAGGGTCCACATGTGGTCCCGGAAGTGGCGCTTGATCTCGCCGGTGATGGTGGGCACCGCGTACGCCTCGAAGGCGCGGCCGCGGGCGGGGTCGTAGTGGTCGACCGCCTTGACCAGACCGAGCGCGGCCACCTGGTACAGGTCCTCCAGGGCCTCGCCCCGGCCGCGGAACCGCACGGCGATCCGCTCGGCCATGGGCAGCCACAACTGGATCAGCTCGTCCCTGAGCGCCTGCCGCCCGGGACCCTCGGGGAGCTGCGCGAGCCGCTCGAAGGAGCCTGCGGTGTCGGGGGCGTCGTCATGGGGATGGGGTTTCGTGCTGCCAGTGACACGCATTGCGCGCACCTCTCTCAGCAGGTGCTGGATGGACAGACACCGTGGGAGGTGCGCTCGGACCATGGATAGGACACCGGGGCGTCCGGCGGAGCCGGCTCCCACGGACGTGCCTCCTGTCCGAAGCACTGCTCTGCCCATTCCCGCTAACGGGCATATTCAAACAAAAGGGGTAAACAGCCCCTCTCGGGCGGGGCCGGGGGAGGGGTGCGGCCGACTGCCCGCGGGAGCCGCCGGCCCGGTCGCGGACGTGATGTGCCACACGCGTGCGCGGACGGCCGGGAAGCGTGGGGGGCGAGTTCTTCCTGGGCAGCGCTTGATCACCGATCAGACGGGGTGAACACCCTGGCCACGGCGCATTCCGCTCATTTGACAGTGCGATCGGCCCACAGATAGACAGCAGCTCTCGAAGGTCGAGAGGGGCACTGTGTACGAGCCGAACGTGGTCGGGGACTGGCACGAGTACGAGGAGCATGCCGGTCTGCGGGTCCGCGTCCACCGCCTGGAGCCGGCCGAGCCGCCGCGCGGCCGGGACGACGCCGCCGCCGGGCTGACGTACTTCAGTGTCCGGGCGACCGTGGAGAACCGCGGCGCGCGGCACTACGGCGTCCATCTGGAGGACGGTCAGATCGACGTCCGGGTCGGCCCGGACGGCGAGGGCGCCTTCATCGACTGGCGCAACTCCCAGTTCATCGAGGGCTTCGACGTCTACCCGCTGCGCCGGGCCACCGCCGTCCTGTACGCCGCCGCACCCGAGGCCGCCCTCGCCCACGTGGACGTACAGGTGCAGCTGCGGGTGGACGACGAGTGGACCGGACGCCGGCTGTGGACGGGCGGCATCGGTGTCCTGGAGCCGGCACCGGCGACCGCCCCGACGGCCACGGGGCAGGGCAGTCTGGCCCACCAGGTCAGCGCCTTCCTGAGGGACCAGGCGGAGCCCGGCTCCGCCTGAGCGTGCCCCGGCGGGCTCAGTGCGGGATGCCGTCGATGATCTCGCGCGCGCCCTGCCGGAGCAGCGCCACCGCGACCGAGGTGCCGAGCGTGGCCGGGTCGAGCCGCCCCGCCCACTCGTGGGCGTTCAGCCGGGTCTTGCCGTCCGGGGTGAAGACACAGGCCCGCAGGGAGAGTTCGCCGCTGCGGTCCACGCGCGCGTACCCGGCGATGGGGCTGTTGCAGTGGCCCTGCAGGACGTGCAGGAACATCCGCTCGGCCGCCGCCTCCCGATGGGTGGCCGGGTCGCCGAGCCCGCTGACCGCGTCGATCAGGTCGGCGTCGTCCTCCCGGCACTGCAGGGCGAGGATGCCCGCGCCGATCGGCGGCATCATCGTCTCCGGCGACAGCACCTCGCTGATGACGTCGGTACGGCCGATGCGCTCCAGGCCGGACACCGCCAGCAGCAGTGCGTCCGCCTCGCCGGCGGCCAGCTTCTCCAGCCGGCGGTTGGCGTTTCCGCGGAACGGCACGCACTCCAGGTGCGGGTGGGTGGCGGCCAGTTGGGCGATCCGCCGCACCGAGGAGGTACCGATCCGGGTGCCGGCAGGCAGCTCGTCCAGGGTGAGCCCGCCCGGGTGCACCAGCGCGTCCCGGATGTCGTCCCGCTTCAGGAACGCGGCGAACACGGTCCCGGCCGGCAGCGGCCGGTCGGCGGGCACGTCCTTGACGCAGTGCACCGCGAGATCCGCCTCCCCGGCCAGCAGGGCCGCGTCCACCTCCTTGGTGAACGCCCCCTTGCCCTCGACCTGGGAGAGATCGCCGAGCCACTTGTCGCCGGTGGTCTTCACGGGGACGACCTCGGTGCGTACGCCCGGGTGCAGCACCGCCAACTCGGCGCGGACCCGCTCGACCTGGGCCAGGGCCATGGGCGAGTCGCGGGAGACGATTCGGATCAGTTCGGGAACCGGCATGCGCACACGATAGACCCCCGGGCCTCACCCGTAGCCCTCGGGCAGGTCCGCCGCCGACTCCTCCGGGCCGAGATCGGGGCGCAGCCGCAGCCAGGACGGCTGGCGCAGCATGCCGTTGCGGGTACGGGTGCTGTAGCTGACCTCGCCCACCAGCCGGGGCAGCACCCAGCGGGCGCCGGGGACGCGCGGCACGGGGTCGAAGGGGCACCGGTCGCTCGCCGCGTCCCGCAGCAGCTCCGCCAGCCGGGTGCGCTCGGCCTCGCTCCAGCCGGTGCCCACCCCGCCGACGTACCGCAGCCGGCCCTGGGGGTCACGCTGGCCGGCCAGGACCGCGCCGGGCAGTCCGGTCAGCCGCCCCTTGCCGGGCAGCCAGCCGCCGACGACCACGTCCTCGGCCCGCATGTTGCGGATCTTGATCCAGGCGCGGGAGCGCACCCCGGGCTCGTACACCGAGTCCAGCCGCTTGCACACCAGGCCCTCCAGGCCGTGCTCCCGGGTGGCGCGCAGCGCCTCGGCGCCGTGCCCGGTCACGGCGGCCGGCGTCGACCAGTACGGGCCGGCGAGCCCCAGTTCCTCCAGCCGCGCCCGCCGGCGGACGTACGGCAGCCGCAGCAGCGGTTCGCTCAGGTACGGCACGTCGAACAGGACGAGGTGCACCGGCACACGGGCCGCCCGGCGCGCCGCCCGTGCGGGGGCGTGAGCGAGGCCCATCCGGCTCTGCAGCAGCTGGAAGTCGGCGCGCCCCCGCTCGTCCAGGGCCAGTACCTCGCCGTCCAGTACGGCGGGGGTGGCGCCCAGGGCCCCGCCGAGCGGCCGGAGTTCGGGATAGGCCGCGGTGATGTCCTCGCCCGAGCGGGCGCGCAGCAGCACGCTGCCGTCGCCGGGCAGGTACACCATCGCCCGCTGACCGTCCTGCTTGGTCTCGTAGGCCCACCGCGTGTCCTGGGCGGCCGGCGGCAGGGCGCCGGGGGTCGCGAGCATCGGCGGGATGAGCGGCAGGGTCACGACGGTCACGGCAGAAGGTCTCGACCGGTCCCGGCGCCCTCACGCGCCTTTCGGCGCGGGTTCCCCTGAACGGGCCCGCCGCGCCGGGAGGCCCGGGCACGGCAACCCCGCCGTGGCCCGGCGCGGGGACGGCGGGGGCGTGGCCCGAGCGCGGCGAGGGCGCGCCGGGACTCGGCTCAGCCGACCCGTTCGGCCGACGGCTCGGGGGCCGACGGCGCGGGGCCGGGCGGTCCGGACGGTCGCGGAGGGGGAGGGAGGCGAGGACGAAGGCGAGGGCCGCCGCGCCCGTGCCGAGGGCCAGGACCGTCTTGAGGCCGTCATCGGACGGCGGCGCGTGACCGCCGAGGCCGGTCGTCGGCTGCGAGAGGATCACGCCCGCGACCGCGCTCGCCACCGAGGTGCCGATGGACCGCATCAGCGTGTTTCGCCGCGGCCGTCGCCTGGCCGAGGGCACCGCGCCCCCGCAGCTCCTGGTCCGACGCGGCCCCGGGCCCGGCGGAGCGGAGAACCCACCGGCCGGCGTCGCCGGGCGGGTGGTGGGGGGCGGACCGGGGCGTCCGTGCCCGCTCGTGAACGGCTGGTCAGGCGCGTGCTGGTCAGGTGTGTCCCGGTCGGCCGGTGGCCGTCGGCGTCGCCCGGCCGGAGACCGTCCTCAGGGGGTCCGCGGGGGTCTGATCCAGCCCAGGGAGCGTTCGACGGCTCGTTGCCAGTTCTCGTACTCCGTCCTTCGGCGCTCGGGGTCCATCGCGGGGAGCCACTGGGCGGCTCGGTGCCAGTTGCGGCGGAGGACCTCCAGGCCGGGCCAGTAGCCGGCGGCGAGACCGGCCGCGTAGGCCGCGCCGAGCGACACCGTCTCGGCGACCATCGGGCGCACCACGGGCACGTCGAGGACGTCGGCCACGAACTGCATCAGGAGGTTGTCCGCGGTCATGCCGCCGTCCACCTTCAGCTGCTGGAGGGGGACGGACGAGTCGGCGTTCATGGCGTCGACGACCTCCCGGGTCTGCCAGCCGGTGGCCTCCAGGACGGCTCGCGCCAGGTGCCCCTTGGTGATGTACGAGGTGAGGCCGACGATCACCCCGCGCGCGTCACTGCGCCAGCGCGGGGCGAACAGGCCGGAGAAGGCGGGCACGATGTAACAGCCGCCGTTGTCCTCCACCGTGCGCGCCAGGGTCTCGATCTCCGGGGCGCTGCCGATCAGGCCCAGGCGGTCGCGGAACCACTGGACGAGGGCCCCGGTGACGGCGATCGACCCCTCCAGGGCGTAGACCGGTGGCTGGTCCCCGATCTGGTACGCGACCGTCGTGAGGAGGCCGTGCCGGGACCGTACGAGGTCGCCGCCGGTGTTGAGCAGCAGGAAGCTGCCCGTGCCGTACGTGCACTTGGCCTCGCCGGGGGAGAAGCAGGTCTGCCCGAACAGCGCGGCCTGCTGGTCGCCGAGCGCGGCCGTGATGGAGACACCCGGCAGCAGCGCGCGGGCCTCGCCGTAGGTCTCGGCGGACGATCTGATCTCCGGCAGCATCGAGCGCGGCACACCGAAGAAGTCCAGCAGCTCGTCGTCCCAGGTGAGCGTGCGGATGTTCATCAGCATCGTACGGCTGGCGTTGGTCGCGTCGGTGACGTGCAGGCCGCCGTCGGCGCCGCCGGTGAGGTTCCAGATCAGCCAGCTCTCCATCGTCCCGAACAGCACCTCGCCGTCCTTCGCGCGCTGCTCGACGCCCTTGACGTGGTCGAACAGCCACCGGATCCGCAGCGCCGAGAAGTAGGTCGAGGGCGGCAGGGCGCACCGGTCCAGGAAGAACGCCTCCCCGGGACGCTCGCGCAGCTCCTCCACGAGCGGTGCCGTGCGGGTGTCCTGCCAGACGATCGCCCGGCCCAGCGGGGCCCCGGTCCGCCGGTCCCACAGCACCGTCGTCTCCCGCTGGTTGGCCAGCCCGATCGCGGCGACCTGCCCCTCGCCGGCACCGGCGTCCGACAGCGCATCGGGCACGACGCGCCGCAGGTTCTGCCAGATCTCGACGGCGTCGTGCTCGACCCAGCCCGGCTTGGGGAAGTGCTGCTGGTGCTCCTTCTGCGCGACCGAGACCAGCCGCCCCCGGTGGTCGAACAGGATGCAGCGGGTCGAGTTGGTGCCCTGATCGATGGACATCACATACCGTTCCACCATGATCGGGTCTGCCTTCCGACGGGTCGAGGGGCGGCTGTCCTGACTACCAGCGGGCGGCTCCCAGGTCTCGGGAGATCGCCCGCGCGGCTTCCCGGATCAGACTGATCAGTTGGGGGCGGGGGCGGCCCTGGCCGTCGCAGATCCGCTCGACCGGCCCGGACAGCCCGACGGCGCCGACGACGAGGCCGCCGTGCCCCCGGATCGGCGCGGCCAGCCCGGCCTCGCCCATGCTCATCTCCTGGATCTCCGCGGCCCAGCCGGCCTCCCTGACCTCGGTGAGCGCCCGGGCGAGCCGCTCGGGGTCGACCAGGGTGTGCCGGGTGTACGCCTCGAGCCCCGTCACCGGGTCCGGCTCGACCGTCGCGGTGCCGAAGGCCAGCAGGACCTTGCCGAGCGAGGAGGCGTGCAGCGGCAGCAGGGAGCCCACGTCCAGCGTCTGGAAGGTGTCGTCCGGCCGGAACACGTGGTGGACGATGAGCACCCTGCCCTCCAGCGGGGTGCCCAGGCGCACCGCCTCCCCGCTGCGGGCGGCCAGGGCGTCGGCCCAGTTGAGGGAGCGCGAGCGCAGCTCGTTGACGTCGAGGTAGCTGGTGCCCAGGTGCAGCAGGGCGGCGCCGAGCTGGTACTTGCCGGTCGCCGCGTCCTGTTCCACGAAGTCCACGTGCTGCAAGGTGCGCAGGATGCCGTGGGCGGTGCCCTTCGCCAGGCCGAGCGACGCCGCGACCTCGCCGAGCCCGAGTCGGCGGGGCCCACCGGCGAGCAGGCGGAGAATCGCCGCCGCCCGCTCGATCGACTGGACCGGACCGGCCATGAGCCGAGCCTATTACCGCAGCGGACGCTTCGCCCCGCGGGCGGGACGACGCCTGCGCACCCGGACGTTCGGTAATGCCGACCGCTGTTCATTGACCAGACCGATTTGCGTCCATAGCGTGCATGAGAGCCCGGAAAAGGCGCGGTGAGCGCCCGCCGGGCAGCACAGACCATCGGGAGAGAACATGGCGGCACAGCTCAACACGCTGCTCCGGGCGGCACGCGACCACGTGTGTCCGGTGCCGCCCGCCGCCGGCGCGGTCTCGGCCGTACGGCGACGGGTGGCGGCCGTCCTCGCGGACTGGAGGGTGTGCCCGGCGATCGTCGAGGACGCGCTGCTCGTGGTGTCGGAACTGGCCACCAACGCGATCATCCACGCCCGGCCGCCGGCCGAGCTGCGGCTGTCGTGGACCGGCGGTGAGGGCGACGGGACCCTTCGGGTGGAGGTGACCGACGCGGGAGCCGTGCGTCCGGCAGGCCAGCCGCTCGGCGGCATCGATCCGGACGAGCACGGCCGGGGCGAGTCGATCGTCCACGCCCTGGCGGCCCGTCACGGCATACGGCTCCATTCCGGCGGGGTCACCCGCTGGGCGGAGCTGGCCGCTGTCTGAAGCGCGCTCCCGGCGCCCGGCGGCGCCAGGACGGCCTCCTGCGCGGTCTTCCGCCGGAGCAGGAGCAGCGCGGCGTCGTCGTGCAGCCGGCCGCCCACGTGCGCCAGCAGCTCGTCATGGAGCGCGGTGAGTGTGCGGGCCGGTTCCTCGCACACGTGCCGGGCCACCCCGTCGGCCAGCGGATAGAACTCCCGCGCGGTGTTGCGGGCCTCGGTGACCCCGTCGGTGTACAGCAGCAGCTGGTCGCCCACCCCGAAGGGCAGGCGCTGCAGGCGCGGGGCCTGGCCCGACAGGGCGCGCAGGCCGAGCGGCGGCGCGGGACGGGCGGTCTCCACCGCCCCGACCTCCCCGGACGCCGATATCAGCAGCGGCGGCGCGTGTCCGCAGTTGACCAGCTCCAGGTGCCCCGACCGGGGGCAGCCGACGACCACGGCGGTCACGAAGTCGTCCGGGCCCAGGTTGCGGGCCAGGCTGCGTTCGATCCGGCCGACGACGGACAGCAGGTCGGGCTCGTCGTGGGCGGCCTCGCGGAACACCCCGAGCACGAGCGCGGCGGTCCCGACCGCGGGCAGCCCCTTGCCCCGCACGTCACCGACGATCAGCCGGACGCCGTACGGGGTGGGGACCAGGGCGTACAGGTCCCCGCCGATGCGGGCCTCGGCCGCCGCGGCGCTGTAGCGGACGGCCACCTGGAACGGGCCGACGGTCTCCGGGACGGGCTGGAGCAGGGCCTGCTGGGCGGCCTCGGCGACCGAGCGGACGGCCGCGAGGACCCGTTCCCGGCGGCCGCGCAGCGCGCTGGCCAGGCCGCTCGCGGCGGTGACCGCCAGCAGGGCGGACAGGACGGCCGCCAGATCGTGGACGGGGACCCCGTGCGCGACACCCAGCGCCGCGTCCGTCGCCGCGGCGAGGAGACCGGCGCCGAGCACACCGAGCGGACCGTTGGTGGTGGCCGCCAGCGCGGGGCCGGCCGCCAGCAGCGGCAGCCAGACCATCCCCGCGCCCCCGGCCAGGTCGACCAGGACCACCACGGCGACGACCAGCACCGGCAGGACGTGTGTGCCCGCGGCCAGCTGCCCGCCCAGCCGCCGGCGGACCGGGCCGCGGACCCCGGTCGGACGGGTCCTGCGCGGTCGTGTGGGCACGGGGTCGCCACCAGTGTGTCGGGCCTCGCTCATGATCTCGTCCGCAGTCCTCGCGTGTAGGGGGCGCACACCCGGAATGTCCGTTTCATTAAGGAAACGGGCCGGGAGCGGAGCCCCACAAGGAGCGGGATTTCAGATAGTGAGCGAGAGACTCCGGGTGACACGGCTCGCGACCGGCAGCAGACGGGCCCGGATCTCCTGGAGGCGGTCGCGGCGCTCCACCGGCAGGGAGACGCCCAGGGAGCCGACGGTGTTCCCCCGGTAGACGGGCACCGCGACGCAGACGGTGCCGAGCGCGTACTCCTCCAGATCCGTGACGGCCGGGGCCAGCGGGGGCGACTCGATCCTGCGGAGCAGCTCGGGGACGCTGGTGATCGTCCGGGGCGTGAGATCGGCGAGGTGGTGCCGGGAGAGGTACTCCCGGCGGGCGTCCTCCGCCAGCTCCCGCAGCACGGTCTTGCCCAGCGCGGTGGCGTGCCCGGCGTCCTCGAACCCCACCCAGAGGTCCACTCGCGGGGTGCGCGGGCTGTCGACGATCTCGGCGACCCTGATCTCGCCGTCCTCGTAGAACGTGAGGTACGCGGCACCGGACAGCTCGTCGCGCAGGGCGTTCAGCGTCGGACGCACCCGGCTGAGCAGCGTCTGGATGCCGCCCGCGGTGTGCAGCGACTTCAACCGGTCGCCCAGGACGAAGCCGCCGTCGTCCAGTTTCCGCACGTAGCCGTCGTGGACCAGGGTGCGCAGCAGGTGGTACGCGGTGGCCAGGGGCAGCCTGGTCTCCCGCGCCAGCTGTTTCGCCGGCGCGCCGTTCTCGTGCTCGCTCACCGCCTCCAGCAACCGGAACGCCCGCTGCACGGAGGTGATGAGGGTGGGTCCGTCCGGAGCACCCATAGCCCCAGGTTGCCCTCGGCGCCAGGCAGGGGCAAGGCCGGGAGCCCCCGACCGCGCCCCGCGTTCGAGGCGTCCTCGAACCGCTCACCGATCGGTGGGCAGGGCAGCCGGGTGGTCCACCGGTGCGTGTCCGGCGGATCCCGTGGTGGTGTTCCGCGAGAGCGTGCACAACGGATCCCGTGGCGGCACTTCACCGGCGCACACTGGGCGGATCCCGTGCTGGTCCGGCGCGCACGGCCACCCCGCGCCTACTGTCCAGTAATATCCGGCGGCAGGCCACCAGAGGAGGAACCGTGCCCCGGTCCGAACGCTCACCCCTGCTGCTCGCCGGCCTGCTGGCAGCCGCGGGGGTCGCGCACTTCGCCGCCCCGCGACAGTTCGACGCGACCATCCCCCGAGCACTGCCGGGCTCGCCCAGGGCCTGGACGTACGGCAGCGGGGCCGTCGAGCTGGCCCTCGCGGCCGGGATCGCGGCGCCCCGGACCCGGACCGCGGCCGCGAAGGCGGCGGCCGCCTTCTTCGTCGGCGTGTTCCCGGCGAACGTGCAGATGGCCGTGGACTGGCGCACCCGGCCGGCGCCGCTGCGGGCCGCGGCCCTCGCCCGGCTGCCCCTCCAGCTGCCCCTGGTGCTGTGGGCGCGCGGAGTGGCCCGGAACGGGGAGGAGCGGTCGTGACCGAGCCCCTCGCCGTGGGCGACACCGTCGAGGACTTCGCCCTGCCCGACGAGACCGGCACCACCCGCCGGCTAGGCGAGCTGCTGGCCGACGGCCCGGTCGTCCTCTTCTTCTACCCCGCCGCCCTCACCCCCGGCTGTACCGCCGAGGCCTGCCATTTCCGCGACCTCGCCGGGGAGTTCGCCGCCGTCGGCGCCCGGCCCGTCGGGATCAGCGGGGACACCGTCGGCAAACAGCAGGAGTTCGCCGACCGGCACCGCCTCGGCATGCCGCTGCTCTCCGACCCCGACGGCACGGTCCGCGAGCGGTTCGGCGTCAGGCGCGGCTTCTCCCTCGCCCCGACCAAGCGCGCCACCTTCGTGATCGCCCAGGACCGCACCGTCCTGGAGATCGTCCGCAGCGAACTGCGCATGAACACCCACGCCGACCGGGCCCTCGCCGCCCTGCGCGCCCACCGGGGCTGAGAACGGAGCGTCCCGCCGCTCGATGCACCGGGACGATCACGACACCCCTGAACAGGTGACGGATGTCGCGCGGCCCCAGCGGCCGTCGACGCGCACGGCAGGGCGACCGTGTGGAGCGAGGGGTGCGGCTGATCGGCGTCCTGGTCCCGCAGTACGCCGGTTCCGGCCCCGCGCCGGGAGCGTCACCTCCGGCCGGCGTCGGCGGCGACCTGCGCCAGGGTGCGTCCGGTCCGCACCGAACGGGCCCGGCGGGGGTCCGGGGTGCCGTGCCCCTCCGCCCGGGCGGGACCCTTGCGCACCAGCAGCCAGGCGTCCTCCCCGTCCGCGCCGCTCCGGAAGCGGGTGAGGGCGTACTCGCCGTGCAGCTTGCTGCCATGCAGCCGGAAGGTGGCGTGCCCGCGCTCCAGGGACTCCGCGAAGTCCACCGGGCGCCCCCGGCGGTCGTGGCTGAGCGGCTCGTACGTCCCGCGGTCCCAGACGATCACCGTGCCGCCGCCGTACTCGCCCTTGGGGATGACACCCTCGAAGTCCTCGTACTCCAGCGGATGGTCCTCGGTCGGCACCGCCAGCCGCTTGTCCCCGGGGTCGCCGGACGGGCCCTTCGGCACGGACCAGGACTTGAGGACGTCGCCCACCTGGAGCCGGAAGTCGAAGTGCATCCTTCGCGCGTCGTGGATCTGGACCACGAACCGGGGCGCGCCGTCCTCCCCGGCCCGGGCCGCACGCCCCGACGGCTCACGGGTCTGTTCGAAGTCGCGCTTGCCGCGGTACGTCCGCAGCCGGTCCTCCGCCGCCACCTCCGGCTCCCTTCCTCCGTACGCCGTCTCAGGCGCTCCGGGTACCCGCGCGGCGGCGTTCAGCCCCCGTACCCGTCCTACGGAGCAGTGGCCCACCACTCCGGTCCCGTCCGGCCGGCCCGGACAGGGGGCGGCGATCAACGTGCACGGGCCGGCAGAAAAGGACGGCGGACGGCAACGGAGGGGGCGGTGGGCGGCCCACCTCGCGGGCGTCGCCCGGCTCGCCGGCGTCTCGCACACCGCCGCTTCCGTGGTCTTCGACGGCCGTGCCGAGGGCAACCTCTCGCCCGCCCCCCGGGAACGCATCCGGCAGGCCGCCGCCCGGCTCGGCTACCGGCCCGCCCCCGTCGCCCGCGGTCTGCGCCGCCGCCGTACGGCGGCCGGGTCAACGACTGGGCCCACGCGCACACCACCCCGGCCCCACACCCCCCGACCACCCCTTCCTCAACCGGCGCGGCACCGTCAACCCCGATGTCGGCGGCACCCGGCAGGAGAGCCGCCCGCCGCGTCGGCGAGCCGGGTCCGGCTGCGCGCCCTCGTGGACCGGACGTCCGTCGAGGTGTTCGTGGACGGCGCCGGTACGCGCACTCCGGGAGTGTCCCGCCGGCGGTCAGGAGGCGGGCCGCCGGCCCAGCGCCGGGCCCAGCACGGTCGCCATGTCCGTCAGGATCTGTACGTAGTCCTCGTGTTCGAAGGTGAACGGCAGCGCGAAGGCCACCTCGTCCACCTCACGGAACGCGGCGTGCTCGTGCAGCCGTTCGGCTATCTCCACCGAGGTGCCGACCAGGTCCGGCGCGAACAGCAGCCGCGCCGGGCCCTGCGGGGAGGCGGTCCTGGGGAGCCGCTTCGCCGCGTACTCCTCGTACCTGGCGCGCTGTGTGGGGGGTCGCGGAGTCGGTGGGGATCACCACCAGGCCCTGGGAGACGCGGGCCGCCTCGCCGTCGGGGTGGTGGGCCCGGAACTCCCGGATGTGGGACAGCTGGATCCCGGCGAAGTCCAGCGGCCCGTCGCCGTCACCGGCCTTGACGACGCTGCTGGTCAGGAAGTTCATGCCGTGCTCACCGGCCCAGCGCGCCGAGCCGAGGCTGCCGCCGCCGTACCACATCCGCCGGCCGAGCCCGGGGGACCGCGGCTGCACCACGTTCGAGTAGGCCTCGAAGCCCTCCACCCCGCTGAAGCCGGTGGCGGGCTCGCCGCGCACGAAGTCCAGCAGCCGCCCCACCCGCTCGTACCCAAACTCCTCGGCGTCCGCCGTGTCGGGGTAGAGGGCCTTGCCGACCTGCTCGTAGTGGGTCGGCGGGCCCACGCTGACGCCCGGGTTCAGACGGCCGCCGGACAGGATGTCCACGGTCGCCAGGTCCTCGGCGAGCCGCAGCGGGTTCTCCCAGCCCAGCGGGATCACCGCCGTGCCCAGACCGATGCGGTGGGTGCGCTGGGAGGCCGCCGCCAGCACCGCGACCGGGGACGAGATGCCGAACTGGAGGTGGCGCTGGCGGACCCAGGCGCTGTCGAAGCCGAGCCGCTCGCCCAGCTCGATGATCTCCAGTGTGGACTCGTGGCCCCGGCCGGGGTCCGCCGGGTCGAAGAGGCCGATGGTGAGGAAGCCCAGCTTGCGCAGCGGGCGGGCAGGGGACGGCATGGGCTCCTCCAACGGTTCCGCGTCGGCTCCGCCCCCGATTCTCGCAGGCGAGTGTGACAACCGTGTGATCACTTCAGCGGGATGACGACCTCGTCCTCGACCGGCGGTTCCAGCTCCTGCGCGCGGTTGCCGGTCGCGGCGTGGCAGCGCAGTCGTACCTCCTCCGGGGTGACGTCCAGCCGCAGGAAGCACTTGAAGAACGGCGGGCTGTAGGTGGCGGACGACGGCGAGAACAGCTGCGTGTACAGCTTGCGCACCGGCAGCCGGAGGCGTGACGCCCGGTCGGGGCGGCCGCCGGTGCCCAGCAGGCTCGCGACGAGGCGGGTGCGCCGGGTGACCCGCGTGTCCGGGCCGGGCGCGCGGGCCGGCTCGATGCCGAGCCGTTCGGCGACGACGGCCGTCGCCTCGGACTCGCTGAGGGTGAAGAAGCGGCGCAGACGCAGCCGGCGGCCGTAGAGCCGGCTGTAGAAGGCGAGCGAGTCGCCGCGCAGCGGATAGCAGCGGAACTCCCGCTCGGTGACGTTCGCGACCGACACCCGCGGGATGGTGTGCGTGGCGTGCATGAACGCCCCGCCGCCGCCCGCGACGACGTACTGGATCGTCCGGCCGTCCACGTCCACGGGGTAGCGCTGGTAGTTGTGGATGTCGCCGCCGATCGCGGCCACGTAGTGGTGCTCGGGGTCCCGGACGATGTCGTCCACCGTGCCGCCGCCCTCGACGGGGCAGGGGTGGTGCTCGCCGTCGACGTACAGCGGGGAACCGGTGACGAGGATCTTCGGCCGGGGCCCCCGGGAGATCTCCCGCAGCCAGGCGCCCTGTTCGGCGTCGACCGTGCCCAGCAGGCCCGTGTCGATGCCGACGATCCGCACCGGACCGGCGTCGATCGCCCAGTACGGGCCCGGCTGTTCGGCCTGCTGCCCCGGCGCCGACCGCAGCTTCCGTGCCTCGGCCAGCCGTTCACCGTCGGTGGTGCGCGGCCGGTGCCACAGCAGGGAGCGCCACCAGGCGCGGGTGAGCGGGCGGGGCCGGGGCTCGGGCCCGAGGGGCGGGGTGCCGGCGCCGAAGACGCGCATGAACGCGCCGAGGTCCTCGTACCAGTCGTGGTTGCCCGGTACCGCGTAGATCGGCGCGGGGTAGTCCTGGTAGGGGCGGAAGAACTTGTCGCCGTAGTCGTCGGCGCTGCCGACGGGATAGACGACGTCGCTGGCGATCACGGCGAAGTCGGTGTCCTCGGCCACCTTCAGGAAGCCGGGCACGACGGCGTACTGGGAGTCGTCGCCCTCGCCGGTGTCCCCGATGACCATGAAGGAGAACCGTTCCGGTGCGTCCCGCCGGATCACCTTGTCGGCGGGCGCCCCCTCTGCCGCGCGCCGGGCCACCCAGCGGCTGCGGGTACGGCCGGTGGGGTCCCCGAACCAGGACGCCAGCACGCCGTTGCGGGCGGCCCACAGGATCCGGGGGTTCAGCCAGGACAGCTTCTCGACGTGGCCCGGCATCAGCCGCGTGTAGGAGCCGGGTTCGGCCGCGCCCCAGCCGGCGCCCTGTGCGGTATCGCGTGAGGAGTCAGACACGCGGTGCACGGTAACAACGCGCCGGTCGGACCCGGTATGCCGGGGTCTCGCCCAACACCGCGCATACGTCTACCCGTTCGCGTGCACCGCGTCGGCGAGCCCCTCCTTCCGGGTGGAACGGACCGCGGGTACGCCTTCGCCGGCCGGTCGTCGAGTGGCGGGTCTTGTCGCCGTCCGGCGCCCGTCACGGCTTCCGTGCCACGCCCCCGTGTTCCGCGACGGTCTCCGGGGCGGACGAGCCGGGGTCCGGGCGCCATCGGGTGACCGGCACGACACCGGGCTCGATCAGTTCCAGGCCGGCGAAGAACGCGGTGATCTCCTCGACGGTGCGCAGGTTGTACGGGAGCGCGCCGCTGTCGTTGTAGGCCGTCTGCGCCTGCTCGAAGACCGGGTCGACGCCGAGCGAGCCGTCGTTGACGACCAGGTGGCTGCCCGACGGCAGCGCGGCCATGAGCCGGGCGACGACGGAGCGGGCCTGGTCGTGGTCGGCGACATGGCCGAGGATGTTGCTCAGGACGAGCGCGGTGGGCCGGCCGAGGTCGAGGGTGTCGGCGGCGACGGCGAGGATGCGCTCCGGGTCGGTCACATCGGCGTCGATGTAGGCGGTCGCGCCCTCGGCGGAGGAGGAGAGCAGCGCCCGGGCGTGGGCCAGCACCATCGGGTCGTTGTCGACGTAGACGATCCGTGCCTCAGGCGCGAGCCGTTGGGCGACCTCATGGGTGTTCTCGGCGGTGGGCAGTCCCGTGCCGACGTCCAGGAACTGCCGGATGCCCGCCTCGGTGACGAGATACGTGAGGGTGCGGCGCAGGAAGGCACGGCTGTTGCGGGCGATGGTGACGATGCCGGGGAAGACGGCGGTGTACGCGTCGCCCGCCTGTTCGTCCACCGGGTAGTGGTCCTTGCCGCCGAGCCAGTAGTTCCAGATGCGGGCCGAGTGCGGCACCGACGTGTCGATCTTCTGGTGCGTGGCCGGATCGGTCATGGGACGTGTCCTTCTTTCAGCCAAGGCGTGGATCAGCCAGGCCACAACCTATGACCAAGGGCCGCCCCTCATCTCCCCCTTCATCGCCGCGAGGGGGTAGGGAAAACCCTCGAATGACCCACCATGCGGTGACATGACTCGGTCAATTCTGTCATTCTCCGTGCGCACGCTGATCCGCCCCACCGTTGCACGGATCACGGCCCCGCACAGCGCAGCTCACCCGGGCAGCAGACCCCTCTGCCCGTCTGTCACCGGCCGCCCATCTGCGGCCGCAGCAGGAGGAGTACGAGTGAGACCCCACAGACCCCTTCCCCACAAGCGAGCCACCGTCGGCGCCGCCCTGGTCTCCACCGCGGCCTTCCTCGCCGTGGGACTCCAGGCGGTTCCGGCGACCGCCGCACCGGCCGCCCCCCACCCCAGCCCGCTGCGCACCGGCGGCCTGGAGGCCAAGCTCAGCCCTGCCCAGCACCAGGCGCTGCTCAAGAGCGCCCGGCAGCAGACCGCCACGACCGCCCGCACCCTCGGCCTGGGCAAGCAGGAGAAGCTGGTCGTCCGGGACGTCGTCAAGGACAACGACGGCACCGTGCACACCCGTTACGAGCGCACCTACGCCGGTCTGCCCGTCCTCGGCGGCGACCTCGTCGTGCACACCCCGCCCGCCTCGCTGGCCAAGGGGACGGTGAGCACCACCTTCAACAGCAAGCGCACGATCAAGGTGCGTTCCACGACCGCGGCCGTCAGCAAGGCCGCCGCCGCGACGAAGGCCCTCGAGGCCGCGAAGACCCTGAAGGCCGAGAAGGCCACCACCGACAGCGCCCGCAAGGTGATCTGGGCCGGCACCGGCGCCCCGAAGCTCGCCTGGGAGACGGTGATCGGCGGCTTCCAGGACGACGGCACGCCCAGCAAGCTGCACGTCATCACCGACGCCACCACCGGCAAGGAGCTGTACCGGTTCCAGGCGGTCGAGACCGGCGTCGGCAACACCCGGTACAGCGGCCAGGTCTCGCTGACGACGACCCAGTCGGGCTCGACCTACACGCTGAACGACGGGGCCCGCGGTGGTCACAAGACGTACAACCTGAACCACGGCACCTCCGGCACCGGCACGCTGTTCTCGCAGACCAACGACACCTGGGGCGACGGCACCAACTCCAACGCCGCCACCGCCGGCGCCGACGCGCACTACGGCGCCGCGATGACCTGGGACTTCTACAAGAACACCTTCGGTCGCAGCGGCATCCGCAACGACGGCGTCGCCGCCTACTCCCGCGTCCACTACGGCAACGCCTACGTGAACGCGTTCTGGGACGACAGCTGCTTCTGCATGACCTACGGCGACGGGTCGGGCAACAACGACCCGCTGACCGCGCTGGACGTCGCCGGCCACGAGATGAGCCACGGCGTCACCTCGAACACCGCCGGCCTGGAGTACTCCGGGGAGTCGGGCGGTCTGAACGAGGCCACCTCCGACATCTTCGGCACCGGCGTGGAGTTCTACGCCAACAACTCCAGCGACGTCGGTGACTACCTCATCGGCGAGAAGATCGACATCAACGGTGACGGCTCACCGCTGCGTTATATGGACAAGCCGAGCAAGGACGGCGGTTCGGCGGACAGCTGGTACTCCGGCGTCGGCAACCTGGACGTGCACTACTCCTCGGGCCCCGCGAACCACATGTTCTACCTGCTGTCCGAGGGCAGCGGCACCAAGGTCATCAACGGCGTCACGTACAACAGCCCGACCTCCGACGGCGTCGCCGTCACCGGAATCGGCCGCGACGCCGCCCTGAAGATCTGGTACAAGGCGCTGACGACGTACATGACGTCCAGCACCAACTACGCCGGCGCCCGCACCGCCGCCCTCAACGCCGCCGCCGCGCTGTACGGCACCAACTCCGCGCAGTACGCCGGCGTGGGCAACGCGTTCGCCGGCATCAACGTCGGCAGCCACATCAACCCGCCGAGCAACGGGGTGACGGTCACCAACCCGGGCAGCCAGTCCGCCACCGTCGGCACCGCCGTGAACCTCCAGATCCAGGCGAGCAGCACCAACAGCGGCGCCCTGACCTACAGCGCCACCGGCCTGCCCGCCGGCCTGTCGATCAACAGCTCGACCGGTCTCATCTCCGGCACGCCCACCACGGCCGGCACGTCCAGCACCACCGTCACGGTGAAGGACTCCACCGGCGCGACCGGCACCGCCACCTTCGGCTGGACGGTCAGCACGACCGGCGGCGGCTGCACCCCGAGGCAGCTGCTGGCCAACCCCGGCTTCGAGTCCGGCAGCACCGGCTGGACCGCGACCAGCGGCGTCATCACCACCGACAGCGGTGAGGCGGCCCACGGCGGCTCCTACAAGGCCTGGCTGGACGGGTACGGCTCCTCGCACACCGACAGCGTCTCCCAGTCGGTGACGATCCCCGCGGGCTGCAAGGCGACGTTGACCTTCTACCTGCACATCGACACCGCGGAGTCCGGCAGCACCGCCTACGACAAGCTGACGGTGACCGCCGGTTCGAAGACCCTCGCCACCTACTCGAACGTGAACGCGGCCTCCGGTTACACCCAGAAGACCTTCGACCTGTCCTCGCTGGCGGGCTCGACGGTCACCCTGAAGTTCAACGGCGTGGAGGACTCCTCCCTCCAGACCAGCTTCGTCGTGGACGACACCGCCCTGACGACCGGCTGAGCCGGAACCGATGACAGCGGTCCCGCACCCGGCAGTCCGGGTGCGGGACCGCTCGCGTGTCAGCTCAGCGGGTCGAGCGTCAGGTACGCCTGCTGCGGGCTGCCGTCGTGCACCAGCGACTCCTGGTGGCCGACGTCGTCGAAGGCGAACGCGTACGCCTTGCCGTCGGCCGTCTGCGCGTGGATCTTGCGCGCGTAGTGGTTGGTCACGGCGTCCTGGTAGAAGTTCGCCGTGGTGGTGTCCGGCTGGTTGGGGTTCACCAGCAGTGTCGACCGGTTGAAACCGGCGCACAGCGTACGGGAGATGGGCCCGCGGACGTTGTCGTTGGGCGCGTCCAGCAGCTTGTGGCAGCCGAAGATGCTGGACGCGTCGGGCTTCTGGAAGCTGGTGACGACCGCGCCGGAGGAGTTGGTGAAGTTCATGACGTTGCCCGAGACGCGGCCGTAGTACTTGGTGTTCGGCTGGTCCGCGAACGGCGTGACGGTCAGGGTGGAGGCCGTGTACTTCTGCCAGACCCGGTTGACGTAGTCGTCCATCACGTTGGCCGGCAGCGCGCCGGTCTCCACGCCGTACAGCGGGGACAACGCGCGCAGCACGGTGCCGTCGGAGCGGGTCTGGACCAGGTTCGCCCAGCCGCCCGGCTGGCCGCGCAGCGCGTTGAAGAAGCCGCTCCAGCCGCCGGGTTTCAGGTGCCCGGTGCTGCTCACACTGCCGTCCGCCCGCTGTACCCCGACCGCGTACGGCGCCGAGAACATGTCCACCTGGGTGCTGTTGAGCCACAGCCCGGAGTCGTTGAGCGTGTACTCCGACCAGTTGAAGAGGATGTCCCGGTTGGGGTCGGAGGGGTTCTGCACGGCCGGCTGCACCAGTCCGCCGGTGGTCAGACGGAAGTCCAGCTTCCGGCCGTAGGAGAAGTAGATGCGGCCGGAGAACTTCGGCACGCGGATGGTGGTCGACTGTCCGGCGGCCGGGCCGGGTATAGCCGCGTCCGGTGCGGGGGTCGGCGGGTTGCCGCCGGCCGGCCAGGCGTGGAAGGCGCCGCTCGCGTCGGCCCAGCCCTGGCGGCCCGAGGACAGCTGCGTGCCGAGGTCGTAGAGGTAGACGGGCTCGGAACGGCCCGAGTTGTTGGTGATCTTCAGGGGGATGGTGTCGGGGACGGCGGCTTCCGCGCGGTCGGGTGCGCCGAGGGCGACCAGTCCGCCGAGCAGCGCCGTGGCGGCGGCCAGGGGCAGCGCGCGCCGGGTGAGCCTGTGAGGCACTCTCCACCTCCGTGTGGGGTCGGGGTGGTACGGAATTGGTCCGTACCGGCTTGAGAGCGCTCTCAGATTCGTCGCGGGATGCGTTCATGTCAATGACATGGACGGGATCGGTCCCGGTGCCCACCGGTCGGCGGGCACCGGGCCGGTTCTCAGAACGTGCGCTTGAGCAGGTCGAGCAGCGCGGCCCAGTGCCGCTCGTCCGCCTCACGGTCGTACGCCGGCGTGTCCGCCTGGGTGTAGCCGTGCCGGGCGCCGGCGTACACCTCGCAGGTGTGCCGTACGCCCGCGGCCGTCAGGGCCTCCTCGAAGCGTGCCACCTGCTCCGGGGGCAGCGACGGGTCCTCGTCCGCGTGCCCGAAGTACAGCTCCGCCGTGATGTTCGGGGCCTGGAGGTGCGGACTGTCCGGGTCGTCGGTGGCGAGGGCGCCGCCGTGGAAGCCGGCCGCCGCCGCGACCCGGTCCGGGTGGGCGCCCGCCGTCCACAGCGCGAGCCGGGCACCCATGCAGTAGCCCGTGACCGCCACCGGGCCGGCCGCGGCGAGCGGGCTGTCGGCCAGCCACCGCAGATAGGCCTCCGCGTCCCGCCTGACCAGGTCCGGCGTCAGGGCGGACAGGATCGGGCCGAGCCGCTCCCAGATGGTGGGGTCGGCGCCCGGGTCGATGAACTCGGGCAGGTCCACGACCGGCGCCCGGCCCAGGCGGTGGAACACGTTCGGCACGAGCACCGTGTGACCGGCGCCCGCCAGCCGGTCGGCCATCGCGCGCAGGTGCGGGCGCAGGCCGTAGGCGTCCTGGTAGAACAGGACGGCCGGACGGGGACGGCCGTCGGCCGGATGGACGAGGTAGGCGTCGGCGACGCCGTCCTCGGTGGGGATGTCGACGGTGGTCGCCCGGACATCGGTCATGGTGAGCAAGCCCTCCCTCGGGAACAGGCGGCGGGCGGCGGAATGCCCGCCCGGCACCGCGGCTACGGCCATGCTGTCACGGCCGGTTCGCGCCGTCGCACCGGGTGACCGGCGGGTTCACTCGAAGCGGCTCGTGTCCCCGGCGCCGCGCCGGACGATCTCCGCCTCGCCGCCCGAGAAGTCGACCACCGTCGTCGGCTCGGTGCCGCAGTCACCGGAGTCGACCACCGCGTCCACGACGTGGTCGAGCCGGTCCTTGATCTCCCAGCCCTGGGTCAGCGGCTCCTCCTCGTCCGGCAGCAGCAGCGTGCTGGACACCAGCGGCTCGCCCAGTTCCTCCAGCAGCGCCTGGGTGACCACGTGGTCGGGGATGCGCACGCCCACGGTCTTCTTCTTCGGGTGCTGCAGCATGCGCGGCACCTCGCGGGTGGCCGGCAGGATGAAGGTGTAGCTGCCCGGCGTCGACGCCTTGACGGCCCGGAAGACGTCGTTGTCCACTCGCACGAACTGGCCGAGCTGCGCGAAGTCCCGGCACATGAGCGTGAAGTGGTGCCGGTCGTCCAGCCGGCGGATGGAGCGGATCCGGTCCATGCCGTCCCGGCTGCCCAGCCGGCAGCCGAGCGCGTAGCAGGAGTCGGTCGGATATGCGATGAGCGCCCCCGAGCGGACCGCGTCGGCGACCTGGCCGATGCTGCGGGGCTGCGGGTTGTCGGGGTGCACGTCGAAGTACTTCGCCATCCGCCGAGCTTATTCGGTCACCGGGCCGGGGGCGCGCAGCCGGGCCAGCACCACCCGCACCCGCACGCGCCGACCCGGACACGGGCCTCTTCGCGGGGTGCCGCCGGAGTCCCGACGGCTCCCGGCCGTATCCGGCGGGGGCGCAGGCGGCCGAGGGCAAGCGGCGGATCGCCGCGGGCCGGGTCGACGCGTTCGGGGGCGCGGGCGGTACCGGCCCGGGTGCCGGGCCCGGGCGTCGAAGCCGGCCACGGCACCGCGTACGCCCGCGCCGTCCCGGTCCGCCGGCGGTACCGGCCGGTCAGACGGCCTTGCGGGCCACGCCGCCGTAGAAGCCGATCTCCTCGGAGCGAGGCGGCGGCGGGATGTCCGGGCGCCAGTACGGCACCTGGGCCAGGCCCGGCTCGACCAGCTCGAAGCCCTCGAAGAACCGCTCCACCTCGGTGCGCGTGCGCAGGTTCAGGGAGGCGGTCGCCTTGGTGTAGACGGCCTGGGCGGCGCTGCGGTCGGCGAAGTCGCCCGTGGCGTGCGAGAGCACCAGGAAGCTGCCGGCGGGCAGCGCGTCGCGCAGCGTGGCGACGATCTCCCCGGGCCGGTCCGCGTCGGCGAGGAAGTGCAGGACGGCGACGAGGAGCAGGGCGACCGGCCGGTCGAAGTCGATCAGCTGGCGGACGTCGGGGTCGTCCAGGACGGACCGCGGGTCCCGCAGGTCGCCGAGGACGATGCGGGTCGTACCGGACCGGCTGAGCAGGGCGTTGCCGTGTGCGGCCACGATCGGGTCGTTGTCGACGTACGCCACGCGGACGTCCGGCGCCACCGACTGGGCGACCTCGTGCACGTTCGGCGACGTGGGCAGGCCGGTGCCGACGTCCAGGATCTGACGGACCCCGCTGCCGACGACGTACCGGACGGCGCGCTGGAGGAAGGCGCGGTTCGCCCGTACGCCGATGCGGGCCTCGGGTGCCGCGGCGGCGAGTTCCTCGCCCGCCCGCTGGTCCACCTCGTAGTTGTCCTTGCCGCCCAGGAGGTAGTCGTAGATCCGCGCGGGATGCGGTCTGCTGGTGTCGATGGTCACGGCCTCGAAGCCGTCCTGTGTCACGCGTAGCTCCTCTCCACGGCCGGTACGGCCCCGGTCCGCACCCGGCCGGGCACAGCTTCCCACACCATGGTTCAACTTCCGTGGCCGCGTCGGGAGTTCCCACAGGTCACCGACGGTCCGCGACGGGGTGCGGCGGGCGGGCCGCTCCCTTGGTCTCACCCGCCCGGACGTCCCGGCTGGCGCGTGCGGGCGTGGCGCCGGAGGGTCGGAACAGGATGCCCGGCGGGTCTTCGCACCGGGCCGGCGGTGCGGGTACGACCGCCGGGGCACCGGCCCCACGGACCGGCACGCCGCCCGGGCCGCACCAGCGGCGGTGGGCCGACAGGCAGGGGCGGGGAACGGCCAATCCATGCGCTCGGGCCGTTCGCCGCCCCGTCGGACACCGGCCGGTCACGCCGGACCGGGGTCCCGCCGCTGCCGCCCGGGCGGGCGCCAGCCGCCGCTGACCTCCTTGGTCGGCTTGTGCGGGAAACGGCGCTCGGCGTACCGCTGTGCCGCGGAGCCGGGCAGGACGTAGAGGGTCTCCGTCTTGTCCCGCAAGGGGCGCAGCACCGTGTCCAGGTACTGCTTGCGGTCGTCGAGGTAGGGTCCGAGCACGTCCTCGCCGGCGGGGCAGACGGCCAGGCAGTAACCGGACTTGTAGCTGGGCTTGAAGGCGAGGCTCTGCCACATCGAGGCGTTCTCCGGGTCGGTCACCCGCTCCCGGAAGTCGGCGGCGTCCGCGCTGTCGGCCACCGTCTGCGCCCAGTCGGTGAACCCGCTCATGAACTCCCGGTAGTTGTGGGTCGTACAGGCCAGGGGGTCGAACGCGCCGTCCTTGCCGATGGCGCCGATCGGACACGCGGCGACGCACAACTTGCAGTCCACGCACGGGTTGTAGTCCAGCGGCTCCCCGTACGCGCTCACCGGGGCGTCCACCAGGACCGTGGCCAGCAGGACGAAGCTGCCGAACCGGGGGTGGATGACGTTGCGGTGCAGGCCCATCACGCCCAGCCCGGCGGCCACGGCCACGGTCTTGTGGGCCACCACCCAGATCCGGCCCGGGAAGCGCTCCATCTCCTGGGGGAAGCCCGCCGACGGGTTGAGCGCACGGTGGCCGGCGTCCTGCAGGGCCCGGGCCACGGCGCGAGCGGCCGCGTTGACCTGTTCGTCGGTCTGGTGGAACTCCTGGTTCGCCACGCTGCGGGCGGGGGAGCGGGTGTTGTCCCGGTTCATCCGGACCATGAGGGAGATCAGGGTGCGGGTTCCGGGCAGTGCGGCGAGGACGTGCTCGCGCTCCCCGGCGAGGTCCGGGTGGTCGAGGCTCACGGCGGCGGCGTCGTCCGCGCCGGCCTCACGGCACACGGCACGCAGCCAGTCGGCGTCGATCACCGGGGGCGGAGCGGGAGCCGCCCCCCGCTCCGCCCGCTGTGCCAGGACCGCCTGCACGGAGGGGTGGGCGGCGAGTGTCGCGGGGAGCTTTCGAGGCCCCGTCCGCTCGGTGGTGTCCTGCTCGCTCATACTGGCCCCTCCTGCTGAGTTGGAATTTCAAACTCACTATGGAGGGTCTCCGGGGGTTCAGGCAAGGGGGTTCCCGATCGGCGCAGCGGCTCGGGGTTGCCGTGGGAAACCGATCGGTTTACGGTGATGGAAACCGATCGGTTTCTCCCTGGAGGCATCCGCATGACCTCGATCAAGAACTCAGTCGCCCTGGTCACCGGCGGCAGCCGCGGCCTGGGCAGGGCCCTGGTGGAAGAGCTGTACGCGCGCGGCGCCGCCAAGGTGTACGCCACGGCCCGCGACCCGCGCAGCGTCACGCACCCCGACGCCGTACCCCTCGCGCTGGAGGTCACCGACCCGGCGTCCGTCGCGGCCGCCGCGGCACAGGCCCAGGACGTCACCGTCCTGGTCAACAACGCCGGCATCTCGCTCGGCGCGCGCTCCTTCCTGGACGCGGCCGTGGACGACGTACGCCGGGAGTTCGAGACCAACTTCTACGGGCCCCTGCTCGTCACCCGGGCCTTCGTGCCGGTCGTCGAGCGCAACGGCGGCGGACACCTCCTCAACGTCCACTCGGTGCTCTCCTGGGTCGGCGTCGCCGGCTCCTACAGCGCCACCAAGGCGGCCCTGTGGTCCCAGACCAACTCGCTGCGCCTGGAGCTGGTTCCCCGGGGCATCGGGGTCACCGGACTGCACGTCGGCTACATCGACACGGACATGGCCGCGGACGTGGACGCCCCCAAGTCGACGCCCCGGGCCGTCGCCGAGCTCGCACTCGACGGTGTCGAGGCCGGGGCGTACGAGGTCCTGGCCGACGACCTCAGCCGGCAGGTCAAGGCGGGGCTGTCGGGCGACCTGGCGGCGCTGTATCCGCAGCTGGCCGGCTGACCGGCGGCCGCCCGGGGCGCCGCCGTGGAGAAGCCGTCGCGGAGGAGTCGTCGCGGAGACCCGTTGCGGAGGGTCGTTACGGATGCCGTCGCGGAGGAACCGTTACGGAGAGCCGTCAGGGAGGAGCCGGAGACGCCGGAGGAAAACGGCATGCGCCGGCACGGACGCCCGCGGTACCGTGCCCGTATGCCGACGCCCCGAATCTCCTAGCCGAGGACCCGCTTCCACGCCAGAAGTGTGTCCTCTTGCTTTTTCGGAGCGTTTACCGATGATCACCGTTCGTGACGCCGAGCTGCGCGCCGGCGCCCGCCTCCTGTTGTCCGGCGTCTCCTTCACCGTCTCCCCCGGGGACCGGATCGGCCTCGTGGGCCGCAACGGCGCCGGCAAGACCACCTTGCTGAACGCCCTCGCCGGGCGGACCCGGCCCGCCGCCGGTGTCGTCACCCGCACCGGGCCGGTCGGCTTCCTGGCCCAGGACTCGCGCGCCGCCGACCCGGCCGAGACCGTCGCCGACCGGATCCTGTCCGCCCGGGGCCTCGACAGCGCGCTGCGCGCCCTCCGCGAGGCCGAGGCGGCGATGAGCGAGGCGGCGATGACCGGGGCGGCGACGGCCGCCCGTGCCGCCGACGCGGCGGCGCTGGACCGGGCGATGCGCGCCTACGCCCGCGCCGAGGCCGCCTTCCAGGCCGGCGGGGGCTACGCCGCCGAGGCCGAGGCGGCCCGCGTCGCGGCCGGAGTCGGCCTGTCCGAACGGCTGCTGGCCGAGCCGGTCGGCGCCCTCTCCGGCGGGCAGAAGCGCCGTGTGGAACTCGCCCGCATCCTGTTCGCCGGCACCGACCGCACCCTGCTGCTGGACGAGCCGACCAATCACCTCGACGCCGACTCGCTCGGCTGGCTGCGCACCTTCCTCCAGGCCCACCAGGGCGGTCTGGTCGTGATCAGCCACGACACGGCGCTGCTCGCCGACGTCGTCAACCGCGTCTTCCACCTGGACGCCACCCGGGCCGCCCTCGACATCCACAACACGGGCTGGCGGACGTACCTGAGCCGGCGGGACGCGGAGGAGCGGCGCCGCACCCGGGAGCGGGCGAGCGCCGAACGCAAGGCCTCCGCGCTGCACGCGCAGGCCGACCGGATGAAGGCCCGCTCCGCCACCGCCACCATGGCCCGGAGCATGGCCCGGCGGGCCGACCGGATGCTGGCCGGACTGGAGCCGGCCCGGCGGACCGAGAAGACCGCCCGGATCCGGCTGCCCGAACCCGCCCCCTGCGGGCGGACCCCGCTCGGCGCGATCAGCCTCGCCAAGGCGTACGGCGGCCACCGTGTCCTCGACGGGGTGGACCTGGCGGTGGACCGGGGCAGCCGGCTGGTCGTGCTCGGCCTCAACGGCGCCGGTAAGACCACCCTGCTGCGCGTCCTGGCCGGCGCCGAACGGCCCGACGCGGGACGGGTGGTGCACGGGCACGGGCTGCGCCTCGGCTACTTCGCCCAGGAGCACGACACGCTCGACCCCGGCCGCACGGTGCTGGAGAACCTCGCCCTCGCCGCCCCGCACCTGAGCCCGGGTGAGGCGCGGCGCGTGCTGGGCGCCTTCCTGTTCACGGGCGACGACGCCGACAAGCCCGCCGGTGTGCTCTCCGGCGGGGAGAAGACCCGGCTGGCGCTGGCCGGCCTGGTCCACTCCGGGGCGAACGTGCTGCTGCTGGACGAGCCCACCAACAACCTCGACCCGGCCTCCCGGGGCGAGGTGCTGGGCGCGGTCGGCTCGTACCCCGGCGCGATCGTGATGGTGACGCACGACGAGGGCGCCGTCGACGCCCTGCGGCCGGACCGGGTCCTGCTCCTGCCGGACGCGGACGAGGACCTGTGGAACGAGGACTACCGGGACCTGATCGCGCTGGCCTGACCCCGAGGTCGCACGGGGGTGCCGGCCACGAGGCCGGAGGTGGCGCCGCCGTCGGCGCGGAGGCCGGACGGTGGGTGCGGACCGTCGGAGACGAGGTCGGAGGCAGGTGCCGCCATCGACGCCGGGCCGGAGGTGGGTGCCGCCGTCGACGCGCGGGTCAGAAGTGGGTGCCGCCGTCGACGCGGATCTCGGTGCCGGTGATGAACCCGCCGTCCCGTGAGCCGAGCATCGCGACCACGGACGCCACCGTATCGGGGCCGGCGAATCCCCGGCCGAGGGCGGGGGAGAGTTTCGCGAACAGGCTCATGTCGGCGTCGGCGGGCAGTCCGGGCCCCCGGCTCTGCCCGCTGACGCCGCTGCCGTCGGTCATCCCGCTGGCGATGGAACCGGGCTGGACGGCGGTGAAGCGGATGCCCCGGCCGGCGTACTCGGCGGCGAGGGCGTGCGTCATCGACTGGATGCCGCCCTTGCTCGCCGCGTACGCGGACATGTAGGGGTGCGCGAACGCGGCCGAGGTGGAGCTGAAGTTGACGACCGCCGCGTCCCGGCCGGCCAGCAGGGCCGGTATCGCCTCGCGGATCACGAGGAAGGTGCCGACGAGGTTCACCTGGAGGACGCGGGCGAAGTCCTCCAGGGTCGTCAGGTGGGTGTGGGACGAGCGCAGGATCCCGGCCGCGTTGACCAGTACGTCGAGGCCGCCGAGCGAGGCGGTGGCGGTGGCGACCGTGGTGCGCACGGAGGACTCGTCGGCGATGTCGACGACCAGGGTCGTCAGGCGGTCCGCGTGGCCGGCGGCCTTCTCCCAGGTGTCCCGCAGACCCCGCTCGCTGATGTCGGCGGCCACCACGCTGCCGCCCTCGGCGAGGATGCGCAGCACGGTGGCCTGGCCGATGCCGGATCCGCCCCCGGTGATCAGTGCACGGCGGCCTTCGTAGCGGTTCATGGTGTGTCTCCTGCCCGGTCCGCCGATACCGGCAGGACCTGTGCGACGCCGGTTCTCCATCCGTCCGACGCCTCGATGTCCTTCACGTTACGCCGTAGTGACACGTTGTGCCACTACGGCATTGCGTGCCACGCATGCGTGCGGAGCCGTACCCTTCTGGAGTGAGCACCAAGCCGTCCTCCTCCCTGACCGAGCGCCGCAAGGCCGCGACCCAGTTGGACATCGCCCACGCGGCCGCCGAGTTGTTCGCCGTGCAGGGGCCGCACGCGACCACCGCCGAGGACATCGCCCGGCAGGCGGGCGTGGCGTTGCGGACCTTCTACCGCTACTTCCGCTCCAAGCAGGACGCGGTGAGCCCGCTGCTCGCGGACGGCGCCGACCGGTGGCGGGCGCTGCTGGAGGCGGCCGAGCCGGGTGACGCCCTGTTCCCTGCGCTGGAGTCGGCGGTGCGGCAGTCGCTGGCGGCGCCGGACGAGGAGGCCGCCGGGGCGCTGCTGCGGACCCGGGGGCTGCTGCGCGCGGCCGAGGGCGATCCCGCGCTGCGTGCCGTGTGGTACCGCGTGAACCAGGAGTCCGAGGAGAGACTCGTACCCGTCGTCGCCCGGCTCGCCGACGGCCGCCTCGAAGCGCTGCAGGCCCGCCTGGTCGCGGCGGCCGCCACGGACGCGATCCGTATCGCCCTGGAGACCTGGGCCGCCACGGAGGCCGGCGTCACGGGCGAGAACTCCCCGGCCGCCCTGGCCCTCCGGTGTCTGCGCCAACTCCTGGGCGGGACAGAGGTGTTGCCGCCGGAGAAGGGCTGAAGGGCCAGGCAGGCGTCCGGGCCCCGCGGCGCACTGCCTGGGGTGCGGGCATGAGCGGGGCAAAGGGGCGACGGCCCGAGCGGGAGCCGGACCGGGGCGTCGAGGACGCGGTGCCGCTCATCCTGGAGTGGCTCGGTGAGCAGGGCGTGGGGGCGATGATCCGGGTAGACGCGGAGCGCGTGCGGGAGGGCCGGCCCGCTTGGACCCTCGCGCCGGGGGCGGACCGTTGACCGCAGGGGCGAGAGCCGACGGAGCCCCGGTCGCCGAGTGCAGGGACGGGGCACTGGTCGGACTGCGCGGGGCCGGCCTGGACGTGCCCTTCTGACCGGTGACGGACCGCGTGCGGCAACGCGACCGCACCGCGCACCGAACCGAGCGCCTCCGCGACCGAGTCCCCTTACCCGGGAAGGCGGACCTGGCGGGTGCGGCGCGCTCCGGGTCACCCGGCCGGCACACAGGCCGGGACGAGGCCGATTGTCAGTGGGTGCCCCTACGGTGGGCAGCAGTTGAGGACCTGGCGGAACGGCCGCGGGTCCGCCTGGGGGAGGGGTGTGCCATGTCCACGGCGTCCGCGGTGTCGACCACGTACCTGGAGCTGTCGCAGGAAGGCGGGGGCGCCCACAAGTTCTACGAAGTGACGGTCGACGGACAGGTGGTGACCGTGCGGTACGGCAGGATCGGCGCCGCCGGGCAGGTGCAGACCACCACGTTCCCCACCGCGGAGAAGGCACACGCAGCCGCCGCGAAGAAGGTGGGGGAGAAGGTACGCAAGGGATACGCCTCGGCCGTCCGGGGCGGCCGCGCCCCGCGCGCGGTGACCCGCCGTCAGGTCAGCTCCGCTCCGTCCACCGCGCGGGCCGTGGCGCCGGTGCTGTGGCGGTTCCGCACCGGCTCCGCCGCGTTCGGCATCCATGTGGACGACGAGCGCTGCTGGGTCGGCAACCAGGCCGGTGACGTCTACACCCTGGACCACGAGGGCGCCGTGCTGGCCCGCTTCAGCCTGCCGGACGGGGTGAAGTGCCTGGTCGCCGACGACTTCTGGATCTACGCCGGCTGCGATGACGGGAAGGTGTACGACCTCTCCTCCAAACTCCCCTTCGCCGCCTACGACATCGCCTCCGACGTCGACATCTTCTGGCTCGACATCCACGAGGGCGTCCTGGACGTCTCGGACCGCGAGGGCCGGCTCACCGTCATCGACCACGAGGACGAACACCAGTGGTCCCGCCGCAGTCACGGCGAGCACGCCTGGATGGTCCGCGCCGACGACCGCGCCGTCTACCACGGCCACCAGCGGGGTGTCACCGCCTACGCACCCGACGGCGGCGGCGAGCTGTGGCACACCCCCACCCACGGAGCCGTGCTCTTCGGCTGGCAGGAGCAGGACGCGGTGTACGCGGGCACCGCGCACCGGGTGGTCCAGCGGCTGTCGAAGGACACCGGCGCCGTCGAGGCGACGTACGCGTGCGACAGCCCGGTGTACTCGTGCGCCACCTCACCCGGTGGCCGGTTCGTCTTCGCCGGGGACGCGGCCTCCTCCGTCTACTGCTTCGACCGGGACGGCAGGCGGCTGTGGAAGCTCGGCACGGGCAGCGGCTCGGCGCTGTCGATGCAGTACCGCGACGAGCGGCTGTACCTGGTCACCACCGACGGCTCGCTGGTGTGCGTCGACGCGAGCGAGGCGGCGGTCTCGGCGGCCCAGCAGGGCACGGTCCCGGTGGTGCGGGACGTCAAGCTCGCCGCCGCCCTGCCGACGTACGCCCCGGCCACGGCCGCGGCCGCGGTGGCCACGGTCGACCGGGCGCCCGTCGGGGCCGTGGTGGTGGAGTGCCTCCAGCAGGGCGGCCGGCTCCGGGTGCACGTGGTCTCCGACGGCTACGACTCCTCCTGGAACGTCCAGTTCCCGCGCGCGATACGCGAGCCCGGCGCCCGGTACGTCGTGGACGCCCTGCACCCGGCCGCGGGCGGCTTCTACCGCGTCCGCGGTGACATCCGCCGCCTGCTCTGACCCCTCGTCCAAGGAGGGACTCAGCCGCGGGCGGAGGCCGGAACGGACGCGTCGGACAGGTCGGACACACCGGAGGCGGCGGCGATGAGCTGCTTCTCCCGGGTCGCGGGGATGGCCCACCGGAAGAGGGGCAGCGCCATGCCGGTCGTCACCACGGCGACCAGCACCAGCAGGGAGAAGACGTCCCGCGAGATGATGTGTTCGGCCAGGCCGACGTTGATGAAGATCAGGATCATCAGTCCGCGGGCGTTCATCAGGCCGCCGACGGCCCATGACTCCCGCCAGCTGAAACCGATGCCCCGCATCGCGAGGGCGCAGCCGGTGTACTTCCCGGTCACCGCCGCCGCCAGCATCAGCAGGAAGGCGATCATCATCGACCATCCCCCGATGCCGTCGAGCTGGGTGCTGAGCCCGGAGAAGGTGAAGAAGGCCGGGAGCATGAGCACGCAGACCATGTCCATCATGCGCTGGTGCAGCGCCGCGACGAACGCCGGGTTCTTCGGCATGGACAGCCCGGCGATGAATCCGCCGAAGACCGAGTAGACGCCGATCAGATCGGTGAACCAGCCGGAGGCCAGAACGACGGCGAGGACGATGTAGAGGTGGTCGAAGCCGAGCCGGCCGGTCCGCTCCACCCGCTCGCCCAGCGGCTTCAGGGCGCGGGCGACGAACACCAGCATCACGAGGGAGAAGAGAGCGGCGAGGCCGATGGTCCCCAGCGCCTTGCCCAGGCCCTGGTTCCCGTGCAGCGCCGTCAGGACGGCGAGGAAGCACCAGGCCGCGGCGTCGTCCAGGGAGGCGCCGAGGAGGGAGAGGCGCCCCAGGCGGGAGTGCTGCAGGTTCCGCTCGTACAGGATGCGGGCGAGCATCGGGAAGGCCGTGATCGACAGGGCCCCGCCCAGGAAGAGGCAGAACTCGCCCATGCCCACGCCGGGCAGCGACATCTCCCCGTGCAGCGTGGCGCCCACCCCCATCCCCAGGACCAGCGGCACGCCGATGCCCGACAGGGCCAGCACGGCGGCCCGGCCACCCTCCCGGGCGTCGGCGGCCTTGTGGCTGAAGCCCGACCCCACGAGGAACATGAAGAGAGTGAGGCCCACCGTGCTCCACACGTAGAGGACCGATTTGACGTCCGCCGAGAAGAACGACGTCTGGCTGTGCGGCCAGAGCTTGCCCAGCACGGTCGGGCCCAGGAGGACACCGGCGACCATCTCGCCGAGCACCCGTGGTTGCTTCAGCGCCACGGCCAGCCGGCCGCACACCCCGGACGCCACCAGCACCACCAGTACGGCGGGCACGACATCCAGCAGCAGGCTCATGTTCTTGTCCGTCGGCGTGTTGAAGAAGGACATCTCAGTTCTCCTCGTTGTGCCGGTGCCGTGGGTTCTCCCGGTCGCGCACGGCCCACCCGACACTCCGGGGCGCCACCGCACCCGCCGCCGCCAGGAGGGCGCCGACCAGCAGCCAGGCGAGCGCGCCACGGCTGATCACCAGGGCGACGACCAGGGGCGCGATGATCTGTTGCAGGCCCACGCTGAGCCAGAAGAGGGAGACGTAGGCGGATTCCTGGCCGCTGCGGGCCAGACCGTAGGAAACGCCCCAGCCGCCCGCGGACTGGAACAGCTCGCCCGCCGTCAGGGCGACGGCCGAGGCGAGGAGCACCGCGACGGCGGGCACGGCGGACAAGCGGGGCACCAGGGCGAGCAGGACGCAGCAGACGGCGAGGGCGAGCCCGGCCGTCCGCATCAGCCGGGCCGCGGTGGCGAGTTCCTCGGCCCCCCGGCTCGCCCGCACCTGGAAGAGGACGGCCAGGACGGCGTTGAGGACCACCACGGCGGAGACCGTCGACCGGGGCGCGTGCGACGCCTGGGTCACCCACATCGGTATGCCGACGCTCAGCAGGGTGATGTGCATCGTCAGCGCGCCGTTCAGGAGCGCGAGCACGACGTACGGGCGGTCCCGGAAGACGTCGAAGGACAGCGTCCGGCGCAGCCGGGAGGCGTCGGCCGTCGCACCCGGTCGCAGCGGCAGCCGCCCGGCGAGGGCGGCCAGGCCCACGAAGGAGGCGGCGTTGGCGAGGATGACCGTGGCGTAGGCCGACCAGTGGTCCGCGAGGAGCGCAAGGCTGCCCAGCAGGGCGCCGCCCGCGTACCCGCAGTTGCGGACCGCTCCCATGACCGCCATGGTGCGCACCCGGGCGTCCTCCGGCACGGCCATGCCGACCAGCACCTGCCCGAGCGGCGCGGCCGCCTTGTCGACCAGGCCCATGAGCACCATGAGCACCATGAAAGAGGTGAAGCCGGGGACGAAGGGGTAGACGACGAAGCACGCCGCCCGCCACAGGGTGACCAGCACCAGCAGACGTCTGGGCCCGAAGCGGTCGGCGACCATCGCCACGGGCACGGTCGTCACCAGCCCCACACCGGCCGCCAGGCTGAGGCCGACGGCGACCTGGGCGGCGGACAGCCCGACGGCACGGGTGAGGAAGAGCACGGAGACGGAGAGGAACGCTCCGGTCCCGGTGGCGTCGGCGAGGGCCATCGCGACGAGGCCGCGTTCGGCGCGGCCGGAGGGCCACAGGGCCGTCAGCCACCGCCCGAGCCGCGTCCACGGCGCCGGCGCGGCCCGGCCGTCCGCCACGCCGGCCCCGTTCCCCGCTCCGGCCCCGTCTCCCGCTCCGGCCCCGTCTCCCGCCCCGGTCCGCTCGGCCGAGGTGTTCCCGTTCGCCATGGCCGTCACCGGGTCCGCACGCGGACCGAGGCGGCGGCGGCGACCGCCCGGCTGTTCGCCTCCTCCGGGGTCCGGCCGGTGGCCAGCGCATAGCCGTACCGGTCCCAGGAGGACGACCACGGACGTATCCGGTCGCCCTCGCCGACCGTCACCTGGAGACTGTGCACGCCCGGACGCCGGCGGGCCTCCGCCACGCCCTCCACGGACACCACCTCGCCGGGCGGCGCGGACATGAACCGGATGGCGGCCGCTCCCGCCGCCCGCTGCGGAAGGCGCGGGCGCCGGCCCGCAAGGATCTCGATCAGGGCCGGCCGGATCTCGGTCGCGTAGGCCAGGTCGAGCAGATCGGTCAGCCGGTCGCCGGGACACCTGCCGGCACACTCGACCAGGACCAGCTCGCTCCCCGTCATGATCCATTCCGCGTGCAGGATCCCGGACCCGAACCCGGTCGCCCCGATGAGCCGGCGCATCGCGGTCCGCAGGTCCTGCTCCGTCCCGGCACTGACCGGCGCGGGCAGGACATGGCCGGACTCCACCGGATGCCGGCCGCCTGTCACCGACTTCTCGGTCACGTTGAAGAACTCGATGCGCCCCTCGCACACCAGGACCTCGACGCTGTACTCGGTGCCGTACACCCGTTCCTCGGCGAGGAAGCGCCGGTCCATCGGACGGTCCGGCGCATGGCCGGGCTCGGCGGCCTCCAGCAGCGTCCGCCAGGCCCGTTCGGCCTCGGGGAGATCGCAGTGGTCGAGCAGCTGGACACCGACGCTCGCCTGGCGGTCGGCGGGCTTGACGACCACGGGGCCGCCCGCGGCGAACTCGACGATGTCGCGCGGTCCGTGGATCTCCCGCCAGCGGGGCGCCGGCATCCCGGCCCTGCCGGTGACGGCCCGCAGCAGCAGCTTGTCGCGGAGGACACCGGCCGCCCGGGACGTCGCGCCCGGCAGGCCCAGCTTCTCCGCGATCGCCGCGGCGGCGGGCACGGCGTACTCCAGGGCCGGCACCACCGCCTCGAACGGCCGGTTCCGGTGCAGTTCCGTCGCGATGTCGAGGCAGTCGCCGCCCTGCTGGTAGGCGGCCGGGACCACCTCGCGCAGGCAGGCCCTGCGCTCCGCCTCCCCGGCCAGGCCGCGGTGCCGGATGTTGTCGGGCTCCTCCAGCACCACGATGCTGTCGCCGGGGACGGCCCCTTCCACGGCGTCGAGGAAGACGGAGCCGAAGCCGACCATGAGAACGTGCGTCACCGGTGGGTCCCTTCGTGGTGCGTCGGACCGCCGTGCGGGCGGGCGGCCGGGTCGAGGCTCAGGAACTGGTCGCGTACGAAGGCCACGTTCTCCGCCACCCGCGCGTGGCCGTCCGTGCCGGTCGCGTGGAAGACGGCCCGGCCCGTGCGCCAGTAGCCGAGGCGGATGCCCTCGTGCTGCCGTACCTTCGGCCGGGCCCGTGCGTCCAGAGTCAGCTCCATGACGGCGCCGGCATGGGGGAAGTCGTACGAGTGCCAGCGGAACGGGGCCCCCGCCCAGCCGCCGAAGAACGCCACCCCGGCGGTGCCCCGGGCCCGCGGGACGTCGGGCACCTCGCCGCGCAGCAGGGCAGCGAACCAGACGTCGTAGGCGCGGATCCCGTACGCCTCCGCCAGCAGGTGCACGATGCTTCCGCCGCCGAACCGGGTGTGCAGTTCGACCAGTTCCACCCGGTCGTCGTGCAGCTTCAGCTCCGCGTGCAGCGCCGAGGTCCGGATCTTCAGCACCGAGACGACGTCCTGGAGGTAGGCCCGCACCCCGTCGTGCCATCCCCCGGTGTGCCGGCTCGGCATGACATGGCCGACCTCGTAGTAGTGGGGGACACCGGTGTTGAACTTGTCGGTCAGGCCGAGGAGGCGCACCTCGCCGTTCACACAGACCGCCTCGGCGCTGATCTCGTCGCCCGGGATCACCGACTCCACGATCAGGCGGTCCCGCCCGGACGCGGCGGCCGCGTCGGGGTCGTAGGAGTCCATCAGGGCGGCCAGGTCAGACGGGGCGGCGATGTGCCGTACGCCGTGGCTGCCGGTGAAGGCCACGGGCTTCACCACGACCGGGAGGTCCGCCGACGCGAGCACGCCGGGCAGGTCACGCAGCGACGTCTCACGGCAGTCCACCGCGGTCAGTCCGGCGGCCCGCAGCAGCGAACGGGTGCGGAACTTGTCCGTGACGGCGGTCTCCGTCTCCGCCGGGGTGCCCGGCAGACCGAGGGCCTCACGGATCTCCGCGGCGAGCACGGTGGTCAGTTCGGTGATGGAGACGACGTGGTCGGGCCGGCCGTCACCGCAGGCGGCGACGACGGCGGACACGCTCAGCTCCTCCACAGGCAGAAAGGTGCAGCCCTCGGGCGGCCGGACCGCCCCGAGCGTCCGCTCGGTGTCGGCCACGACCGGCCGGCCGCCGAGCGCGCGCGCCGCCCGCACGGCGAGCGCCAGCTCGTCCTGGCTCCAGGGCAGTCCCACGATCAGTATCGATGCGCTCACTGAAGTTCCGGGCCTCTAGAGGGTCTTGTCGTTCTCGGGAGCCGGGTCGGCGGGGGGCTGCATGCGCAGCAGCCGCGCGTCGCCCGCGACCCGTCCCACCAGGTCGTCCAGATCGTCCGTGAGGTGGACGAAGCGGCCGTGCAGGGCGTCGTAGCGGCCGGAGAGGAGCTGTGCCACCTTCTCGGCGGCGGCCTCCGGCGGCGACCAGGCGCTCTCGGGCAGCGCGTCGAGGTCGGGCCGGTCGGAGGTCATCTCGGTGCGCACCAGCCCCGGACTCAGGTCGAACAGGGTCACCCCGGAGCCGCGGACCTCGTCGGCGACGGCGTCGGTGAGACGCATCAGGCCGGCCTTGGAGACGCCGTAGGCCGAGCCGGCGCCGGACACCCTCGACCCCTGCAGCGAGTTGATGTTGACGATGTAGCCGCTGTGGCGGGCGAGCATCCCCGGCAGCAGGGCCCGGCACAGCAGCGCGGGTCCCCGCAGGTTCGTCTCGATCACCCGCCACCAGTCGTCGGGGTCCCAGGCGGCGAAGGGCTGCGGCCGACCGGCGTACCCGGCGTTGTTGACGAGCACGTCGACGTGCCCGAACGCGTCGAGGACCGTCGCCCGGACCGCCTCCACGGCATCGCGCCGGGTGATGTCCGCCGCGGCCGTCAGGGCACGGCGGCCGAACCCCTCCACGACCGCGGCCGTCTCCCGGAGCGGCCCCTCCGACCGTGCGACGAGCGCGAGGTCGTACCCGGACTTGGCGAGCCGCACCGCGATGGCGCGGCCGATGCCCCGGCTGGCCCCCGTGACCAGAGCGATGTCAGGCATGATTGCTCCTTCGGTTTCCGGGGTCGTCCGGCAGACCGGACGACCAGATGCATGCCGCGTAGGCGGCGGCCTTCGTGGCGTAGCGCAGCGTGCCGTGGCTGGCCACCGTCCGCAGGTCGCGCCACCGCCGTTGCAGTTCGTCCTCCACGGCCAGGCACTCGGTGCCGGCCGCCCGCAGGAGCCGGTCCGCCGAGCTGAGCAGCAGTTCGGCCGCCTTCGCCGTGCCGCGTGCCTGGGCCGCCGCCCACAGGTCGCCGGCGGAGCGCGCCCCGGTCTCGTCGGCGGAGCCGGCGACACGCTCCAGCAGCAGCGCGGCCATCTCGATGTCGTCCACGGACCGCGACAGCGCGAGGTCGTAGCCGGCCCGCTCCAGCGCGGGGGTACCGCCTCCGGTCGAGGCGAGCCGGCCGCGTATGCGCTCGGTCCACACGCGCGCCGCGCCCCGGGCCGTGCCGAGCGCCGGAGCGGCGAACGACAGACCGGTCACGGCCCGCAGCGGAACCGAGTGGGGGATGCCGTGCGGGCCGGCCGTCCCGCTGTACAACTCTGCCCGCGGAAACGACAGTTCCTCCGGGACGACGGCCTCCCGCACCACCACGGTGTGGCTGCCGGTGGCGCGCATCCCCAGGCTCGCCCAGGTCTCCTCCACCGTGTACGCCTCCCGCGGCAGCGCGAAGAACCGGGCGTCGGTGACGTCACCCCCGTCGGGACGGGCGAGGAGGAGGGCCCAGTCGGCCGCGGTGCACGAACTGACGTAGGGCCACCGGCCCCGGATCCGCCAGCCGCCCCGGACCCTCTCGAAGGTGCCCTGCGGGAGCAGCGAGCCGGCGATGAGGGTGTCGGGCCCGTCCCGCCAGATCTGTTTGCGCCCCTCGCGCGGCAGCCAGGCGGTGACGCGTCCCATGGTGGCGGCGAGGGACGCGAACCACGCCGTGGAGCCGCACGCCTCGCCCAGCACCGCAGAGGCCCGCAGGAACGCGAGGAACGTGCCCTCCGCGCCGCCGTGCGCCCTCGGGACGAAGTGCCGGGCGAAGCCCGCCTCGACGACCGCGGAGACCACCTCCGCGGAGAGCGCCGCCTCCCGGTCCGCGTCCGCCGCCCGCGCGGCGGCGAGCCGCGCGACCGGCCGCGCCGCGTCCACCAGCGACCGCGCACCGCCCCCGTCCGGCGCGCCCGTCACCGGGCCTCTCCCCGTACGACCGCGAGTATGTCCGGGTGGGCACGCCGGGCACCCATCGCGAACACCGTGTACTCCGAGACACCCGACCGGACGAAGGGGTCCTCGGCGATGACGGCGTCGAGTCCGGCGCGGGTGACGCCGCGGGCGAGGATCACCCCGCCGTACTCCTCGGGACGGGTCTGGCCGGACAGCACGAAGACGCCCGCTGCATGGTGTTTCTCCAGGTAGGCGATGTGCCCGGGGGTGTGCTTCTCGACCTCTGCGGGGTCCCCGACGTGGTGCACGATGAGCACGAAGAGCTCGGGTGACATGACCGTCCTTACGTTGGCGGAAGACAGGAAGCTCCGGAAGCCGTGGTGCGGCGGGGCACGGCGTCACGCCGGGGTGACGGCGACCGGCAGGCTGCGCACGCCCCAGGTGAAGTTCGAGGCGTTGAACAGGGGTTCCCCGGTGGGCCGGAACTCCTTGACCCGGGAGGTCAACTCCTCGAAGAGCACGCCGAGTTCGAGCCGCGCCAGCCGGGCGCCGAGGCACAGGTGCCGTCCGGCGCCGAAGGTGATGTGCCGGTTCGGGGTGCGCCGGACGAGGAAGGCGTCGGGGTCGGCGAACACGGACTCGTCGCGGTTGGCGGACGCGTTCCACACGGTGACCCGGTCGCCGGGGGCGATGTCGACACCGCCGACACGGGCGGGACGCAGCGCGGTCCGCAGCGCGTGCACCCCGGGCACGGTCCAGCGCAGGATCTCCTCTACGGCCGCCGGGATCGCCTCCGGTCCCGACGAGGAGCGCAGGAGCTCCCACTGTCCCGGGTTCTCCAGGAACGCCAGAACGCCGCCGGCCGCCGAATAGCGTGTCGTCTCGTTCGCGCCGGCCAGCACCCCGTTGCAGTTGAAGACGATCTCCTCGTCGGTGAGGGGCCGTCGGTCACCGGTCTCCCCGGACAGCGCGCCGTCCGCCGCGATCCGGCTCAGGAAGTCCTCGCCGGGAGACTTGCGGCGTTCGCCGAGCAGCTCGCCGAAGTACAGGAAGATCTCGCTGTGCGCCCCGGACCTGGCCTGTTCGTCGGTTCCCTCGAAGGCCTCGGTGGCGATGTCCCCGAGCCACTCCCAGTCGGCGCGGGGGACACCCATGAACGCGCAGACAACCCGGTTGGGCACCTGTTTGGCGATGTCGATGAAGTCGAACGCCACACGGTCCAAGGCCTCGGTGAGGGTCTCGCGGACCACCTGGCGGACGAGCGCTTCGAACCGGGGCATCTCATTGGGTGCGAAGGCGCCGGCCAGGACCCGCTTCAGGCGGGTGTGGTCCGGCGCGTCGGAGACGATCAGCATGCGCTGGGCCACGGCGGACACCGCCTCGGGGTTGCTGTCCAGCCGCATGCCGTAGCGGGAGCTGAAGGAGTCGTGGTCCGTGTAGACGGCGACGATGTCGTCGTAGCGGGTGACCACCCAGAAGCCCCCGCCGTCCGGGTGGTCGTGCCAGTGGACCGGGGCCTGCTGCCGCAGGTGCCGCAGCGTCGGCCAGAAGGCGTTGGCGGCGAAGAGGTCGGGGTCGAGGAGGTCAACTCGCATGCCGGTCCCCTTCTCGGGCGAGCGTCCGCAGCAAGGCGGTGACGTCGTCGGTGCGTTCGGCGCAGAAGTAGTGGCCGCCGGGGAACTCCCGCCGGCGGAAGTCGTCCGTGTGGTCGGCCCATTGGGCGAGATGGGCGGCGGTGACGGTGGTGTCGTCCCGGCCGCCCCAGGCCTCCACGGGGACGGGGAGGATCACGCGGCCCGGATGCCGGTAGGTGAGCGACAGCTCCACGTCGGCGCGCAGGGTCTCCAGCATCAGTTCCCGGGTGCCGGGGTCCAGCAGGTCGGGGTCGAGGCCGCGGGCCGCCAGCAGCTTCTCCAGCTCGTCGTCCGCGGCGAGCAGACCGTTGCCCGCCCCGACCCACAGCCGGGGTGCCCGGCAGGCCGCCACCACGAGGGCCACGGGGGTCCTGCCGTGGTCGGCGGCCAGACGGCGTACGACCTCGAAGCCGAGCAGTCCGCCGAAGCTCTGCCCGAACACCGTGCAGGGCTGGCCGGGCGCGAGCAACGCGTCGGCCTCCGCGGCGATCTCTCGCACCGCCTCGTCCAGTGTGCCGGGCATCGGATCCGGCCAGCGGGACTCCCGCCCGGGCAGGGCGACCCCGATGACCGACACGTCGTCACCGAGCAGCTCCTGCCAGGGCCGGTACTGCCCGCAGCCCGCCCCCGCCGGCGCCAGACACAGCAGCGCAGGGGCCCGCCGGGGCGCCGGATGCCACGGGAGCAGCCAGGACCCGGCCATCAGTCGTTCACCGCCGTCGTCCCGCCGGAGCCGGACTCCGCCGCGATCCGGTCGAGCGCGGCGGCCAGTCCGGCGATGGTCGGGGAGGCCAGCAGATCGCGTACGGAGATCCGCAGACCGGTGCTGCGCCGCAGCTCGGACACGGTGCGGGCGGCCAGCAGCGAGTGGCCGCCGAGCGCGAAGAAGTCCCCGTGCACGTCCGGCACGGACCGGCCGAGTACGTCCTCCCAGGCGGCCTGCACCTGTCGTTCGCGCGGTGTCCGCACGGCGCGTCCGCCGGGGCGGGCGGCGATCTCGTCGGCCGCCCGCGCCAGCGCGGCCCGGTCCACCTTGCCGGACGGCGTCGTCGGCAGCGCGTCGACGGTGATCACCACCGTGGGGACCACGGCGGCGGGGAGCCGCGTGGCGCAGTGGCCGATGACCCGTTCCGGCCAGTCCGGCGCGGCCGTCTCCGGGCCGCCGAGGACGGCCAGACCGAGGTTGTCGCCCGAGGCGGTGCGGAAGGCGGCGCAGGCGCGCACCCCGGGCAGCTCGCCCGCCGTCCGTTCCACCTCGGGGAGCTCCACCCGGAAGCCGCGGATCTTGATCTGCTCGTCGGCCCGGCCGGCGTGGCGCAGTTGTCCGTCCGGCAGCCGGATCACCAGGTCGCCCGTCCGGTACATCCGCGCCCCGGCCCCGGCGCACGGGTCCTTGAGGAAGGACCGCTCGGTGAGGTCCGGGCGGTTGCGGTAGCCGCGGGCCACGGCGGGCCCGCCGATGTACAGCTCGCCCACCTCCCCGGGCGGTGTAGGGCTGCCGTCCTCGGCCAGGATGTGGGCGTGGTAGCCGGTCAGGGGGCGGCCGATCGTGGTGACGTCGTCCCCCCGGGCGCTGTCCGCCCAGGTTGCGGCGATCGTCGTCTCCGTGGGGCCGTAGACGTTGAGCACGCGCAGGCCGTCGGGCAGCCGCCGGACCAGGCCGGGCGGGCACGGTTCACCGGCCAGGACCAGCGTCTCCACGCCGTCCAGCGCGTCCGTGCAGGTGGCGAGCAGAGAGGGGGTCAGGCAGACGGTGCGCGGCCGTGCCGCGGAGATCTGCTCCGCGAGGTCGCCCGCGGCCTCGTGGTTCAGGTCGATGATCGCCGTGCTCTGTCCGTGGAGGAGGTGGAGCAGGACGCACCACAGCCAGCCGTCGAAGGCCGGGGAGACGGCGTTGATCCCCGTTCCGCCGGAGGGCAGTCCGAGTTCGGTGAGCGCCCGGAGGAAGGTGTCCAGGTTCCGGTAGGTGACCTCGACGCCCTTGGGCCATCCCGTCGTGCCCGAGGTGTAGACGACGTAGGCGGTGTCGTCGGGACCGGCTGCCGGGAGCGGGGCCCTCCCGGCGGACGCGGGCGTGTCCGGGGGCGTGTCCGGCTCGGTGACGTGACGCAGGCGCGGCACCGAGGCTCCGGCGGGGAGCCCGCCCAGCAGCATCCGGACGTCGGCGTCCTTGAGGATGTAGCTCAGCCGGTCGGCGGGGTTGCGGTCGTCCAGAGGCACCAGGGCGGCCCCCGCCCACAGCACCGCCAGCACGCCGACGACCTGCCGGTACGACCGGCCGTGGCTGACGCCGACGGCGGTGCCGGGGCCGGCGCCGCCGTCCCGGAGGGCGGCGGCCAGCGCACGCACCTCGTCGCTCAGCCGGCGGAAGGTGAGAGCGCCGTCCGGCGCGGACACCGCC
Source organism: Streptomyces sp. NPDC107654 (assembly GCF_055639035.1). Classification (NCBI taxonomy): domain Bacteria; kingdom Bacillati; phylum Actinomycetota; class Actinomycetes; order Kitasatosporales; family Streptomycetaceae; genus Streptomyces; species Streptomyces sp. NPDC107654. The sequence goes on from NZ_JBVKBI010000034.1 coordinate 46,705, forward strand.
GTGGCCTTCGGTGTTCTCGCAGCCCATGCCTCCACTGCTTCGAGCAGGGGAAGCGGCCTGCCCCCGTGGTCCGCTCGATTCACGTTCCCTCCCCTTGCGTCCGGCACGCCGCGGCGCGGCGGCGTGCCCGGTGGCGTCAGGTGTACAGGTCCCATTCGGCACGGTTCTTGACGGCCCGTTTGGTGCCGGGGCCGGCTTCGAGATCCGCGAGCAGCCGGGCGTTGTGCCGGCGTACCAGGTCCGCCGCCGGCACCAGCGGGCTGTCGGGGGACAGGTCGAGCATCCACAGCGGGCGCAGTTCGGCTCCGCGCAGGACCTTCGCCTCCAGGGCCTTCTTGCCGGCGTGCACCCAGCGGACGCCCAGCTCCCCGGCCAGCCTGATCTGGCTGTAGTAGACGAGGTTGAAGTACTCCTCGCAGCCCACCAGGTGGTCGTAGTCGAAGCTCGCCCACCGCAGATACACGGCGTCGCCCCACACGTAATACAGGCAGAACCCGATCAGGGCTCCGTCGGGCGCATGGCACAGGGCCACGCGACCGGCCGGCCCGCTCATCCGCGCGTACCGCTCGAACTCGACGCGGAACTCGGGGGTCCTGGTCGGGTATCCGTACTTGACGGCCATGGAGTTGGCCAGTGCGGGCAGTTGCTCCCAGCAGTCGAGCAGACCGACGTGCGTCATGCGGCAGCCGGCCTCCTCGAAGGCCCGTACCTCCCGGCGGACCGCCACCCGGCGCTTCGACGTCAGGGAGGCGAGCCAGGCGTCCCACCCGCCGGGCGGCACCTCGATCCAGGCGTCGGGTTCCAGCAGCACGGGCTGCGCCTCCACGCCGGCGGCGCGCAGCAGCCGTACGTCGTCGGTGCCGAGGTACATCGCCACGCACGCCTTCTCGCGCGTCTCCAGCCGGTCGTGGGCCTGCCGGACCCGGGCGACCAGCTCACGCAGGAGAGCGGGGTCGTCCGAGTCGCGCAGCACGTGCGCCTGGTAGGCCAGCCGGGGCCCGACGAGCAGCCCGCCGGCCGCAGGGGCGGGCAGGTCCCGGCCGGTGAGGATCTTCTGCCAGTGGTAGTTCAGGGGCTGGGACCCGTCGAACTCCACGGTCGGTACGGCCGCCAGCCCGGCCGCCGTGGCCGCGTGCACCGCGCCCACGGTCGCTCCGGGATAGTCGGCACAGTGCCTCAGCCACATGCTCGACGAGTAGAAGTGGTCCGCGGCCAGGGCGTCCCAGGTCTCCGCGTCGAGACCGCCCAGCACACTGTCGTCCGTCATGCCGATCGCTTCCTCACACCGTCCGCTCGGACGGCCTCCTTTTGGGTGGTGAGCCGTCCGTGACGGCGGGCTCGTCGCCGTGGCCGGGTCCGTCCGGCCAGCGGGCGTAGCGTCGCATCCCGTACAGCAGCGGAGGCCTTCCGCTGGTGACGGTGTGGGCGACCTCTCCCAGCACCACGGTGTGGTCACCGACGGGATGGGTGGCCCGTACCCGGCACTCCGCCATGGCGGCCGAGCAGTCCGGCAGCCAGGGGACCCCTGCGGGCGAGGGCTTCCAGGAGACCGCCGAGAACCGGTCGACATCGCGGGCCGAGAACAGCTCGGACATGTCGCGGGCGTCCCGGTCGAGCATGTTGACGCCGAACGTGCCCGTCCGCACGGCCGCCAGCGTGGCGCTGTCGCTGCGCAGACACACCAGGAGGGTCGGCGGGTCGGTGCAGACGCTGGTGACCGACGAGCAGGTCATGCCGACGGGCTCACCGTCGGGACCACGAGCCGTCACCACGGTCACCCCGCTGGGAAAACGGCTCATCAGGTCCCGGAAGCCGTCAGCGGGCATGGCGGTCGCGGTCGCCGGAACCGGCGGACGCTCCGTGGAAGTCACGCAGGTAGTCGTACATGGTCGGCAGGGTCTGCGACAGCTCCCGCTGCCGCCGGGCCACGCCGTCGAACATCCTCTGCGCGGACGCCCGCCCGTCACGGCCGTACGCGAGCGGTGCGATGGGACGCTGCGGCAGCATGCCCAGGCCGGCGAAGATGCAGTAGTAGCTGCCGTTGGTCCAGAAGTTACGGAACTCCGCCTCGAAGTTTCCGTAGTACGTCGACTCGTCGGCGGTCGGCAGATTGACAGGAATGCCCTTGAGGTACATCTCCGCTTTCTCGCGGATCTCCTCGCCGAGGCTCAGCCCCTTGTTCGCCCGCCAGAACTCCGTGTCCTCGCGGGGTGAGAAATAGAAATGTGCCTGCAGGAAATCGCGGGACTCGTCGTACATCGCCGCGATTTCTTTGTTGAAGCGATCGGCGAATATCGGGCTGAAGCTCTTGTCCGGGAAATGCTTGGCCAGCTGGTAGATGGCCGCGTACGTGAAGTAGAGGCCGGTCGACTCCAGCGGCTCCAGGAAACAGGAGGACAGACCGATGCTGACGCAGTTCTTCACCCAGGACCGCCGGTTACGACCCACCCGGAACCGGATGCGGTTGAACTCCCGGTCGGCGGAGAGTCCCCAGAGCGCGGTGAACTCCCGTACCGCCTCGTCCTCCGTCGCGAACTGGCCGGAGTAGACGTATCCGGTGCCGAAGCGGCCGGGCAGCGGCGTTTTCCAGGCCCATCCGGACTTCATGGCGATGGACGACGTGTACGGCTCGATCCCGTGGGCAGCGTCGTCGTGCGGCACGGGGCAGGCCAGGGCGCTGTCGCAGAGCAGGTGGTCGCTCTGGTCGAGGAACGGCTCCTCCATGACCCGGTTGATCAGTGCGCCGCGGAAGCCGGAGCAGTCGATGAACAGGTCGCCCTCGATGGTGCGCCCGCTCTCCGTGCGCAGGGAGCGGATGAAGCCGTTCTGGTCCAGCTGGACGTCCACCATCCGGTCCTGGACGTGCCGTACCTGCTGCTTCTCCACGGACCAGCGCCGCAGGTAGTCGGCGACCAGATGGGCGTCGAAGTGCCAGGCGTACCGGGTGGCGGGCCGGCCGTCGGGGTGGCGCGGGGCGAGGTTGCCGTCCATCAGCACCGGGTCGACGAAGCAGCTGTAGTCGAAGGGCAGGTCCGTCTCGCCGCGCCCCGCGCGGTCGGACCAGTGATGGGTGATCGGAACGCCGTCTTCCTGCGGAAGGATGCCGAACGGGTGGTAGAAGTGGTCCGGCCTGCCGTTCAGCGTGCGCGCGGTGGGACTTCCCTCGCCAGGGGTCCGCCAGTTGATGAATTTCACGGCCATCTTGAAGGAGGCGTTGCACTCGCGCATCCACTCGTCCTCCGGGATGCCGAGGAAGTCGAAGAAGACGCGCTGCAGGTTCGGCACGGTGGCCTCGCCGACCCCGATCTTCGGAATGCCAGGCGCTTCGAGAACCGTGATGCGGACCGCTCCTCGTAACGCCTTGCCGAGATATGCGGCGCTCATCCAGCCTGCCGTGCCGCCGCCGAGGATCACTATGTGTTCGATGTTGTCCGACACCGACATCCTCCGTTTCTCAGGGGCGTGCCCCGGGGTGCATTCTACCCGCGTGCGCCTCCTCGGCAATGGCTTTCCGTGCACCGCCCGACGCAAACACGTCGCGGCATTTTGCCAAATCGTTCCCCTGCTATTGTCGGGGGTATCGGAATATGATGAAACAAGTCGCGAAGCTGGTGCTCCGTGATGGTTCGCCGGGTGTAAGGACCCGGCGTTTCCTGAGTGGTTGTACAACCCTGGTCCGACGTGGTCGGACATCCCTGGAGTGCGACCGTATTTCCGGAAATCCGTCGGCATGCAGGGACCAAACGCACACCGGCGCCCGGGCTCGCGTGCGCCCGGGCGCCGGTTGTGCAGATCCCCTCCCGGTTGTGCAGGTTTCCCCGCCCGTGTCACGGCCGCAGGGCGGTGGACCTCTCCAGCATCTCCCGTGCGACGCTCAGGACTTCGGCGCGTTCCTCGGGCACCAGGCCGATGCGGGTGCGGCGGTCGAGGAGGTCGGACTCGTCCAGGGCGCCCTCGTGCCGGACCGCCCAGAGCAGTTCGGCCCGGGTGACGGGGTGGCCGGGCAGGACCGGTTCGGCCAGGGCGGGGTCCTCGGCGGCGAGGGCGTGGACCGCCACGGCCTCGGTGCCGTACCGGCGGACCAGACGGCGGGGTGCGGGCAGTGCGCGCAGGCGGTCGGGGGCGGCGGCGCCGGTCAGCGGAAGCGCGGCGGTGGGGGAGGGGGCGGCGCCCAGGCCCCGGGACTCCATCACGGCGTCCACGGCGTCCTGCGCCATCCGACGGTAGGTGGTGAGCTTGCCGCCGACGACGGTGGTGACACCGTCCGGGGAGGCCACCACCGCGTGCCGGCGGGAGATGTCGGCGGTGCGGGCCGGGGCACCGGCGTCCGCGGACGTGTCCAGCAGGGGGCGCAGTCCGGCGAAGGCGCCGACGACCTCCTCCCGGGTCACGGGGGTGTCCAGGACGGAGCCGAGCACGTCCAGGAGGAAGCCGATGTCGGTCTCCGGCACCTCCGGCACATCCGGGATGCCGCCGTCGACCGGCTCGTCCGTGAGTCCGACGTAGACCCGGCCGTCCCCCTGCGGCAGCACGAGGACGAAGCGGTTGGTCTCCCCGGGCACCGGGATGTGCAGGCCCGCCGGCAGGGCGCCGAGCCGCTCCGAGCGGAGCACCAGGTGGGTGCCGCGGGACGGGCGGATCCGGATGCCCTCGGCGAGGGTGCCCGCCCACACGCCGGTGGCGTTGATCACGGCGCGGGCCCTGATCTCGCCCTCCTCGCCGGTGAGTTCGTCCCGGATCCGGGCGCCCGTCCCGGTCAGCTCCAGAGCCCGTACCCGGGTCAGCACGCGTGCGCCGTGCGCGGCGGCCGTCCGGGCCAGGGCGGTGACCAGCCGGGCGTCGTCGGTCACCTTGCCGTCCCAGGACAGCAGCCCGCCGCGCAGCCCGGCCGCGCGCACCGAGGGCGCCAGGTGCCGGGCCTCGGTCGCCGACAGCCGGCGCGGGGCGGGCAGCACCTGGCGCGGGGTCCGGGCGGCCAGCCGCAGCAGGTCCCCGGCCCGGAACCCGGTCCACGCCAGCGAGGCCTGCGCCCGGGAGACCAGCGGGGTCAGCGGCAGCACGAACGGCTGGGCGGCCACCAGATGCGGGGCGGTCCGGGTCATCAGCACCCCGCGTTCGACCGCGCTCTCGTGGGCGACGTCGAACTGCGCGGAGGCCAGATAGCGCAGCCCGCCGTGGATGAGCTTCGAACTCCAGCGGGAGGTGCCGAACGCCAGGTCGTGGGCGTCCACCGCGACGACGTCCAGGCCGCGGGCCGCCGCGTCCAGGGCGGCTCCGGCGCCCGTGGCGCCCAGTCCGACGACCAGGACGTCGGCCACCCGGCCGTCGGCGGCCTCGGCCAGTTCCCGGCGGCGCCGGTGGCTGCTGAGGGACGAGCCGGGCGCGGCCTCGGTGTGGCTCATGGCGTCAGGGTCCTCTCCAGGAGGGTGCGCAGCTCGCCGAGGAACGCGGCGGAGTCCAGCTCCGGATCGTCCTCGTCGGTCATCGTGCGCAGGGACAGGGTGAAGGACTGCACGGTCAACAGCAGGGCGCGGGCCTGCCGTTCGGTGTGGCCGGGCCGTACCGACCCGTCCGCGTGGCCCTCGCGCAGCGCGTCGGCCAGCAGCGCCAGCAGCGCCTCCTGGCTCGCGCCGCGGCGGTCGAGGACGTACGGCAGAAGCAGTTCCGGATCGACGTCGACGATCTTGTGGAAGAGGGGGTGCGCGCGGAACGCCTCGACGCCGGCCACCATTCCGTCCACGATCCGGGCTCGCGTGGTGACGCCGGGCGCGGGTGCCGGTATGGCCCGGGTGGCCACGCCGATCCACTCCCGGGTCATCAGGTCGCCGACCAGGGTGCGCAGATCGGGCCAGCGCCGGTAGAGCGTCATCCGGGAGACGCCGGCGCGGCGGGCCACGTCGGCGAGCGTGGTGCGGCGCACTCCGACCGCCAGCACACAGTCGCGCACCGCGTCGAGCACGGGGTCGTTGTCGGAACCGTTGCCTGAGCCGCTGTCCGAGCCGTTGCCCGAAGCGTTGCCCGAACCGTTGTGACGAATAGGCGTCATGTGTCACAGTGTAACGCCCCAGGGCCCGGACGGAAGCGGTCCGGCCCCGCGGAAGGCAGCCGAGCCGCGCCGCCCGAGCACCGGACCGAGCACCGACCGAGCACACCGACCAGCACACCGACCTGTGAGGACGACCGTTCAATGGACATGCTGTGGAACGGCTGGGGCGACCCGGCCAAGGCGGCGCCGCTGCCCGACTCGGTGACCGGGCTGCTGCGCGACCTGCTCGGCGTCAAGCCGCGCAGCACGCCCGCCCTCGCCCTGGAGGACATCCGACCGCCCGCCCCCACGGCCGCCCCCGCCGCCCTCCGGGCGCTCGCCGCGGCCGTCGGCGGCGAGGAGCACGTCCGCACGGACGCGGAGATCCGCGTCCGGCACACCCGCGGCAAGTCCACCCCCGACCTGCTGCGCATCCGCGCCGGCGACGTCACCGACGTCCCCCAGGCCGTCGTCCTGCCCGCCGACCACGACGAGGTCCTCGCCGTCCTGCGCGCCTGCGTCGTCCACGGTCTCGCCGTCGTGCCCTTCGGCGGCGGCACCTCGGTGGTGGGCGGACTCGCCCCCCAGCGCAGCGCGTTCGTCGCCCTGGACCTGCGCCGCATGAACCGCCTGCTCGACCTCGACCCCGTCTCCCGCACCGCCGTCCTCCAGCCCGGCCTGCGCGCACCCGAGGCCGAGGCCCTGCTCGCCGGACACGGCTTCACCCTCGGCCACTTCCCGCAGTCCTTCGAGTGGGCCACCATCGGCGGCTTCGCCGCCGCTCGCTCCAGCGGACAGGCCTCCGCCGGGTACGGCCGCTTCGACGACATGGTCCTCGGACTCACCCTCGCCACCCCCGAGGGCACCCTCGAGACCGGCCGCGCCCCCCGCTCCGCGGCCGGACCGGACCTGCGCCAGCTCATCCTCGGCTCCGAGGGCGCCTTCGGCGTCATCACCTCCGTCACCGTGCGGATCCGCCCCCGCCCGGAGGCGCGGGTCTACGAGGGCTGGCGGTTCGGCTCCTTCGAGGCGGGCGCCGCCGCTCTGCGCCGGCTCGCCCAGGACGGGCCCCGGCCGACCGTGCTGCGCCTGTCCGACGAGACCGAGACGCTCGTCGGCCTCGCCCAGCCCGACGCGATCGGCGCCGACCCGGCCCAGGGCGGAGCGGGCTGCCTGGCCGTCACCGGCTACGAGGGGACCGCCGAGGACACCGCCCACCGCCGCGAACGGGCGGCGGCCGTCCTGACGGACTGCGGGGGCACCCTGGTCGGCACCGAACCCGGCGAACGCTGGGCGCAGGGCCGCTACTCGGCGCCGTACCTGCGCGACGCCCTGCTCGACGTGGGCGCGTTCGCCGAGACGCTGGAGACCGCGGCCTTCTGGTCCGCCGTCCCCGACCTCTACGCGGCCGTCCGCACGGCGCTCACCGACACCCTCACCCAGGCCGGCACCCCGCCGCTCGTCATGTGCCACATCTCCCACGTGTACGAGAACGGCGCCTCCCTGTACTTCACCGTCGTCAGCGCCCAGGGCGAGGATCCGGTGGCCCACTGGGCGCCCGCCAAGCACGCGGCCAACGAAGCCGTGCTGGCGGCCGGCGGCACCATCTCCCACCACCACGGGGTCGGCACCGACCACCGCGACTGGTTCGTCCGCGAGGCCGGCCCGCTCGGCGTCTCGGCCCTGCGCGCCGTCAAGCGCCGCCTGGACCCCGAGGGGCTGCTCAACCCCGGCGTCCTGCTGCCCACCGACTGACCCCACCGACCCGACCGCCTGCCTCGGAGGCCCATTCGATGCGCCAGTTCACCGCCGTCGTCAACCCCACCGCGGGCGGCTCGACCGGGGCGGCGACCCTGCTCCAGCTGGCCCGGCTGCTCCGCGCGGCCGGCGCCGAGCTGGAGACCGAGTACAGCCAGAGCCTCGCCCACGCCCAGGACATCGCCCGCACCGCCGGAGAACGCGGCCGGATCGTGCTGGCCGTGGGCGGCGACGGCATCGCGGGCGGCATCGGCGGCGCGCTCAGCGGCACCGGCACCGTCCTGGGCCTCGTACCAGCCGGCCGCGGCAACGACTTCGCCCGCGCGCTGCACCTGCCCGCCGAACCGGACGCACTCGCGAAGATCCTGCTGCACGCCGAGCCGCGGCCCGTCGACACCATCGAGGTGGAGTCGGCCGTCCACCCGCGCACGGTGGTCCTGGGCAGCGTGTACGCCGGCGTCGACGCGGAGGCCAACCGGCACGCCAACAACGCCCGGCTGCTGCGCGGCGCCGCGTCCTACTACGCGGGCGGCCTGCGTGCCGTCACCACCTGGCGGCCGGCCGGCTACCGCGTCACCGTCGACGGAGAGGAGCACCACCACCGCGGCTACAGCGTCGTCGTGGCCAACTCCCCCTACTACGGCTCCGGCCGGCTCATCGCGCCCGGCGCACGCGTCGACGACGGCCTGCTGGACATCGTGCTGATCCGCGAGGCCCCGCGCCGCCTGTTCTTCACCCTGATGAACGAGCTGAAGACGGGCGCCCACGTCCGGCGCCCCGAAGTACGCGTCCTCCAGGGCCGGGAACTGCGCATCGAGGCCGACCGGCCCGTCCCCTACGGCGCCGACGGCGAGGTGGAGGCCACTCTCCCGGTGACGGTGCGCGTACGGCCCGGGGACCTGCCGGTGCTGTACTGACAGGTGCAGCACCGGGCCGCCCTGGGTAGGCACGAAGTGCCTGGGGAGGGAGACGAATGACGCTTGAGCAGACCGAGGGCGTGGTGCGGGCGGTCGTGGTGTACGACGGGCGGGTACTGCTGGTGCAGGACGGAGACGGCTGGGACCTGCCCTCCGGCACCCCGGAGCCGGCCGAGACCGCCCAGGCCACCGCGGCACGGATCGTCTACGAGACCACCGGCTACCTGGTCGACGGCACCGAGTCGCTGAACCCCGGAGACGCGGCGGGCGGAACGGCGGGTGAACCGGTGGGCGAGACGGCCGTGGTGTGCCAACTCCTGACCGAGTCACCGTCGTCCGGAGGCCGGTTCACACCGGAACAACTGCGCTGGACACCGATCGGGGAGACCGCGGGAACGCCGTTGCCCGACCCGGTGCGGGCGTACCTCCAAGGGCACACGCCTGTCTGAAGCCGCCCTGCGTTCACCCCAGTCGGCCGCCGGACCGCTCCGCGCGGAGCATGGAGAAGATCACCTGGTCGTGCCACCGGCCCTCGCGCCACTGGGCCGAGCGCAGTACGCCCTCCCTGACGAAGCCCGCCTTCTCCAGCGCGCGCTGCTCGGCGAGGTTGGCGCAGTCAGTCCAGGCCTGGAGCCGTTCGGCCCTCGTGTGGTCGAAGAGGTACTCGGCCAGCAGCCGTTGGGCCCGGGTGCCGATGCCGCGGCCGCGCGCGGCCGGCACCAGGCCGATCGCCAGGGTCCAGCAGGTGGAGGTGGCGGGCCGCCCCCACGTGCCGGGGAACCACTCGACCCGCCCCACCGTCCCGCCCGCCTCCGCCACGGACAGCACGCCACCGTCGGGAGTGAGCAGTCCGGTCTCCGTGAACCGCCGACGCAGGCCGGCCGGCGAGACGAAGCCGAACCACTGGTACGGGCCGGCCCCCTCCGGCCCGCTGAACTCCCGCTCGAACAGGTCGAGATCCTCGGCGGTCACCGGACGCAGCGCGATCTCATCGGACAAGGCGACACTCCTGATCCTCCCGGCCACAGCAGTCCACCCCTGCGGCCCGCGTGGGCAACGGCGCCTGGCTCTTCCACACATCGAGCCACGCCCGGAAAACCCCTCCGGACAGGCTCGAGCGCGTTGTCGTACCGGACGGCGGACCAGCGGGTGTGAGGGGCGGTGGTCCGGGCGCCGAGCCGACGAGGCCTGCGACGGCATGGCGTCGGCGGCGGATCCAGGGGCGAGGGCGTGTCGGACGGCGGCCCCCCGGGGTGTCGTCGTACCGGACGGCGCAGAACCGGGCGGAACCGCACCGGACGCCACACCCTCGGACGCCACACCCGGGCGGCACCGCACCGGACGGCGCGCCCTCGAACAGGGCCACACCGGACGGTGGACGGTCGGACGGCACCGCGTCAGGCGGCAGACGTGCGGACGGCACCGGGTCAGGCGTGGAGTCCCTTGGACGGCACCACGCCAGACGGCAAGACGTGCGGACGGCACCGAGTCAGGCGTCAGGTCCCTCGGACGGCACCGGGTCGGGCGCCCCTCCCTCGTCCGGTGCCCCATCGCTCGCCCCCGCGTCCGACCGCCGGGCGAGGAACCGCTGCCGGTCGACCACCGCGCGCTCGATCTCGCCGCTCGCGACCACCCGGCCCGAACCGTCGACTGCGCGTACCGCGAAGGTGAGGCGCCGGCCTGGGGAAGCGGAAGCGGGCTCGGCGGTCACCTCGACCTCGGCGCCCACTCCCGTCGCCCGCAGATGCTCGACGCGGACCGCCGTACCCACGGTCGTCCGACCCGCCTCCAGGAAGGGGGCCGCGGCCCGTACGGTCGCCGCCTCCATCCACGCGATCAGCCGGGGCGTCGCGAGGACGGGTACGTCTCCGCTGCCCATCCGGATCGCGGTGTCGGCGTCGGTGACCTCATGGCGCATCTCCTCACGCTAGCGCCTGCGCATTGGCCTCGCCCCGACAGGGGCCGGCCGCACAAGGCTCATCGTCCGTATTCGCCCCTCCTCACCCCGCGTCCCCAACCGGAAGCGTCCCCGACCGCCGCCGGCAGCCTCAGCTTGCGGTGCCGTCAGCACCGGGTTTCAGTGAGTACTGACCCCCAGCCGCACCCCCTGCCCCCAGCCGACCCCGAGCCGACCCCCAGCCGACCCCGAGCCGACCCCCAGCCGACCCCTGATCCCCGACCCCGGCCTCCCCCGCAGACTCCCTCCCCGGATCGCTCCCCCCTCGCGCGCCTGGAGCCCCCATGTCGATGTCGTTCGGTGCACCGTTCGGTTCGTCGGACCCGTTCAGCGAGCTGCTGAACCGCTTCTTCGGTATGTCACCGGCGTCCTCGCCCCCCGCGGTGCAGCGCGTCCCCATCGGACGGCTGCTGACGGAGTCCTCGCAGGAACTGCTGCACCGGGCCGCGCAGCGGGCCGCCGAGGACGGTACCCCCGACCTCGACACCGAGCACCTCCTCTGGGCGGCCACCCAGGTCGCCCCGTCCCGCCGGCTGCTCTCCCAGGTCGGTGTGGACCCCGACACGGTCGCCGCCGAGCTGGCCAAGGTCCTGCCGCGCGAGTCCGGCGAGCCCTCCGCACAGCCGGGCCTCACCCCCGCGGCCAAGCGCACCCTCCGCGCCGCCTACGTCCGGTCGCAGGCGGCCGGCGTGTCCTACATCGGCCCCGAACACATCCTGAGCGCCCTGCTCGGCGACAACGACACGGGTGCCGCCCGGATGCTGCGGGCGGAGGGCCTGGACACCAAGCGTCTTCCCGGGCTGACCGAGCAGGGGGCGCCGCGCCCGGAGGGAGCGCAGACCGAGCGGAAGCAGCCCGCCACCACCCTGGACGAGTACGGCCGCGACCTGACGGAGGAGGCGAGGGCCGGCAGGCTCGACCCGGTCGTCGGGCGGGCCGAGGAGATCGAGCAGACCGTCGAGATCCTGTCCCGGCGCTCGAAGAACAACCCCGTCCTGATCGGCGAACCCGGGGTCGGCAAGACCGCCATCGTGGAGGGCCTGGCCCAGCGCATCGTGGCGGAGGAGGTCCCCGAGGCCCTGAGGAACAAGCGGGTCGTCTCGCTGGACCTGTCCGGCATGGTGGCGGGCGCGCAGTACCGCGGACAGTTCGAGGAGCGGCTGAAGAAGGTCATCGAGGACGTCCAGGCGGCCGGCGGGGACATCATCCTCTTCATCGACGAACTGCACACGGTCGTCGGCGCCGGCGCCACCGGCGAGGGATCCATGGACGCGGGCAACATGCTCAAGCCCGCCCTCGCGCGCGGCGAACTCCACGTCGTGGGCGCCACGACCCTGGACGAGTACCGCAAGTACGTCGAGAAGGACGCCGCCCTGGAGCGCCGGTTCCAGCCGGTGCTGGTCCCCGAGCCCACGGTCGAGGAGACGGTGCGGATCCTGGAGGGGCTGCGCGACTCCTACGAGGCCCACCACCAGGTCCGCTTCGACGACGCGGCGTTGACGGCCGCCGCCGAACTGTCCGACCGGTACATCGGCGACCGCTTCCTGCCGGACAAGGCGATCGACGTGATGGACCAGGCAGGCGCCCGGGTGCGGCTGCGCAGCGCCGGACGCTCCACCGAGATCGTCAGCCGTGAGGACCGTATCGCCAAGCTGCGCAGGGAACTCGAACAGGCCGTCTCCGCCGAGGACTTCGAGAAGGCGTCGGAACTCAAGCGGGAGATCGCCGAAGCGGAGGGCGAACTCGCCGGCATCGAGGAGCGCCGCGAGGGCGTCGTCTCCGTCACGGCCTCCGACATCGCCGACGTCGTCTCCCGCCGCACCGGCATCCCGGTCTCCCAGCTCACCGCCGGCGAGAAGGAGAGGCTGCTCCGGCTGGAAGAGGAGATGCACGCGCGGATCGTCGGCCAGGACGAGGCGGTCACCGCGGTCTCCCAGGCCGTACGCCGCAACCGCGCCGGCATGGGCGACCCCCACCGGCCCGTGGGGTCCTTCCTCTTCCTCGGCCCGACCGGCGTCGGCAAGACGGAACTGGCCAAGACCCTCGCCGCCCTGCTGTTCGGCGAGGACGATCGCATGATCCGGTTCGACATGAGCGAGTTCCAGGAGAAGCACACCGTTGCCCGGCTGGTCGGCGCGCCTCCCGGATACGTGGGCTACGAGGAGGCCGGTCAGCTCACCGAGAAGGTCCGCCGCCGGCCCTACAGCGTGGTGCTCTTCGACGAGGTGGAGAAGGCCCACCCCGATGTCTTCAACACCCTCCTGCAGATCCTGGACGACGGACGGCTGACCGACGCCCAGGGCCGCACCGTCGACTTCCGGCACTGCGTCGTCATCATGACGTCCAACATCGGCGCGCACCGCATCCTGGACCACAAGGGTGATGTGTCCGAGCTGAGGGACGAGTTGATGGACGATCTGCGCATCCGGTTCCTGCCGGAGTTCCTCAACCGGATCGACGACATCATCATCTTCCACGGTCTGACCGAGGACGACCTGGGGCGGATCGTGGACCACCTGCTGGACGAGAGCCGGCGCAAGCTGCACGCCCAGGGCCTGGGCCTGGAGGTCTCGGAAGCGGCCAAGAAGCTGCTCATCGCCCACGGTCACCAGCCGGAGTTCGGCGCCCGGCCACTGCGCCGCACGATCCAGGCGGAACTCGACAACCGCATCGCCACCATCCTGCTCAGCGGCGAGGGCGAGCCCGGTGACACCATCGTGGCCGACGTGCGGGACGACTCGCTGCACTGCTCGGTACGGCGGAGCGAGCCCACGGCGCCTGCGGACGGGGGATCCTGACGTACCGTCCGTCGAAGCCCCCGCCCCCTTCCCGGCGTGGTCTCCCGCTCACTCCGGGACGTCTCGACGGCCGCTCGCCGGTCACTCCCCGATCGACACGACCACCGCCGACGCAGGCCCGTCCGGGGTGTCGTAGCGCACGGTGTCCCCGGGCCGCCGCCCGAGCAGCGCGCGGCCGAGGGGGCTGTCGGCGGTGACCAGCACCTGGTCCAGCGCCTCGGCGACCTCGCCGATCTGCAGGGCCTCCGTCGCCCCGTCGGAGAAGCGGACGGTGACGGTGCTGCCCACGCCGACCACGTCGGTGGGTGCGGGCCCGGCCGTCTCCGCCTGGCTGAGCCGTTCGGTGATGTCCCCGATACGACGGTCCAGGCGTCCGAGCTGATCGGCGCGCCGCAACTCGTCGGCCTGGTCGGCCTGGTCGCCCACCGAGAGGTCCCGGAGCGTGCCGGCGACCAGCCGGCGCTCGGCCCGGAGGTCGGCCAGCTCCTGCTCCAGCGCACGGCGGGCCTGGGCGCTGATCGGCACGGGAACACCGGTCATGGTGTCTGCTCCTCTGGGTGCGGACGAACGCACGGAAAGTCCGGCATTTCGCATCATAGTCAGACGCATCACCGGCGTTCCCTCCGGTGGAGTGCCGAGGAACGCAGGGATATCTTGCTTATGTCCCTTACGTCCCGCAGGTGGAGCATGTCATGCTCCGCTCCCTGTCCCAGGAGGTGCCCATGTCCTCGAAGCGACGCCGGAAGAAGAAGGGGCGGCGCAAGCACGCGGCCAACCACGGGCGGCGCCCGCAGTCCTGACCCGCCTCACCGCGTCCGCGGCCCCCTGGCTCAAGTCCTCGTCGGTTCCGGGGTCTTCCCGTCAGCCGTCCAGGGCGTCGCGGACGCTGGGGTAGCAGGGGAGGAGGGGGGTCAGGCCGACGATCTCCAGGGTGCGCAGGACGGACCTGCGGACTCCGGCCAGCCGCAACCAGCCCGCCGGAGCGTGGGCCTGGTGCGCGGCGATGAGCGCGTTGATGCCGCTGGAGTCCATGAACGGCACCCCGCTGAGGTCCGCCACCGTGCGCGCCCCGTCGGGATCGGCGGGGGTGAGGGCCCGGTGCAGGGCGCCGGAGGTGTGGTGGTCGACCTCGCCGTTGACCGTGACGACGGTGACACCGTCGACATCGGACCGGGTGACCGATAGTCCGTCGGGTTCGTCGTGTTCGTCTTGTTCGCTGCTGCCTGCGGTGTCCGCCACGCGTTCCTCGTCCACGCTCGCCCGATCTTTGCCCAGAGCTTTCCTCTCCGGGGAGACTGCCCAGGATCGCGCCGAGGATTCCCTGCAACCCCAGATACCTCTCGTGTGTCCAGTACATGACGGTGCCGTACCCGGCGGCCATGACCAGCCGCCCGCCGTCCGGCATGCCGACGCATGCCGATGTGCACACCCCTGCGCATACCCCTGTGCATACGAAGAGGAGATCCACCGTGCGCGCACCCCTCCGTTCCACGGCGGCCGCCGTGGCCGCCGCGGCCATCGGCATCGGCGTCCCCGTCCTCGCCGTCCCCGTGGCGCACGCCGAGGAGCAGGCTCCCGACCTGGTGGTCTCCGCCCTCCCGGTCGCCTCCCCCAAGCCGGGTGAGATCTACGACAACTCCGTCACCGTCACCAACAAGGGCACCGCGCCCGCCGACGGCGTCACCTTCCGGCTCCGGCTGACCCGGGGACTCGACTTCCCGGACCAGGTCGCGGGCTGCACCTACTCGACCCTCGCCGACCACTTCCGGCAGGCGCTGTGCGAGCTGGACACGGTCGTCCGGCCCGGCGCCTCGATCACCACCCCCGTACGGTTCAAGGCCCTGCCCCAGGCCCTGATGGAGGCCGTCGAGTACGGCACGGGCCGTACCGGCGAGGCGCCGGGGGAGGGCTTCGACGACAGCTACCGGCGGCTGACCCTGACCGCGGACAGCACGGCCGACCTCGCGGCGGAGGGGGACCTGGTGGAGGGCGCGCCCGGCAGCCGGGTGACGGTCACCGCGACGCTCCGCAACCACGGCCCCGGCTGGATCGGGAACCAGGACAGCGACGACCAGCCCGCCCTGATGGTGCGGATCCCGGAGGGAACCGTCGCCAAGGAGGTCCCCGGGGACTGCGCACCCTTCGGCGTCGACGGGCCGACCGGACCGTCCGAGCCGGGCCACACCCGGTACGTCTGCTGGCCCGCCGGCCACACCATCGACGTCGACCAGTCCCTCGACTACACCTTCGTCCTGGAGATCGGCAAGACCGCACGGAGCACCAAGGGCGCGGTGACGGTCGGCTCCGTGTACGGCATCCACCCCGTGTTCGACGAGAACCGGGCGAACGACACCGCCTACCTCGCCGTCGACGTGACGGGAGGCGGGGAGCCCGGCACGAGCACCGCCGGCGGCACCACGACCGGTGGTGGCACGGGCAGCGGCGGAGCGGACAACGGCGGCGCCGGCACGGAAGGCGGGGGCAACGACCCGCACGGACAGTCGACGGGCGGCAGCGATACGACGGGGACGACGGGGACGACGGGCGCTACGGGCGCTACGGGGACGACGGGCACGTCCGGTACGACGGCCGCCTCGGGCGCGGCGTCCACCGCGTCCACGACGACCGGTTCCGCCACCGGCGGCACCCTCGCGAGCACCGGCGGCGACGGCGTGCCGCTCCTGACGGCCGGCGCGGTGGGCGCGACGGTGCTCGGCGGACTGGTGCTCGTGGCCGTCCGCCGCCGGGACACCGCTAAGACATCATCTCATTTGGTGAGTCTGCGGTAGCAGATGAGGGTGCAGGCGAGGCTGGTGAAGACGAGGAAGTGCTCGGCCTTGCGCTCGTACCGCCGATG